>JBDNCV010000083.1:0-16169 GCA_046719465.1 Anaerolinea sp.
CGTCCGCCGCGCCCCTTGAAGGGGGCTGCGGCCTCGAACCGCGCCACGCGCTATACTAGATATGCCTCAAGCATTGAATAGTGATTCTTCATAAAAAAAGGAGCTTGTATGTCGATCAAAGAGTTTCGCCTGACGCTCGACCAGATTGAGCGCTTCCGTGATGATTTCAGCCGTCCCGAGTCGATCCTCGCCACGCGCGATGGCACGCTCTACGTCTCGGACAATCGCGGCGGGGTGAAGGTGGTGCTGCCGGATGGCTCCAGCCGCTTGATCCCCGTGCCGATCAACGAGGTCAACGGCATCACGATGGATGGCGCGGGCAACCTATACCTTGCGGATATCGATGAAGGGCGCGTGTTCCGCCTCAAGCCGGATGGCAGTCACGAGGTGCTGCTGGAGTCGTTCGAGGGCAAGCCGCTGGGGCCGGTCAACTACATCTACGTCGACTCGAAGGATCGCCTGTGGGTCAGCATTATGACGACCATTCGCCCGTGGTTCCCCGCGGCGGCCAACCCCCGCCCTGATGGCTACATCCTGCTGATGGACGAGCAGGGCGTGCGCAAGGTGGCCGATGGGATCACCATGCCCAACGAAGTCCGGCTGGATGCGAAAGAGGAATATCTCTACTGCGCCGAGACGATGGCCAAGCGCATCATTCGCTTCAAAGTGCTGGACGACGCGGGCAACCTCGGCCCGATGGAGGTCTACGGCCCAGCCGACTTAGGGATGGGCGGCTATGTCGACGGCTTCACCTTTGACGCAGAGGGCAACGTGTGGGTGGCGATGGTGCTGCGCAACGGCCTTATCATCATCACGCCCGACGGCGAAGCCCACACCGTGTTTGAAGACCCGAACCTGCCCGCGCTGGAAGCGGCGCAGGCGGCGGTTGACGCGGGCACGCTCACGCCAGAGGGGATGTTCGCCTGTGTGGGGCCGCGCATCCAATTCCCGACGAGCATCACGTTTGCAGGCGACGACCTCAAGACGGTCTACATGGGGTCGCTGGCGATGCCGCACCTGTTGAAGTTCCAGTCGCCGGTGGCCGGCCTGCCGATGCGCCACTGGTAAGGACGCTCACGGGCACGCTGCGGCTTCTAGGCGGGCACGCACCCGCTGAGCAGCGTGCCGAAGTAGTCCGGCCGCCCAACTTGCCCTGCCTTGAGCGAAATCTCTAGGCCGTCGAACGCAGCTTGATGCGAACGGGCGCGGCACAAGGGTGAGCCGGGCGCAATCGGCATGACGTACTCGAGCGCGTAGATGCCCAACTGCCGCGCTGCATGGCCGCAGGTGTCGCCGCCGCTGACGCACACCCGCCGCAGCGCGAAACGCCCCAACACATCGCGCAGCAGCCGCCCCTGCTGCGAGCCGAGCCGCTCGCCCACCGTCTGCGGATCCATCCCGAGGGCGGTCATCGCGTCGCGCGTGGCAGGGATAGCCGGATCGGTCGGCCCCAACGCCGAGTA
This sequence comes from Anaerolinea sp., assembly GCA_046719465.1. GTDB lineage: Bacteria > Chloroflexota > Anaerolineae > Aggregatilineales > Phototrophicaceae > JANWYT01. Next base: position 1,464 of record JBDNCV010000083.1, read on the forward strand.
CAGCAGCGGGCTGCCGCCGCCCTCCAACACGGCCAGCGCCTGCGCGAGGGCGGCTTCACGAGCGGCGTCGGCGGTGGCAGGGTTGATCAGCGCGGGGCCGTCGAGGCGGATGCCGTGGAAGCCGTTGGCCAGCGCCCACTCGATCTGCGCGGCGGTCTGCGGGGCAGCGCTGCCGCTGATCACCAGCGTCTGCGGGACGGGGTCAACGTGCCGCACGGCATGGGTCGCGCCCACGTCGCCGGACTGCTGCCAGTGGCTGGTCAGCGCGTACTCCACGCCGGACGAGCCGACGACGAACACGGGGCTTTCCCCGCGCTGCGCCCAAAGCCACCCGCCGATGGCTTGTAAGTGGCGCTCGTCTAGCGTGTCGAACAACACGATCTGGCAGCCCGCCGCGCTCAGGTGCGCCCAGCGTGCGGCCAGCGTCTCGGATGTGGCAAGGTGGCGCATGTCGATTAACCCGATGCGCCGCGTCGTCTGCTTGCCGAGGTGCAGGCGCAGGTCGGCCTCGTCCATCGGCGTCATCGGGTGCTGACGCATGGTGGGGTGGCGGTCGAGCCGGTAGGTCTCGTCGCCGATGGTGGCGAACAGGTTCCCAAACGCCACATAGCGCTTGAGGACGGGCGCGCCCACCATCAGCGGCACGACGCCCGCGCCGAAGGCCTGCACGCCCAGCTCGATTGCGTGGCCAATGCTGCCCACCGTGGGCGACGAGTCAAAGGTGGAGCAGATCTTGTAGTGGAACAGCGGGGCGCGGAACGCCGCCAGCGCGGCGAAGATCGGCGGCAGCTCGGCGCTCATCTGGGCGGGCGACATCGAACGGCTGACCCCCGCCACGCCGAGCGCCTGCACCTGCGGGAAGCGCTCTGCGACGAATTCGGGCGTAGGCGGCGCAAGGAACAGCACCGTTGGCACGCCGCCCAGCGTCAGCGCCTCCATAACATCCGTCGAGCCAGTGAAGTCGTCCCCGTAGAAGGTGAGGCGCAGCGCGTTCATGCGAACGCCTCCAACGCTTGCGCCAGCTCAGCGTGACGAGCGGCGTGTTCTGCAAGCGGAATGCCCTGCATGGCGGCTTCCCACGCCTGCTGGAGGCTGCGCACGCCTGCCGCTGGCCCGCTGGGGTGCGCCATGATGCCCCCGCCCGCCAAGAACAGCAGGTCAGCGCTGCCCAACGCTCGGTACGTGTCGGGGGCGTGGCCTGCCGTCTGCCCCGCAGAGAAGACGGGCATCGCCACGTCGTCGGGGCGGAACATCGGCGTGAGGCAGGCCTTGGCCGAGGCGATCACCGACTCGTCGCTCTCACAGAACTTGTTGCGCAGCCCGTTCACGTGCAGGTGATCAACGCCCGCCAGCCGCATCAGCTTCTGATACGCCACATAGTCTATGCCAAGCAAGGGGTGACGGGTGAGCGCCCCCCAGCCCGCGCGATGGCCGTGAATGGGAAGCTGCGCGTGGCGGCGGATGTGCGCCAGCGCCACCGGCCCCACCGCCAGCATGTTCATCATGATGCACGTGCCGCCGTGCGCCAGCACAATATCGTGATGCCGCCGCATGTCGTCGAGGTCGGCGGTGATGTTGAAGGCGTACATGACCTGCTTGCCGGTGGCTTGGGCGTGGTCGCGGATGACGCGCATCACCGCCTGCACGCGCGCTTCCAGCGGCGAATGGGGCGAATTGGTCTGGAGTTCGTCATCCTTGATGAAGTCAAGCCCGGCTTCGCACAAGACGCGCACGAGGTCGGCGGTTTGCTCTGGGGAGAGGCCGACGCTGGGCTTGATGATCGTGCCGATGAGCGGGCGGCCTTCGACGCCAGCCAACCGCCGCGTGCCCGTCACGCCGAACTGCGGCCCGGGGTAGACCTCCGCAAAGGCGGGCGGGATCTCGACATCCAGCAGGCGCAGCCCCGAGAACGGCCCCAGCTCAAATAGGTTGCCGCTGATGGTGGTGATCAGCGTGCTGAGCGACGCGCCGACGTTGGCAAAAGGGAACGCCAGAGTGACACGCGCGCGGCGGATGGGCGCGTTGGGCTGGCCGCGCGGGGGCTTTGCGCCCGGCAGGGACGGGGCGTCCACGGTCTCCAGCTCGGTCAGGTTGAGGATTTTTGCGCCGTGCTGCGCCAGCAGTTCGGGCGTCTCCCCGGGGACTTTGACAAACGTCCCTGCGGACTGCTCCCCGGCCATCATCTCAGCGGCCTGCTGGAGCGGGTGGCGCGTTTCAATCAGGTAGTGGGCGATGATCTCTTGGCTCATGGGATCCGATCCAACGTGAGGACGGCAAACGGCGGCAGCGTGATGGCGAGCGCGTCGGCAGCGCTGACGATTGCAAGGGGTTGGCTTGCGCGGAAGGCTTCTGGCTCGCGCATGGCGGCGAGGGCGGTCTCAAGGCAGAGCATCCGCTCAGCGAAGCGCCCGCTCAGCGCCAGCGTGACGTCCTGCGGCGCGCCAGTGTAGTTGGCGATGAGGTAGCGCTCGCGCTCCGCTTGCCGCACGCCCCACCCGTCCACGCGCAGCGGGTCGCTGCTGCGCAGGTCGATCACCTGCGCGCCGGTGAACCCGGCAAGGTCTGCGAAGACGTGGTACATCGGGTAGACCCCGCCCGCGACGTTGGGGAACTGATCCGGCAGGCGCGACCCGGCTTCGGTCGCCATGATCCCCATGTAGCCGGTCGTCTCGAAGTGGGTCGTGCCTGCTGCCCCCGCCAACGCCAGATACTTGAGGCTGCCCAGCGCCCAGCCCGCCCCAAACAGCGACATCTGACGCGGGTCGGCTTGGCGCGGCAGCTCATCCGGCGCGGTGGGCGGCTCCGGCGCGGTGGCGTTCGGGTTCCAGCGCATTTTGAACGTCACCGGCCCGACGTAGATCGGCTTGCCACCGCAGAATGTCCGCGCGGTCTCCAGCGTGGTGGCGTGGACGGCCAGCGTCTCTACGAGGGAGGCATCGTCGAAGGCGTGCACCTGCGGGTTGAGCGAGTAGACCACGCCATCGGCGGCGTGGTGCGGTGGGCGCTCGCGGTTCAGCTCGGTGAAGAAGGCATCTGTGCCGGTGACCAGCGCCGCGTCTGCGCCCAAGTGCTGCCGCGCCAGCGCCAGCCACGGCTCGCGCGTTGATTTCTCGCCCACGCGGAAGATGAGCCAGCGGGCGACGCGCGCGGGCAAGCCCAACTGGGCGACCGCGGCAAGCTGTTCCTCGGCGGGGTCGCTGAGGTGGAGGGCCACTTCCAGCGCTGCGCCGAGGCTGGCGGCCTCAGCCGCGCGCCGCGCCAGTTGATCTTGCCAGTAGGGTTGATCGAAGCGCACGTCCACGCGCAGATGCGCCAGCCCCAACGCTTTGAGCCGTTCGATCTGGCGCGGGCTGAGCGGCTCATCGTGGCTGGCCGCGCCCAACCCCAGCGGCGGCAGCGTGCGCTCCGTCGGCATGGGGCGCAGTGCTAGGGGGGCATCCGCGGACGTGGCAGCGCTCGGCGGCGGGGTCAGCGGGGTGAGGGTGATGGTCTGCTCGATGCGCGTGCCCGCGGGCACGGTCACTGGGAAGGGCAGCGCCAGCGGCGTGCAGTAGGTCTTGAACGAGGCGTCGATCCAATTGCGCTGATCCTCCATCTCGAAGGTGTCACCCTCCATCCGCACCTCGAGCCAGCAGTTGGGGGCGTATTCATGCTGCACGGCGCGGATGTCGAAGAAGGGCTGGTGGGGCGCAATGGCCACTGGGAAGCGCGCGTCCGTCTGTGTGCCGTCGGTGTGGAGGATGCGGCAGGCCGCCCCCGCGCACTGCATCGGGTGCAGCACGCAGAAGCCGATGCGGTTGCGCCGGAACGTGGACAGCGCCTCGCCCGCCATGTGATAGCGCAGCGTGCCGTCGGCGTCGCCGGTAATCGCCCCACGCCAAACGAAGTGTACCTCCCCCTGCTGATGCGCGCAGTCGAACGTCACTTCAAAGCGATCATCGTGTTGAGTCACGATCAGGTTGCTCAGCACGCCCGGGACAGTGCCCCAATTGTGGTCGCGCACGGCGCTGTAAATCTGGCGCAGCGCTTCCACCCCGCCCAGCCGGATGTAGCGCAGCACGCCGTACTCAAACTGCAACGAGAGCGGCCCTGCGTCCAAAGTCATGGGCGGTTCCCATGCGAGAGGCGCGCCGTGCAGCAGGTATTGATCATCAATGGTCATGATTATCCTCCGTTGGGGCAGCATGGGCGCTGCCCCGTGCAAGTCATCAATGCGGCGCATGCAGCCAGTGGGGGAGCTTGACCCGCGGTCGCGGCTAGGCGCGTCCCTACCCTCGCATCATCGCATTGTACTGCTCGCCGGTGATCGGCAGGTGGATCGCCTGCCCCGCCGCCGCCGAAGCATAGGAGCCGTAGTACAGCTGCACGGTGCGCAGGTTGTCCTCAGCGGTCGTTTCTGCCGCGGCGAGGCCGTGGAGCGCGTCGGCGAGGTTCTGCTGGCAGAAGTAGATGCTGCTGTGCACCACGTCATACTCGGGGTTAGCCCATGCAAAACGCGGCGGTTTGTGGCGCGTGGCGAGCGTGCCCGCAGCGGTCGTCTCGCGGATCCAGAAATCCGGCCCCAGCTCGAGGTAGCCTGCGCTGCCCTCGACCTCGATGTAGGTCTCTGGGAAGCGGTCGTGTTCCCGCTTGGTGGCATAGCTCATGTCGCAGGTGACGATGGCCCCGCTGCTCATGCGCATGACGACGGTCGCCACGTCCTCGCCTCGGATGTCGGGGTGAACGCGGGCGGTCTGGCAGTAGAGCGTCTCGGCTTCGCCGAACAGGTAGCGCGCCACGTCGAGGATGTGGCTGCCGATGTCGGTCAGGATAAATTGTTCGAGGTCTTTCAAGAACGGCTGATTGTCGAACACGGGGAAGCTGTTGCGATAGTCGATGCGGGCGCGGAACACCTTGCCGATCTGCCCCTTGTCGAGCGCCGCTTTGAACTGGCGGATCGGGTGCTGCCAGCGCCAATTTTCGTTGATGAGCAGCGGCACGCCCGCCCGCTGCGCCGCGGCGAGCATCGTCTCGGCCTCGTGGATGGAAGTGGCCATCGGCTTTTGACACACCACCGGCAGGCCGCGCTCCAGCGCCATGAGCGTGAAGGGCGCGTGCGTCTCGACGTTGGTGCAGACGTCCACGAAGTCGAGCGTTTCGTGCTTCAGCAGCGCCTCCGCGTCGTCATATACCGCGGGGATGTTGAACTGCTTGGCCAGCGCCTCCGCCCGCTCGCGGGTGCGGTTGTAGATCGCCACGCACGCCACCGCGCCGGTCTGCTCCCAACCGTGGAGTTGATACGATGCCCAGAAGCCCGCCCCAAAGAGCGCAAATCGCAGTTTTTTCATGAACTCGCTCCTTCACTGATGTTACGCTCAAAACTGTTTCTTTCCGTGGGGTGAGGCGTGTCTCGCCCCTATGCTGCCCGCGGTCTCATCCTTGTATGAACGCGCGCAGGTAGGCCACGCTTTGCTCTACGTAGGATCGTTCCTGCGCGATGGTCGCGGCAGCTTCTGGCAGCGGGTCGAGCCATGTCTCGATGATCGCGTTGAACGGTCGCCCGTGCGCTTGCAGCTGCCCCAGCAGCCACGGCACGTTGAGCATCCCTTGCCCGGCGGGCGCGCCCGTCACGACGAAGCCCATGTTGTGCGGCACGCGCCGCACGATGAACTCCTTCACGTGCAGGTTGACCACGTAGGGCGCGAGCGCCTCCACAACGACCGCTGGCCCCTCCAGCGCCCCGAACGAGTTGACCGTGTCGAGGCAGATGCCCACCCACGGCGAGCCGACGGCCTGCACGATTTCCGCCAGCGTGCGCGCGTGGAAGCGGTCGTGGTTCTCAATCGCCAGCGTGACGTTGGCGGCCTCCAACATCGGCAGGAAGGCGCGCACCCGTTCCACCACCTCCTGCGGCGGCGGGTGATGCCCGGCGCTGTCCACGACGACGCGCAAAATCGGCGATGCAAACTCACGGGCGATGTCGAGGTAAGTCAGCAGATGCTCATGGTGGATGCCGCGCGTCCCCACCTCCACCGCCACGCCCAGCGCATCGGCATGGCGGCGGAGCGCGGCGCGCTGTTCGCTCGGCAGCGTGTGCAGCGGCAGATTGTCGGCGATCTGCACCAAGCGCAGCCCGAATCCATGCGCCAGCGTCACCAGCCCGAACGCATCCAATGGGTCGGGCGGCGCGGGATAGGCCGGCACGCCAATCGCCCACGCCACGCCGTAGCTGCCCAGCCCCAGCTTCACAGCGCCACCCCCAACAGCAAGCGCCCCAACGCGCGCACCTCATCCGGCGGCCCGACATAAGCCCACAGCAGGAACGTGTCGGTCGCTTCTGTGCGCCCGTGGATCAGCGTCGTGCCGCTGCACTCCATTTCGCCGAAGGAATGCTCACCGCCGAACTCGCCGCCGTCGTTATAGACGTGGACGCTGAAGCCGTTCACGCCAACCTCGCTGGGCGGCTCCTCGGCATAGGGGTTGGAGGGGTTGCTGAAGAACGCCCGCACAAGCAGCGCCGCGTTGCCATCCGGCAGCGTGCGCCAGTAGCCCATGCGCCCCGTCATGCACCACGCTTGATAGCCCACCTTGAACTGCTGCTGCCCCGTGAGCGCCAAGCGCACGTGGGGCGTGTCTCCGCTGCGGACGGCGCGCGCTGACCCGGGCACGTCCCCGAAGTAGTCGGCGGCTTCCACCTGCGGCATCGACGGGATGACCAGCTGCCCGCCTGCCGGGAGCTGTATCAGGCTCCACGCCTCGGCGGCGATGTGCGGCTGCGTCACGCGCAGCGTCACCTGCTGCTGATAGCCCCCGTAGATCACGCGGCGGCTGGTGGCCTGTGCCAGCGGGTTCGGGACGGGCTGATAGACCCGCTCGACGCTGATCTGCTGTGTGCCAGCGGCGAGGTTGTAGGCGGGCAGCGCCATCTCCGCGCGGAGCGTGACCCGCCCCCTGTCGGCCTCGAGCGTATACGCGGCGGGATCCATCGCCGGGGGGACGTGCAGCGTGCCCCAGAAGTCGGCGCGGTCGCGCACGTTGTACTGAATCTCCGGCGCGATCCACAGCCGCTCGCCGCCGAGGTTCCACGCGCCAGCGGCGGCAAAGGCTTTCAGCGCTGCCCCGCTGCCGAGCGCGGCTTGATTCGTCCACAGCAGGTTAGGCCCGTCCTCCGTCGGGAAGATGCCCAGCACGCGCCCGCCGCGCTGTGTGATGAGCGCCGCGCACCCATTGCTGAGCGGCAGCACGGCAAACGGCTCATCCGCCGTTTGCAACGCTTGTTGATAATGCTTCAACCCGTGCATAGACCTACTGCTTCACGCTGTGGGTAATCTCAGCCACGCTGTGCTTGAGCGCTTCCAAGCTCATGATGTTCTCGATCCAGTCGGGCTTGAAGATCTTGTCATACGCCTTTTGGATGGCGAGCTTCGCGCCGTCTGAGAAGGGGAAGCCCGCAATGCCGAAGATAATCGCAAACTCGATCCGCACATGCCCTGAGAGGAACTCCCACGCAGCTTCCGCGGGCACGCCCATCTCAACCGCTTTGTCGTAGGCTTCTTTGATCGCGGTGATGACGGTCGCGGTGAACGTCTCGGCCAGCGCAGGCTCCAAGATCGCCATCTGCTCGACGGTGATGCGGTAGTTGTTCATCACAGGGGCGTACATGTCGCGGGCAATTTCGTCGCCTTTGGCATAGTCCGACTCTGGCCCAGCGTGCAGCGCCGAGACGATATGATGCTTGGCCTTCACGCCGCCGAACCAGTCCGTGCGGGCTTCTTCGGTCACTTCGTCGTTGAACAGCGGCGGATGGCAGGGGTGCGAGACGAAATAGGTCAAGTCCTCGCGGATCGGGATGATTCCGGCGTAAGCGGCCGCCGGATCAAGGCTCAGCACCATCGTGCCCGGGTTCAGCGTAGGGACGATCTCCTGCGTGATCGGCCCTACCAAACGATCCGGCACAGCGAGGATCACCGTATCGGCCTTGGCCAGCGCCTCGGCCTGCGGCGTGGTCGTTTGGCCGCGCTTGGCCAAGTTGGCGATCCCTGCCTCGCTCACTTCGACGTAGTACATCGTGTACTTTTCGGGCATGCGCATCAGGTTATCCGTCAGCCTGCCCCCCATCTTGCCCCCAGCTCCCATCAGCGCTACGTGGTACATACGATTACACTCCTGAGTAAAAAGACGAGCCTGTGCTACAAATCATGCGGTGATGAACAGGGCATGGGGTGGCCACGCCCTGCCGGTGAACAACGTTCAAGGATCGCGCGGGCTAGCTCGTGTTGAGGGCGGATGGTTCCTCCTGAATCGGACGGATAAAGCGCCGCTTGAGACGCGCCTGCGTCTGCTCGCGCAGGCTGTCGAAGAACACGACCAGCAGGATGATGGCCGCACGCACCATCGGCTGGAGGTAGAGGTTCACTTGGTTGAACTGAAGGCCGGTCTGCACCATCTGGATCAACACCGCGCCGACCACCGTGCCGAACACGTTGCCCACGCCGCCAAACAAGCTCGTGCCGCCCAGCACGGCCGCCGCAATGGCGTCAAACTCGCGCCCCTCGGCAAAGGCGCGATCCACGCGGATCACCTGCGAGGCCAGCACAAACCCCGCCAGCGCCGCGCACACCCCTGAGATGAGGTACACCGTCACCAGCACGCGGCGCGTGTTGATGCCAGCCTTCTCCGCGGCGTCGATGTCGTTGCCGACAGCGTAAATCTGCCGCCCCAACGGCAGGCGCGTCAGGATGATATAGGCCGTGACCACCACCAGCCCAAAGACAATCGTCGGCATCGGCACGCCTAAGATGATCGTCTGGCCGAAGGTCGCCATACGCTGCGGCAGGTCGATCTGCTGCGACTCGGTGAGGGCTGTCCCTAAGCCGCGCCCGATCACAAGGGTGCTCAGCGTCACCATGAAGGGGATGATGCGCAGGTAGACGATGCAGAAGGCGTTGACCGCCCCAAACACCAACCCCACCAGCAGCGCCACGCCCAGCGCGGGCAGCACCTCCAGCCCCATGCTGCGCATCAGCAGCCCGCTCACCACTGCCGAGAGGTACATGTTCGACCCGACGGACAGATCAATGCCCGCCGTCAGCAGCACGAAGGTCATCCCCACCGCGATGATCCCGACGAACGAGGCCTGCTTGACGAAGTTGTTGATGTTCTCGAGGGTGAAGAAGCGCGGCGATGACAGCCCAAAGAGGATGAACACCACCACGAACAGCACCAGCGTCGAACGCGCGAGCAAGAACTGCCACACGCGGTCAAGGAGTGTTGAACGGCTCATGCGGGGGTTCCCTCCTGCCGGAACGCGGCGCGCAGAATCGCTTCCTCGTCGAATTGCGCGCGCTCAAACGTGCTGACCAGCTCTCCTTGGCTCATCACCACGATGCGATCACACACGCCGATGAGTTCCTCCAACTCGGACGAGATGAACAAGACACCGCTGCCCGCGGCGGCCAACTGGTCGATGATCGTGTAAATTTCAAACTTTGCGCCCACGTCGATCCCGCGGGTCGGCTCGTCGAGGATGAACAGGCGCGGCTCCGAGAGCAGCCATTTGCTCAGGACGACCTTCTGCTGGTTGCCACCGCTGAGGCTGCGCGCCGCCTGCCGACGAATGTCGCCGCTTTTGAGCTGCAGCGTGGCCACTGTCTGGCTGACGGCGTCGTGCATCGTCTCTTTGTCGACCACTTGCAGCGGCGTCCGGCTGAAGCTCGGCAGCGCCACCAGCGCCACGTTGTCGGCGATGTTGATGTCCATCAGCAGGCCTTCCTCGCGGCGGTTCTCCGTCACGAAGGCTACCTTCTGGCGGATGCTGTGGCGCGGGCTGAGGCGCGTCAGCCGCTGGCCGTCGATGATGATGCTGCCCTTCTCGAACGGATCCAGCCCAAAGAGGATGCGCGCCAGCTCCGTCCGCCCTGACCCCATCAGCCCGAACATGCCGACGACTTCGCCCTGATGCACGGTGAGGTGGATGTTCTCGACGATGCCGGCGCTGCTCACGCCGTCCACTTGCAGCATGGGGCGGGTGGAGGGCGTGTTGGAGCGAGCAGGGAACAGGTTGTCGAGGCTGCGCCCCACCATGAGCGAGATCATGCGGTTGACGTCGAAGGCGCTGGTTGGCTCATGGGTGACGAGCTGGCCGTCGCGCATCACGGCCACGCTGTCGGCAAGGTCGAGCACGTCGCGCAGGATGTGCGAGATGTAGATCATCGTTTTGCCCTGCTCGCGCAGGCGGCGCATCAGGGCGAACAGGCGCTCCGTCTCGCGGTTGGTGAGCGAGGTGGTCGGCTCATCGAGGATGATGAGGGGCGCGTCTTGATGCAGCGCTTTGGCGATCTCGACGAGCTGCCGCTCCCCGGGGGAGATGCGGTCAATGGTCAGGTTGGGCGCAAGGTCGAGGCCAACCTCAGCGAGCACTTCACGGGTGCGCGCCTGCACCGCCGCGCGATCCACCCACCGCAGCGGCCCCACGCGGCGCGTCGGGAAGTTCTCAATGAAGATATTTTCGGCAATCGTCAAGTTGGTGAACAAGTTCAGCTCTTGGTGGATGAAGGCGATGCCGCTGTGATAAGCGTCGGCGGGGCGGCGTGGGCGGTAAGGTTTGCCTTGAAAGGTCATGCGCCCTGCGTCGGGCTGCACCACCCCACCGATGAGGTTCATCAGGGTGCTCTTGCCCGCCCCGTTCTGGCCAATCAAGCCGAGGATGTGCCCATGCTCCACGTGCAGCGTCACATCGCGCACGGCAGGCACGCCGAAGAAGGCTTTGGTCACACTTTCAATGCTGAGGATGGCTTTCATCGCTGCCCCTCCGCTTGGCGCATCAAGCGGCCGCGCGTCACGTCGAGGAACACCGCGACGAGGATCACCACGCCCTTCACCGCGTCGATCACAAACGGTGACAGCCGCGCCGCGTTCAGCACGTTGAGCAGCAGCACAAAAAATGCCACCCCGAAGATCGTGCCCTTGACGCTGCCCTTGCCGCCAAACAAGCTCGTGCCGCCGATCACGACGGCGCCGATGATGTCCAAGAGCAAATTGTTGCCGAGCGAGGGCTGGCCGATGCCAAGCCGGGCAGAGTACAAGATGGAGCTGACCGCCGCGCAAAACCCGCTGAACATGTAGACCATGATGATGACGCGGTTGGTGGGCACGCCGCTGATGAGGGCGCTGCGCCGGTTCGCCCCGATGGCGAACATGTGCCGCCCGAAGCTGGTGCGGTTGAGCAAAAAGCTCCCGATGGCGGCCACGCCCAGCGCAATCAGCGTGGGGTACGCGACCGCGGTTAAGACCTCCCGGCGGGGGATTTGGGACTCCGTCTTTGGCCCCAAAAACACTGAGATGACGTCGCCCGTCCCCAACCGCAGGAAGTCCTCCGGCAGGCTCGAGATGTTGCGCGACTGTGTGAGCCACAGCGCAAAGGCGCTGAAAAAGATCATCGAGACGAGGGTCATCATGAAGGGGGCGATCTTGAAGCGCGTGATGATGAACCCGTTGAGGAAGCCAATCGCCATGCCCAGCAGCAGCATGGCCGCGATGCCCACCGGCACGGCCAGCTCATGCCCGCCCATAATGCCGCCGTCTGGCGTGAGGATCGTCCCCCACAGCGGGCTGCGCCCATGCGTGGGTTCATCCAGCGCGGTCGTCATGAAGATCGCGCCGACGACGCTGGTGATAGCCATGATGGAGCCTTGTGAGAGGTCAATGCCGCCGATGATGAGGACGAAGGTCTGGCCGACAGCCACCGCGAGCAGCGGCCACATGTTCAAGAACTGGTTCGAGATGTTGGTGGGCAGGCCGAGCGTGGCCGCTAGCCCGATCTGAGGGAAGATGATGGCAGCGCTGACGAACATCGTGATCGTCAGATAGAGCACAAAATACTCTGAGAGCAGCAGCCGACGCAGCCAGCCGAGCAGTCCCCCCGTGGTGGGGCGACGGGCGGCGCGCAGGCTGCTCAGCCTTTGAAACGAAGCCTCAGATGAGGGGGGATTTGACGCAGTCATCAGCAGCATCCTGTCAAAAAGCGGTAGGTGGTCAATGGGGAGGCGCAGCGAGGATCCCCCGCTGCGCCTCGGGCCGACTTATTGATCGAGGAAGCCAGCGTCGTAGAGGACGCAGCCCCACATATCGCTGCGGTTGAACTGAATGTTGGCTGCATGGAGGGCAAAGCCCGGGTCAATGCGGACTTCGTTCGGGCGCGTGTCGCCGGCGGCAATCGCGTCGAGGATGCCGTCCAGCGTCAGCTCGGCTTCAAGGAACAGGTCTTGCACGCCGGTCGCGTCCACATAGCCTTGCTCGATCAGCATGCAAGCCGTCGCGTCACCGTCGAGGCCGCCCATGATGACGTGGTTCGGGTCGCCACGCGGAACCCACTTGCCGCGCGGCTCCAGCACGCTGCGGATCGTTGGGAACAAGAAGTCCGACGACGTGAAGATGAAGTCCACGCCCGGGTTAGCGGTGATGGCAGCCTCAAGGTTGGCCAGCGCGGTCGCGGCATCCCATTCGGTGGCGACTTCAATCGGGGTGGCGAACAGGCCCGGGTAGGCTTCGCTGTAGCGGTTGATGACGTTGAAGAAGCCTTCGCGGCGGCCAATGGCGTTGGTGTCTTGCAGCGCGCCTACCAAGATGAGCGGCTGAATCGTCTGGCCGGTGACGGCCCACTTGACCAGCGCCTGCTGCGCCATGAACTCCACGGCTTGCTCAGTCGCGCTCACATTATCGGCCACCACGACGATGCCGCGGCTGCGGTCGTTCGGCGGGCGGTTGAACACCGCAATCGGGATGTCAGCGTCTTGCGCTTCGCGGACGATGGTCACGGCGCTGTCGCCGTCCTGCGGGATGATGATGATGCCGTCCACGCCCTGCGCGATGCACTCACGCACCTGCTCAAGCTGGCGGTTGGGGTCTTCGTTGGCGTTGTATTCCAACACGGTCACACCTTGATCGCGCAAGGTGGTGGTGATGGCGCGGTGGCCCGCGACCCAGAACTCCGTCTCAAGGTCTTGGAAGCCGAAACAAATGGTGATGTTCGACTGTGCCGTCGCAGGGAGCGACATGGTCAGCGCCATGACCGCCCCAGCCAACAAACCGAGTTTTTTCTTCATTTCTTGCATCCTCCATAAAAAAGAACAAATTGAATCGACCAATCCAGTAACGATGTGTGCTGCGTGTGCGTCTGTCGTTGGCTCCTCCTTCAACTTAAGTGGGCATCCTGCGTATATCGTGCTGGCCGCAGCCGCACGGACATACCTCGTAATTTTGCATATTGTATACAATATGCGCGAAATAGACGGCTCCGTTACGCATATCTCGCCCCTTTGCGCTCAATCGCCTGCTTGCACTCTCCCGCGACGCGCTGATTGATGCGACGATTCGCCTCGCGCAGGGCTTCTATGTTGCGCTGGCGATAGGCATCGACGATGAGACCGTGATCGCGCACGGCGAGATATTCATCGTAATCGGGGAAGGCCTCCGCGCGGATGTACAGCACAGCGGCGATCTGCGCCACGATCTGCTCCCAGTTCCGGATGAGAAGGTGGTGACCGCTGCGCCCGACGAGGTATTGGTGGAAGCTCATGTCAATCGAGCGCACTTGGCGGAAGTCCTTCTGAGCGATGGCGGCGCGCTGCTGGGTGATGAGCAGCTCGAGGTGTTCGTAATCCGCCTCGGTCATCTGCTGCATCGTTAGCTCGCCTGCCATGTTCTCCAGCACGGTACGCATGCTGAAGATCTCATCGACGTCGTGCGGGGTGAAGTTGCGGACGAACGACCCACGGTGGGGGTACGAGACGACCAACCCATCCTGCTCCAGCAGCAGCAGCGCCTCGCGCACGGGGGTGCGGCTCACGCCGAGCTGCTGTGTCAGCGCTGCTTCCACGATGTGATCGTTGGGCTTTAACCGCCCTTCGATGATCGCGGTGCGAATCTGGTCGATGACCTGATTCCGCAGGTTGGTGGGCTGGATTTGCGAAAAAGCCATCTGTCGCTAAAAAGCCTACAAAAAGGATAAAAAGCATCTTATGTCTATAGAGTTGCACACTGTATACGATTTGTCAAGCACTTGGTGCAAAATGCTCATGATGCAGCCTCACCTCCCCCTTTTTGAACTGGCTCACCGCGGCTCATGGCGTGGGCGTGCGTCTGCGGTATAGTCGAAGCGACCCACTAACACGCGAGGATGCCCTGCCATGCCGATGATTGACCTGCCTCTCGATGCGCTGTACGACTACGCCCCGATGGTCGCCGAGCCGAACGATTTTGACGCCTTCTGGGCGCAGACGCTGGCCGAAGCGCGCCAGCGCCCGCTCAACGCGCGGTTCGAGCCAGTCGATTTTGGGTTGCGCACGGTTCAAGCTTACGATGTGAGCTTTGCCGGTTACGGCGGCCAGACGATCAAGGGCTGGTTGATCCTGCCGCGCGGCGCGAGCGCGCCGCTGCCCGGTGTGGTGGAGTTCATCGGCTATGGCGGCGGGCGCGGCAACCCGTTGTTCTGGCTGCCGTGGGCCTCCGCGGGCTTCGCCTATCTGGTGATGGACACACGCGGGCAGGGCAGCGCATGGCAGCGCGGCGACACCCCCGACCTGCCCGACGGGGCCAACCCCGCCCACCCGGGCTTCATGACGCAGGGCATCCTCCATCCCACCACCTACTACTACCGCCGCCTGTTCACCGATGCCGTCCGCGCGGTGGAGGCGTTCATGAGCCACCCGCTGGTGGACGTGCAGCGCG
>JBDNCV010000084.1:0-16084 GCA_046719465.1 Anaerolinea sp.
GTGTGGAGAGGGGACTTTTGCTCCCTTCTCCTTCGGGCGAAGGGGGTGAGGCCGATTGCTCGCTGCCAGCGGGGGATGATACGGCCTGTTTGTGCGCTCTCTTGAACCGCTAATGCCAGCGCACGGGGTGGTTCATCTCAACCGACGCCTGCAAGACGCGCCGCAGCGGCTCGATGAGATACGCAAAGCGGCTTTCAGAGGAAGGCTGCAAGTCCACGCGCATCCGCAGGAAGGCCATGCGCGGCAGCCCATCCTCGCCGGTCATGATCGGCCCGAAGGGGGTGTTACACACAAACGAACGCCCGTTGGCTAGATCGACGTATTCGACCTGCGACGATTCAGGGTGCAGCAGGCGCTGCTCAAGATGCATCGACTGAAACAGCAGGCGGTTCATCTCCCAGCGGTCACGCACGAAGAAGCCCTGCGCGTTGAACCCTACGTCCAAGCCGGTCATCGCGTCCACGGCCAGCGCGCCGCTCAGGATATGGCTCCCCATGCTGATGACCTCTCCGCGCTCATCGTCGATCAACACGGCGTGGCGCACCGCCGACTGCGCGCGAGCGAAGTCGTCCAGCTCGGCCAGCATCAACGCCGCTACCTCAGGTGACGTCACGCCCTCATCGCCATCGGGGAGCTGCGCCATCAAGTGCGGGAAGCGCTCTGCGCCGATCTCCTCCAGCGCATCAGAAAACGCTTGAAAGCCCTTCCAACTGGCGATGAACTCCTGTGCGTAGGTCAGGTTGCGGTGTGGGCAGCAGGTGGCCAACCAAAGCTGGAGCGCCTCATAGGCTTCAGCCGCCTCATCTTCGTCTGGCTCGTGGGGCCATTCCAACGACGGCATAGCCTGCGGATCAGCCACGAATTGATCCGGAAAGGGGCAGGGAGTCGTCCTGCCCTCTTGAAAGCAGCGGCACATGACGCTGGCAGTGATTCCCACGGCGTCCCCTAACGGCGTTCAATGGTGATCGTATAGCTGCCAGTGCTGAGCGCGTTAAAAGACGCGATAACGATGGTGTACATGCCGCTGAGGGGCGCAGGCACGCGGCGCACGCGCGGCTCGAGATTGCCGTTGTCGTCCACATCGCTGAACGCCAGCACATTCCCAGACGGGTCGCGCACGAGGATCACCGGGCGGAGCACGCTGCCACTGGGCAAGTCAAGGCGCACGCTGATCTGATCGCCGCGGTTGAGCGTCATGAGAAACTCATCTTGGTTGTTGAAGGGGTCGATGCGACCTGTAAAGCTCGTCTCTGTGCCCACCTCGAAGCGATCTACGCTGCCACGCAGCAGCTGCAGCGCGCGGTTCGCATGGTCTCCTGCGATGCGTAAACGCCCCTGCACGGCCTCAACTACAGCTAGCCCCATGTAGGTCTCGCCAACGTCGGGGTTCAATGCAAGCGCGCTTTCAAAGTCACGCTTGGCGTCATCCCAACGCTTCAGCGCCAGCAGCGCCATCCCACGCATTCGGTGGTCGAAGTAGCATTCTGACACGCAGCGATCCACCGCCACTGTAAGATCCGCGACGGCTTCCTCGTACTGCCCCAGCTCGTAGTAGGCGATACCGCGCCAGTAGTGCCCCAGCGGGTCATTGACATACGTCTTGAGGTTTTCAGTCATGGCAGTGATGGTGCGCGCATAGTCTCCAGTAAAGTAGCTCAACAGCCCCTGCTGGAAGAAGGCGTCTGCGTTTGTGGGGTCGATGCGGAAGGCTGCATCGAGGTCAGCTTGCGCAAGGTCATACTGCCCCTGACGGCGGTAAATCGACGCGCGACGAACATAGGCAGAGGCGCTTGGGTCAATCCTGATGGCGCGGTTGAACAAGTCCAGCGCCTGCGACAGGTTGCCCTCCACGGTCTCGACCGCGCCCAACGCCTCCAACGCGCGCGGGTTATCCGGCTCGAGCTGTAAGGCCCGTTCGGCGTCGCGGCGCGCTCCCACCAGATCACCTTCAAAGCGCAGCCTCTCGCTGCGTGCCGCCAGCGCCAGCACGTCGGACGGGTTGGCGCGCAGCGCCTCATCAAGCTGCTCGCGTGTGAAATTGGAGTAATCAACGACAATCGTAGGTGTGATGGTCGGCGTCAGCGTGGGCGTCTCAGTCGGCGTAGGCGTCAGCGTGGGCGTCTCGGTCGGCGTCGGGGTCAGCGTGGGCGTCTCGGTTGGCGTCGGGGTCAGCGTGGGCGTCTCAGTCGGCGTCGGAGTCAGCGTGGGCGTCTCGGTCGGCGTCGTGGTCGGTGTGGGCGTCTCAGTCGGCGTCGTGGTCGGTGTGGGCGTCTCAGTCGGCTGCAGCAGCCCAACGCTCAGCAGCACTTGATCACGGGTAGCTTGAGGCAGCACGACCAAGACCAGCGCGAGGATGGCTACCAGCGTGGCCACCCCTGCGATCACATAGGGCACGATCGAGCGCTCTGTCTGGATCACCGTAATCGTTTGGGGTGTGCCAGCGGTGTCAGCGGGCGCAGGCGGGGTATTGGGCTGAGTCGCGCTGGGAAGGGTGCGCGTCGGCTTAACCCCCAGCGTCGATTGATCGCCCACCAGCGTTGCCCCGCCCAGCGGGTCGTCGATGTCGGTGTGCGTCTCTGCACTGGCCAGCGCACGCTCAAACGCCTCTGCCAGCGCGCGGCCTGAGGGGTAGCGGTCGTTGGGGTCTTTTGAGAGCGCCTTCTTGATGACAGCAGCGGCGCTCTCCGGCAGTTCGGGGCGCAGGTCACGGGCGTTGGGGAGCGGGCTGATGAGGTGCATTTGCAGCACGGCCAGCGGCGTCTCGGCACGGTAGGGGGTCAACCCTGTGACCATCTCAAACAACACCACCCCCAACGAGTACAGATCGCTGGCAGGCGTGAGGTCACGCTCGCCGCGGCACTGCTCCGGACTCATGTAAAAGGGCGTGCCGATCAAGCCGCTGCCGGTGAGGTCAAGCGCGCTGGAGCCGCTCACCATCTTGGCGATGCCAAAATCAGTCAGATAGGCGTTGCCCGATTTGTCGAGCAGCGCGTTGGAGGGCTTGATGTCGCGGTGCAGGATGCCGTTGCTGTGGGCATAGTCGAGCGCTTCGCCAAGCTGCCGCAGGATGCGCGTGCAGTCCGACAGCGGGATCGGCCCCTGCTTGATGCGATCCGACAGCGTGCCGCTGTCCATGTAGCGCATCGCCATATAGCTGATGCCGTCCTGCTCACCAAAAGCAAAGATCGGCAGGATGTGCAAATGCTCTAACTTGGAGATAGCGCGGGCTTCGTTCTCAAAGCGCGTCAAAAAGGTGGGGTCTTTCGAGTACTGCTGCGGCAGCACCTTAAGAGCCACATAGCGTTCTGTGCGAGGGTCAAATGCCTTGTAGACCACCGCCATCCCACCCATGCCGATTTGTTCTACGATGCGATAGCCGCCAAGCTCTTGACCGATCATACCCGTCCGTTCGCTGAAGCTGTCGCGTTGATTGTATAAGATAACGCTAGGCTGCGGCAAGCAACGAAAAAACCAGCTACTTAGCTGGTTTTTGGTGAGCGGGTGACGGGATTCGAACCCGTGACCTACTCCTTGGCAAGGAGTTATACTACCACTGTACTACACCCGCATCATGCCCATACTATAGCAAAACTCTGCGCTGGTGTGCAAGGGGCAGTTCTGCGAGGGAGTGTCTAAAATGGTGGCGATCCGCGATCTACCCCTTACCCTGTCTGGCTTGCGGTCATGTTGACTAGCTTCGACCGTGAGCCGTGACATGGACAACCTGTCGTGATCGATGGATGGCAGGGCCTCATCCCCAACCCCTTCTCCCAAAGGAGAAAGGGCAAAAGTCCCCTCGCCGCCCGGAGAGGGGATTGAGGGGTGAGGGCGGCCTCCCCTCGCCCCAGCCGCGCAGCGGCGCGTGGGAGAGGGGACAGGGGGTGAGGGACAGCACCCTACAGCTCATACAGCTCGGTGAACTTGTCCGTTAGGTAGCGCAGGTACGCCTCGGTGCTGAGCGGCTTGCCCGTCGCGCGGATCATCAACTCGTCTGGGCTGTAGGCCTTGCCGTACTGGTAGATGTTCTGCTGGAGCCAGCCCAGCAGCGGCGCGTAGTTCCCCTCGGCCAGCGCCGCGTCGATCTCGGGCACGTCGCGCTTGGCCGCCTCCAAAAACTGCGCCGACATCACGTTGCCAACGGTGTAGCCCGGGAATGACCCAAACCCGCCGCCCGACCAGTGGACATCTTGCAGCACGCCGCGCCGGTCATCCGGCGGGGTCACGCCGACGTATTCCTGCATCTTGGCGTTCCACACCTCGGGCAGCTCGTCCAGCTTAATGCTGCCGTCCAGCAGCCCCATCTCGATCTCAACGCGCAGCATGATGTGCAAGTTGTAGGTCACCTCGTCGGCCTCCACGCGGATGAAGCTGGGCTGCACACGGTTGACCGCGCGGTACATTAGGTCGGGGTCGGCTTGGGCGGTCTGCTCAGGGAACAGCTCACGCATGCGGTCGAAGTGGACATGCCAGAAGGTGCGGCTGCGCCCGATGACGTTCTCCCACAGGCGCGATTGGGACTCATGCACGCCGTAGCTCGTCCCACCGACGGCGTACTGTCCGAGGAAGTCGGTGGTGAGGGCGGTGCGCGTCAGTTCCGGCGCGACGCCCTGCTCATAGAGGGCGTGGCCCGTCTCGTGCAGCGTGCCATAGAAGGCCATCGGGAAGTACGTCTCGTGATAGCGGGTCGTGATGCGCACGTCCTGCCGTGTGAAGGACACCTCGAACGGGTGCGGCGCGATGTCAAGACGACCTCGGTGCAAGTCATAGCCGAACCGTTGAGCGATCTCAAGGCCGAACTGCTTCTGCTTATCCAGCGGGTACGGTTTCGCCCACAGGTCAACCGGCAGCGGGCGGTCATTCGCCACGATGCGGCGCAGCAGCGGCAGCACCCCCGCCTTGAGGTCGTCGAACAAGGCCTTAAGCGAGCGCGCCGTGACACTCGGCTCATACTCGAACACCAGCGCGTCAAAGGGGTGTTCCTCAAAGCCGACGGCGTGCGCCTGCTCCGTCACCAGCTCCAACATCTGTTTGAGGTAAGGCTTGAAGGCCGCGAAGTCGTTGTTGGCTTTGGCCTCCGCCCAGACGTGCTCGCTTGTAGGGGCGAGCGCCGCCTTGCGCTCGATCAAGCTGGTGGGGATGCGCTTCACGATGTCGTAGTAGCGGCGCGCATGCTGGACGGCGCGCTTGCGCAGGCTGTCGTCTGGCTCCGCGTGGACTTCTTCCCACGCCGCGTCGATCAAGCGCGCGGTCGTCTCGCTGGTGAAGTGCTCCTGCGCGATCTTGGAGAGCGTGGCGAGCTGCTGGCCGCGCGTCGCGGCCCCACCGGGCGGCATCTGCGTCCGCGCGTCCCACTTGAGGATGTTGATCGTGTTCAGCAGGTCGTTGTACGTGGCGATGTGCGCTTGAAACTGGTCATAGGCGGTCATTCGCATGATGGCTCCTCAATATCCGTTGGGTAAAGTGTTACAGGCCGTCGTTTTCACACTTCGGCATTTTCAATCGTCAACAGGTCATCACAATGGTCTATTGGTCTTTGTCGTCAACAGTCAGGCTTTCCAATAAGCTCTCAACAGCTTTTTTCAGCAGTGGAAGGTCATCACGTACTGTTTTTCCCATGCCTTATTCATTTCAACATCATCGTACTGATGGATCAAGACATCCCGAAAGCCTGCAAACCCGCGCCACGAAACCATTGGATACTGGGCAGTTAAAGCAGGATCAAGCCGCTTCACGGCTTCACCTATCCCCTCAAAGCAGCGGATCACAGCTTCCTGTGTCCGATCATCCGCCAGAAACGCACTTTCGCCCTCTGCCGTGAAGCGCTCAATCTGTCGGATGCGGTCGAGGATATGCGTACAGAATCGTCGCTGAGACTTCACAACGGGACGGCCTCCTCCAAAATCTGACTGCGCAAATGGCTTTTTAAGTTCGCCTTGATGGACACGTCCACGGCAACCCCCAGCAGGTCTCTCAAGTCCATTAGTAGTGCTGCATGGTCAAGCAGTTTACAGCCAGCGGGGAACGCCACCAACAGATCCACATCGCTAGTCGATGTCGCCTCGTTGCGCGCCACACTGCCAAACACACGCACGTTGGACGCACCGTAACGCTGCGCCACGGTTAAAATCTCATCACGACGCGCGCGAAGGTCGCTCAGGGTGAGGATAGTTCTAGTCGTCTCACTCATAGTAGCCGTTTCCCTCCTAAAGCCCTGCGAAGATCTCGCTCGAGCTGCTGTTCTCCCTGCTGTGCCCCTGTGTCACAGTGTTAGCGTTTATTTTACTCCCTTTTTCACCTCCCTAACTCGGTTCAGGTTGTGGCACGCCATGCCCGCCGAGCGGCAGGCGATACACGGCGTACAGCACCCCCGCAGTGAGCAGCACCCCCGCCGAGACGATCAGCATGATGGCGGGGTAGCCCAAGCGCGTCTGCAAGAAGCCGCTGATGAGCGTGGCGCAGAACCAGCCGACGTTCCACACAACCGACGCGACGCTGTTCCCCATGTTGTGCAGCTCCGGCGGCAGGCGGCTGAGCAGCAGGGGTTGAAAGAGGGGCTGCATCGTGTTGCGCGTCCCCACCGCGATCACATACGCCACCACGCTGATGAACAGCAGCCCCGCCCCGCTGGCCACCCCCAGCACGAAGAAGGCCGCCGCCGCCGCGATCATCAGCACGCTGAGCGCGTTCGACCGCCCCAAACGCCGCGCGATCCACGGGTTGAGCATCGGCACCAGCGCCATCGAGAGCGACCCCACACCCAGCAGTTGACCAATCGTGACATCGGGCAGCGCGAACACCTCCCGAAACAGCAGGTTATAGAACGGGAAGGTCAGGCCGCCGGTGAACCCAAACGTCAGCATCGGCAGGCTGAGGATGAGCAGCAGCCGAAACGGGATGGTAAGGCGCGGCTCATCGACCTTGCGCTTGTGCGGCGTGTGCGGCAGGCCGAGCAGCGGCAGCAGGCTGAGCGCAACCAGCCCTGCCGAGACCAGCATCGCCCCCGCATACGCCGCCGTGGAAGTGGCCCCCGCCTCCCCGCCGATCCACAGCGGCAGCACCCCGCCCAGCAGGTTGCCCACCCCCATGAAGATCATCCCAACGATGTTGAACAGCGAAAAGTAGACGTTGGCGCGCGCATCTGAGACGACGCGCACCATGAGGGTTGAGATAACAATCTGATTCGCGCCGTAGAAAAAGCCCATCAAGAAGCGGCTCGCGGCCAACATCAGCCCATCGGTGAACAGCACTGCCAGCAGCATCGCCAGCGCCGAGCCGACCGTCGAGAGCAGCAGCACCCGCCCCTCGCCGATGCGCCCGCCGAGGAAGCCGATGGGGATGCCGCTCAGCAGGCCTGCCACGCGCGGCAGCGATGCGAACAGCGCGATCTGCTCCGGCGGATAGCCAAGGCTGACGTAGTAAAAGTTCAACACGACATCGGGCACACCGAAGAAGCCGATGTGAAAGACAAGCGTAAAGGCCAGCAAGCGGCCTGCATCGCCCCGCAGCAGCGCAGTTTGCATGCTAGCCGCCGACCCCGATCATCTTCTTGCCGCCGATGAACGTCATGGTAACCCGTTCCAGCGCGTCGAGCGTCTCCAGCGGGTTGCCGTCGATCACGATCACGTCGGCCAGCTTGCCCGCCTCCAGCGTGCCGATCTTGTCGGCCATGCGGCTGATGCGCGCGGGAACAATCGTGGCGCTGCGCAGCGCGTCGTAGTTGTCTTTCTTGAGGCCGAGCTGCACCATGAACTTCAGCTCCGGCGCGACGACCTCATGGCCGACGGCAGGGCTGCCTGCGTCCGTCCCGAAGGCAATGGGCACGCCCGCTTTGGCCGCGTTCTGCAAGCCCTGATAGCGCGCGGGGTTGGCGATGGCCTTCTTGCGCTCCTCGATCTTCCACTCAGGGATGTTGAACTGACGCGCGACGGTCTCATCGGCTTGCATCACCAGCGGGGCAAAGGTCGTCACGATAGGGATCTTCTTCTCCAACAGGATTTGAATCGTCTCGTCGCTCATGCTGCCGCCGTGCTCCACACAGTCCACGCCAAACTCGGCCACACGCTTGATGCAGGCGTCATAGGTCGCATGGGCGGTGATCGGCAGGCCGCTGCGGTGCGTCTCATCGATCACGGCGGCCAGTTCCTCATCGGTGAACTCAAGCGTGTCGTGGCAAGCCATGATCTTGATGAGATCCGCCCCGCCCTTGACCTGCTCCCGCACAGCGCGGCGCATCTCGTCGGCCCCGCTGGCCTCACGGCAGCACCAGTAAGTGTGACCGCCCGTCTGAATGATCGCCTGCCCGCACACCAGCAAGCGCGGCCCGGGGAAGATGCCCTGCTCGACGGCTTGCTTGGCGAACAGGTTAGCCGTGTTCATCCCCAAGTCGCGCACCAGTGTAATGCCCGCGCGCAGGCTCTTGAGCATGTTGGCGGCGCTTTTATAAGCGCTGATTTCAGGAGCGTCGTCCATCGACTGGCGGGCGAGGTCGTGAATGCCGTCCCATGCGAGGTGCGCGTGTGAGTTGATCATGCCGGGCATGATCGTCATGCCAGCGCAGTCGATCACCTCAGCGGTCGTCTCGCCGAGGTCGGCGCTGCGCCCCACCGCCTTAATCTTGCCGTTCTCAATTTCAACAAACCCTTCCTCGATTACCTCATCGTCAACGCACGTCAGCACGCGCCCCCCTTTGAGGATGCGGTGCGGCGCAGGCAGATCAAACAGCGGTTTGATGATCTTTTGATAACGCCACGCAGCAGGTTCAGGCATGTGAAAACTCCAGTTTGAAAGTGGAAAATCGAAAAAGTTGAACGTGAAAATTCAAAAGCGATGATGAATGAATTCTACCCCTTGAGATATGGCCGCTCGCTGTCCGCGCCTATGTCCATCTGCGCGCTCACCCCTCAATCCCCTCTCCGAGTGGAGAGGGGACTTTAGCCTCCATCTCCCTCGGTGGCCGCAGGCAGGCCACACCGCGGCCGCAGTTAGCCCCCTTCTCCGTCGGGAGAAGGGGGTTGGGGGATGAGGCCTGCGGGCGAGGCAGGCCTCACCCTGACACTGTCCCCTGTTCAGTGGCCCCTCTCAAATCGGTATCACCCGAGCCTCCGGTGGATGATTGGCCAAGAAGCGGCTGGGGACGCGCGCCTCGCCGTCGGTGACGATCATCGTGTTGATCGTGCGGTAGCCGTCAACGTTCGGGCGGTAAATGCCCGGCTCGTTGCTGAAGACCATGCCCGCCGCCAGCAGCGTCGGATCGCCGGGCGCAAGCCACGGAGGCTCATGCGCTTGGATGCCCATGCCGTGCCCGATGCGATGGCGGATAAAGTCGCCGAGGCCAGCATTGTGCAGCACGTCGAGCGCCGCCGCGTTCACTGCCTCGCACGAGTTCCCCACGCGCAGCGTCTGAATCGCGGCATCGCTGCAGGCTGCCGCCGCGCGCAGGCAGCGCATTTGATCTGCGGTCGGCTCGCCGACGATGAAAGTCGCGCCGCTCTCGGCATGATAGCCGCCCACAGCAGCGCCGATCCCTGCGATGAGGGTGTCGCCTGCGCGTGGTTGGCGCGTGCCCGGCGCACCGTGCGGCAGCGCAGCCCGCGGCCCGCTGTGGATCGTCCCCACGACGCCCCCGCCCCCCAAGCGGAACATCGTCCCCACCTCGGCGTTCATGCGCTTGTGCGTCGCGCCGAGGCACTCGCGCAGCAGGTCAAGCTCTGTCGCGCCCACGCGGATCATGTCCGCAGCATGCGCCAACAAATACTCCAAACAGTAGTCGGCATACATGGCGGCTTGCTCTACTAATGCCAGCTCTTCTGGCGTTTTCGTCCAGCGCATTTGATCAACTACGGTGCAGTGGGTGATGACAAAGTTGGCCGAGACGCGCGCCAACACCCCGAACGGCACATCGTCAATGCCGATGCGGCGCTTGGGAGCGTCGATCTGGTGCAGCATCCACGCGATGGGATGTTCTTCCCCCGGGTACTCAAAGTAAAAACGTCGATCTTCGATCCAAGATTCGTCGCTGTTCTCCTGCTCCAGCAGGGGCGCGAATAGAATCGGCTGGCTGCGCAGCGGCACGTAGACCCCAATGGGGCGCTCTGACGGGATGTGATAGAAGCCGCTCAGGTAGATGACGTTGGCGTAGTTCAAGACGAGGATGCCATCCAACCGCGCGGATTCCAGCAGCTCTTGAAGGGCGGCGGTACGCCCACGATAAAAATCGGATGATAGGCGTACAGGCTGAGTCATCGCTTAATGCACCTCGATCGTCATCTGATGTGTGCCAGCCCGCGGGGCACTGGCGCTGAGCGTGATGTGGCGGTCGGTCGTGCGCACCAGCCATTCTGCCCGTTTACGGGTGGTGTTCCACGCGCGCATCCACGGCGACCATGTGGCTCGGCGCTCATCGCGCCCGGCCAAGTGGCCGAGGTCTTGGGTGGGCTGGCCGATGAGCAGTTCCCCATTCGCCACATGAATAGAGGCCGTCACCGTCCCCGCTGTGCCGTGTTCGAGGGCGCGTTGGCTGGTGTAGGTGGGCAGGTAGCCGTGGTTGGCGACGATGGCGCTCACTTTGACGAGGTCATCCGTCAGGCGTTCAGCGGCGGCGGATTCGATCCGCAGCAGCGGGGCGCTTGCGGCGTGGCGCAGCGTGAATAGGCAGTTGGTGTGCATCGTCTGATGCAGGAAGCCGCGCGCCTGCTCGCTGGAGGCCCAACTCGCGGGCGGCGGATTGCGGAAGGTATACATGTGCGTCCACCCGCCAATCTCTACTCGGCCAAGCTGGGGATGATCAAACGGCTGCCAGTTGATGAAGCCGCGCCCGCCGAGGTGCTCATCGTTGTACTTCAACAGGGCGATCTCGTCCGCAGTAGAGCGCGCCCGCACCTGATACTTGGCGGGATCGGCGATGCCAGCGGCCAGCTCGGGGTTCCACAGCTCGGTTGAGAAGGTGACAATGCCCATCTCATCGTATGACCACTGCATGAGCGAGCCAACGCGCGGGTTGGCCGGGTCGGCGGTGAATTCCTCAAACACTGAGATGACCGGATACCCCGTGAGGGCCGTCCCGACGGCCCCTAGCGTCTTATACAGCGCCAGATCGTGCGGCGGGATGACCTTGTCCGGCGCAACGAGCGACGGGCGCAGGATCACGCCGCCGTGCGTGTGGTAGCACTGCATCCCAGCGATGTTGGGGCGATCTAAGATAAAGCGCATCACCGCGCGCGACTCTGGCTCCGACAGCGCGGACTCGCCCGCGCCGTACTCGCGGAACTCAGGCCGCCAGCCCGCCGGGAAGTTGCGGTTGAGGTTGCCATCGCGGGGGCGCTCAATCTCGATGGAGACGCCGTCCCAATCGCCCTTGATAACCCCTTCGCGGTAAAGGCGGTAGTACGTCCCGCCGATCTCGCCCGGCTCGCGCAGCACCATCAAGCGCGGGTCTTGGTCGGAAATCTTCCACTCACCCGCAGGATCAGGCACGCGCATCTGGACGATGAAGCCGTCCCCGTTGATGTCCTGCTGGCAGAGGCCGCGCGTCTGCTCCTCCCCGGGCAGGTAGCGCCCATTGCCGCACCAGTGATGCGCCGTCTTGAGGCTGATCTCTGCGCCGTCGGGGTTGGTGCGCGGCAGGATGTAGAACGTCATGTGCTGAAGCAGCCACGTCACCTGCGGGTCGCTCCCATAGTGCGACAGCAGATACCAGATCGTATACAGCGCCGTGTGCGAGGTGGCCACCTCCTCGGCGTGGATGTGCGCGTCGATGTAGAACGCAGGCTTGGCGCTGTGCGGGCCAGTGGCGGCATCGGTGATCGTCATCGCCCATAGGTCGCGGTCGCGCCAGCTCTTGCCAATAGATTCCAGCGTCGCCAGATGCGGATACGCCGCCGCCAGCCCTTTGAGATGGCCGGTGAGCGCTTCATAGTCAAAATACTCGCTGAAGTCGATGTCGTAACTCATAGCCCCTCCGGCGTGACAAATTGGCCCCAGCCCGGTTCCCCCACGATCTGCCCATCCACGAACACTGTGCGCCCGCCAACGATCGTCCGGCGCACACGGCCGCTGAACGTCATGCCCTCATAGAGCTTGTCGGCATCGCGCGATTTGCTGAACAGCTTGTCGGTCGTGATGACGGTGGGCGTGGTCGGGTCGTAGATCACGAGGTCGGCGTCGCTCCCCACGCGGATCACCCCCTTGCGCGGGTAGACGTTGAAGCGCTTGGCCCCGTTGGTGCTGATGAGCCGCACCGCCTCCAACAGCGAGACGCGCCCCTCATGCGCCGCATTCATCATGCCCAGCAGCAGCTCCTCCACGCCGGGCGCGCCGGGCGGCGTGCGCCAGATGTCCGTGCGGGCGCGCTCTTTTTCTTCCACGGTGAAGGGTGAGTGATCCGTCGTGACGGCGATCAAACTGCCATCGCGCAGCCCTTCCCACAGCGCGTCTTGGTCGCTCTTTTGGCGCAGCGGCGGGTTGATCTTGGCGTAGGGGCCGACGCGCTCCATGTCAGCCTCGGTGAAAAACAGGTACTGCGGGCAGGTCTCGCCGGTGACGGGGTAGCCGTCGCGCTGCCAGCGGCGGATGGTGTTCAGCGCGGCGGCGCTCGTCACGTGGGCGATGTGGAGGCTCGCGCCAATGCTCTCGTTCATCGAGAGGATCTCGGCGATGCCCAGCGCCTCAACATGCGGCGGGCGCGATTCACCGTGGGCGCGGATGTCGTTGCGACCCGCGGCAACAAGCTGCGCCGTGTGCCACTCCAGCAGGTCGTTGTTCTCCGCGTGGATGACCGTCGGGAGCTTGGTGGGCGCGACGAGCTTCAGCGCCTGCCACTGCTCGGATTGTAGGGGCAAGCACAGCCCTTCAAACTCGTCACTGCGGCCTGCGGGCGCGCCGGTCTGGAAGATCTTCCACGCAATCGCCCCCGCCTCGGCCATCGCGTCGATCTCGCGCGGGTCGAGCAGCCCGGGCGCGCCATACAGCCCAAAGTTAACATAGGCATTCTCCTGTCCCAGCTTCTTGCGCGCGTTGAAGATGTCGCCCGTGGCGCAGCACGGCTTGGAGATCGGCATCTCGAAGATGGTCGTCACGCCGCCCGCCGCCGCCGCGCGCGTCTCAGTCGCAAAGTCGCCGCGCGCAGGATGCGCGGGCGCGCGGCAGTGAAAGTGGATATCAATCACCCCGGGCAGCACATAGGCCCCGCCCGCGTCGATCACCTCGCGGGCATCGTCAGGGTGCGCTTCCTCAGCCGCCAACAGCGCCACAATCCGGCCAGACCGGATCGCCACCGAGAGGCGCTCGACGCTGTGCTCCATCACTACTTGGCCGTTTACGATCAGCGTGTCATAAGTCATCGTTCCATACCGTTCAACAAAGAAGTCTGCAAGAAGTGGATCAGAATGCTGGTTGTCGCTTGCAAGTCATCAACCGCGGTGTACTCATCAAAGGCATGCGCAGCCTCATAACTTCCCGGCCCAAAAATGACCATCTCGCCGTTCGGCACACAGCCCACAAGGTGCTTGGCATCGCTGCCGGGCAGGTAGCCAATTGGCCCGGGGTCAGCGTTCAAAGTGCGGCGCACACTCGCTAAGAAAGCTTGGCCAAGCGCTGATTCCACGGTGGACGCGAACCAGTTCGACACCTGATACTCGCCGACTGTTAGGCGCGCCTCTGGCCCGTAGCCGTCGAGGTCTACCGCCGCGATAACCGCCTCTAACTCGCGTTTGACCGTTTCAGGGTCTTCATGTGGGATCATGCGCCGGTCGAGATAGGCCGCCGCGCTGTCAGGGACGGCGTTGGCGGTGCTTCCCCCTTCGATCACGCCGATGTTGCAGGTCGGCACGCCCACGGTCGGATGCACGCGGCTGGCCAGCGCCTGATGGTAGCGCTCTAACGCCAACACGGCCCGCGCCAGCACGGCAATCGCGTTCACGCCGCGGTCAGGGTTTGTCGCGTGAACGCTGCGGCCATAGGCGCGCACGGTCGCCCGCAGCACGCCCTTGTGCGCGTTGGCCACATGGTTGTTAGTCTGCTCGCCCACGATGATGAAGTCACATTCAGGCAGCAAGCCGCTCTCGGCCAGCCACTTCGTCCCCAGCACGCCGCCCGTCTCCTCCTCCGCAGCGGCCACCAGCACAATTGTCCCATGCAGTCGGTCGCGTTGGGCAGCGCAGGTCGCCAGCGCGGTCAGCATCGCGGCCAGCGGCGCTTTGTCGTCGACGCTGCCCTTGCCGTAGACCCGCCCATCGCGGATCACCCCGCCGTAGGGGTCAACGCTCCAGCGGGTGGCCTCGTCAGCAGCGATGGGCACGGTATCCACATGAGCGTGCAGCATAATCGTCGGCCCAGCGTGCACGCCGCGCAGCGTCCCTATCACGCTCACGGCCTGCGGCTTGGCGGGGGGCGCGTGCTGCTGCACTTCGTCGCAGCCGTGCCGCTGCAAGAAGGCCGCCACAAACGCGGCGATGTCGCAGGTGTCGCCGGGCGGGTTGGGCGATGGAATGCGGATGAGCGCTTGCAGCAGCTCCACAACGTCTACCACGGGGTCTAAGCTCATCGCGCCCTCACCCCAGTCGATAGCGTTCGACAATGGGGCGCATCCGCTCTAGCGCTTCGCGCAGCAGCTCCGTCGATTGCAGCACGCTGATTCGCAGGTAGCCGCCCCAATTCTCGCCGAAGCTCGTCCCGGGGAAGATCAACACGCGGCCTTCTTTGAGCAGCAGGTAGCTCAGCTCTGTGGCGTGGATGCCGACGGATGAGGAATTCGTCCACAGGAAGAACGCCCCGCGCGGCTCGCTGTAGTCCAAGCCGAGGTCGCGCAGGCCCGCCATCAGCACGCGGCGGCGCTCGTCGTAGATGCGCACAAACGCGCGCACTGGCTCTTGGGAACCCGTCAGCGCGGCCAGCGCCGCCCGCTGCGAAACTGCCGCCGCTGGGCCGGTCGTCAGCGCTTTGACCCGCGTCAGCGCGTCGATCACGTTGGCGGGCGCGCAAACATAGCCCACGCGCAGGCCGGTCATGGCATACGTCTTAGAGAAGCCGTTCAGCGTAATGGTGCGCTCCGCCATGCCGGGCAGCGACCCGATGCTGAAGTGCCGCCAGCCGTCGTACACAAACTGCTCGTAGATCTCGTCGCTGATGACGATCAAGTTGTGGCGGATAGCAATCTCAGCAATCTGACGCAGGCGCTCCTCGGTGACAATCCCGCCGGTTGGGTTGCTGGGCGTCACGATGAGCAGCGCTTTGGTGCGCGGGGTGATGGCGGCCTCGACCGCTTCAGGCCGCAGGTTAAAAGCGTCGGCGTGGTCAGTGGGGATCATCACCATGCGCCCGCCCGCGCTCTCGATGGCCTCGTCATAGGACGTATAGCGCGGGTCAGGGACGAGCACTTCATCCGCGGGGTCAAGCAGCGCCTGCATGATGAGGAACAACCCCTCTTGGCCGCCGGTGGTCACGATGACGTTCTCAGCCTGCGCGGGAATGCCGTTCTCACGGCGCAGCTTCTCCGCGATGGCCGCGCGCAGCTCGGGCAGGCCAGCGACGGGGCTTACCTCGTTGGGGTGCGCGCGCAGGGCTTGCTTCGCAGCGGCGATGATGTGCGGCGGGCAGGCCAAATCAGGGTCACCGCGCCCCAGCGCAATCGCATCTGGGAACTGCTGCGACAGCTCCATCAAGGCATAGCGCAGTTGGGTTCCATCCGCGGCCACTGCACGGATTGCCTCAGGGATGTTGGGGTTCAAGGCCCGCGTTGTCATCATCGCTCCAATCCTGTCGCTGCCCACTGAGACACGCTCGGCGTGCAGATCGTCATGCTCTGTTTGTAGGCGCGCAGCTTGCCCGCCGCTTTGGAACCGGCTATGAAGCCCACGCGCCACCCGGTCAACTGGGCAAATTCGCCGATGACAACCACGCGCGCGGCCTGATCTGTCGGCAGGTGGTAGGCTTCACCCTGCCGATACTCACACACAATCCACGGCGCATTTGTCGCCAGCCCAGCGGTCAGGCCTGCTGCCCCCACCGCGTAGATCACATCGGCCTGTGTGGGGTCATCAGTCAGCGTCAGGCCGAGCAGGGCGCACAGCCCGCTCAGGTCGGCTTGGGG
>JBDNCV010000085.1:0-15880 GCA_046719465.1 Anaerolinea sp.
GGTCCGAGCGTGTTTGCGCTGTTCCTCATCAACCAGTTGACGAGCGGGCTGCGTTAGCGCATTTAGCAAATTTTGAACCTTGTTCCACCACATAGGCAACTGTACCAAACGTCCCAGTCATGATCTTCAGCGCTTGAACTTATTTTAAGATTTATTTGCTGACCATTCTGTTAAGGTTTACATATGCCAATATGACTGACTCACAACAGTTCCGCAACTTTGGGCACAGATAGTGATAACGATTGCAGGAAGGCGCGCTGAACCAGATTAAAAGGCTGCTTTACGTTCCACAGCATCAGCAGCGACCGTTCAAGGTTCACCCCCTCAAGGCGAAAGCGCAGCAGCTCTTCGCGCTCCACTTCGCGTTCGATGACATAATCCGGCAGTATAGCAACCCCCATCCCGTTTAGCAGCGCGAACTTGATCGCGCCCGGGCTGTCCAACTCCGCCACAATATTGAGGCGCGCTGCCGCCTTGCCCAGTGTCGTCTCTTGCCAGCGCCGAGTCCGGCTGCCCGGCTGACGGGTGATAAACGGCTCCTTAAGCAGCTCGGCCACGCTGACGACGTCACGCCCACGCCACGGGTGCGTTGGGTTGGCTACGACGTAGTAAGTCACACGACGCACACCGTGGAAGCCAAGCTGCGGCTCGTTGAACTCGTCTGGCTCTGCTTCGACAAAGCCTAAATCATAGCGCCCGCTCTGCACATCGCGCAGGATGTCCAGCGTCAGCGCGGTTTGCAAGTTCACGCTAATGTTGGCATGCTGCTCCCGAAACTGGTTCAGCCAGCGTGGCAGCAGGTACACGCTAACGCCGGGGGTGGCGGCCACCGTCAGCGAGCGATCCTCCATCGCCCCTGTTTGGCTGATGACGCGCTCGGCCTCGCTCACGAGGTCGAGGATGCGCCCAGCATAGTCGTACAGCTGGTCGCCTGCCGACGTGGGCTGAATGCCGCGCGGCGTGCGCCGGAACAGCGTCACGCCGAGCGCAGCCTCCAAGTCATGTATGTGCTGGCTGACGACCGACTGCGCCATGTAGAGCGACTGCGCCGCGCGGTTGAAACTGCCCTGCTCATAGACCGTTCGAAACACCGCCAGCTTGTGCAAGGTAATCATGGGTCGCGCTTATCGCTTTTTACGATAACAGTGTATCGCAATCTGTCCGTCACTTCAAGCGCGCGCCCGCCACTATCATTTCGTTTGAAAGCCAACTGGATTATTTAGCAAGAGGTTGAAGATGACGATTGAAAAACAGCGTTGGGATGTGTTGGTCATCGGCTCTGGGGCGGCGGGCCTGCGCGCAGCCATTGCCGCCCATGAGGCGGGCAAGCGCGTCTTGGTCGTGGGCAAAAGCGTCAAACGCGACGCGCACACTGTGCTGGCGGCTGGCGGCATCAACGCCGTGCTGGGCACGCGCGACCCCGAGGACAGCTGGCAGCAGCACTTCGCCGATACCTTCATCGAGAGCTACTACCTCGCCGACCCGCGCACGGTGGAACTGATGGTCAAGGATGCGCCGCGCGCCATTGAGGAATTGGTCAGCTATGGGATGAACTTTGCGCGCACCCCAGACGGCAAGATCGACCAGCGCTACTTTGGGGCGCACAAGTACCGCCGCACCTGCTACGTAGGCGATTCAACAGGGCGCGCCGTGCTGTACGCGCTGGCTGACCAAGTTGAGAAGCTCAACATCCCTGTGCTGGAGCATCAATACGTGACGCGGCTGCTGATGAACGAAGGCTCCTGCGTTGGTGCGTTCGCGTTCAACGTGCGGACGGGCAAGCGCACCGCGTTCATTGCCGATGCGGTCGTGCTGGCCACCGGCGGCCACACGCGCTTGTGGCAGCGCAGCAGCTCACGGCAGGATGAAAATACCGGCGACGGCATGTACCTTGCCCTGCTGGCGGGCGCGGAACTCTCAGACATGGAGTTGGTGCAGTTCCATCCGACCGGCATGGTTGCGCCTGAGTCGATGTTGGGGACGCTCGTCACCGAGGCTGTGCGTGGTGAGGGTGGCCGCCTGTACAACGCGCTGGGCGAGCGCTTCATGGAGAAGTACGACCCGGAACGCATGGAGCTTTCCACCCGCGACCGCGTGGCGCTGGCCAACTACACCGAGATCATCGAAGGGCGCGGCGGCCCCAACGGCGGCGTATTCCTCGACATCAGCCACCGCAGCAAGGAATACATCCTCGAGAAGCTGCCGCGCATGTACCAGCAGTTCATGGACTCGCAAGGCCTCGACATCAGCCAAGCGCCGATGGAAGTGGCCCCAACCGCGCATTACAGCATGGGCGGCGTGGTCGTCACGCCTGAGACGCACGCGACGCGCGTCCCGGGCTTGTTCGCCGCGGGCGAGGTGACCAGCGGGCTGCACGGCGCCAATCGGCTCGGCGGCAACTCGCTGGCGGAAACGGTCGTCTTTGGGCGCTATGCTGGTGAAGCCGCTGCTGCCTACGCTGATGCGCACCGCGGCCAATCTGTCACGGGGGCCACGCTGCGCGCCGCCGATGACGCGCTCAACGCCCTAATCCACAACGGCACGGAGGACGGGCGGACGCTGGAGCGCGACATCCGCACCCTCATGTGGGAGCACTGCGGCGTGGTGCGCGATGAGCAGCGCCTGCTCGACGGCTTGGCCAAGCTGGACGAGCTGCGGGCGCGCGTCGCTCAGATGAACGTGCGCGTCGGCGAGACTTACCACGACCTCGCGCTGGCGATGGATCTGCAAGCCGCCCTCGTCACCTCGGAGGCGACGCTGCGCGGGGCACTCGAACGGCGCGAGAGCCGCGGAGCGCATCAGCGCTATGACTATCCGAACCTCGATGACGCTTTGACGGTCAATTTTGTTATCACGCTGGATGGTCAGGCGCAGCGCGTCACCGCTCGGCCGGTTGCCCCTGTCTCAGACGAACTCAGGGCTTACCTCGCGCAAGATGAGCTGTCGCTCACGGGGCGGCTGTTGGAATAGTCACACTGTAGGGGCGATGCGCTGCGTCGCCCCTACCCTGTCATCCGCAGCGTCAAAACTCGATCCCGGCCCGCGCGGGGATGCCTGCGTCGTAGGCGTGCTTGACCTTGACCATCTCCGTGACCGTGTCGGCATAGTCGATCAAGGCTTGCGGCGCGTTCCGCCCGGTCACGATGAGGTGCAGCCGTTCCGGCTTGTTCGCTCGCAGCCATGCGATCACCTCCTCAGCGTTCAGCCAGCCAAAGTCCAGCACATAGGTGAACTCGTCCAGCACAACCAAATCATACTCATCGCTGGCGATGCGCGCCTGCGCGATCTGCCACCCGTGCAGCGCCCGCGCCTGCGTCTCGTCGAGGTCGCGGCTCGTCCACGTGAAGCCGTCGCCCGTTTTGATCGCCTCCAGCCCCAGCTTGGCCAGCGCGCGGATTTCCCCCCACTGGCCGCCCTCATGCTTCAAGAACTGGATCAGCGCCACGCGCTTCCCTCGCCCCAACATGCGCAAAATCACACCAAGCGCTGCCGTCGTCTTGCCTTTGCCATCCCCCGTGTTGACCAGCACCAGCCCCCGTTTGGCGGCGCCGCGTTCTCGCTCATCGCTCATCTTATGCCTCCAGCGCGGCTTCCACCGCTTTGAGCAGCGCGTCAACGCTCTCGCACACTTGATCCTCCACACGCCAGCCATAGCGCCCATCCGCGCCGCACGCTATAACTCGGAGCCGCGCTGTGTCGTTCAAATCATAGCCCGCCCGCTGGAGCGCGCGCCGCGCCCACACCGCGGCTAACCCCTCCCCAACCACAGCGACCGCCCCACGCCCTGCCGTCACCGTGCGGAACGCGCCAGTGAAGGGGTCAAACGTCACCCCCTCCGCTGCGAAGGCCGCCGCGAACGCGCCGCTCAGCACCAAATCCTCTGGCGCGCCGCACGTCACCCTGCCGCCGTTCATCAGCCAGAACGTGTCGGCTGTGCGCAGCGCCAGCTCCAGATCGTGCGTCGAGAGCAGAATGGCCTGCCCTGTCTCCGCGGCGAGGCGCTTAAGGAGCTGCATCACCTCCACGCGGCGCGGCAGATCGAGGAAGGCGGTCGGCTCGTCGAGCAGGATGAGGTCGCTCTCTTGGGCAAGGGCGCGGGCGATCATGAGCTTTTGGCGCTGGCCGTCGCTCAGCGTCATGACGGGTCGCTCGGCGATGTCTGCTGCGCCCACCGCCTCCACTGCCCAGCGCACCATCGCCCGATCATAGCGCGACAAGCGGCCCGTCCAGTTGGTGTAGGGGTAGCGCCCCAGCGCTACCAGCGCATAGCCGTTCATGAGGCCGAGGTCGGGGCGCTCCGTGAGGACGATGCTCAGGCGCTTGGCCACCTCCTGCGGCGTCAGCTGATGAACGTCATCGCCTGCCAGCAGCGCCCGCCCGCTCAAAGGCCGCTGCATCCCTGCCAGCGTGCGCATGAGGGTGGATTTACCTGCGCCGTTTGGCCCCAGCAAGCACACCAACTCGCCCGCGTGAAGCGCCAGCTCAATGCCATCCGCCACGCGCACCTCTGGCCGCCGCACGGGCCGATAGCCGATTGCGAGCGCCTCTGTTTGGAGCACACGTTTCATACGATGAACGCGCGTCCCGCGCCGCGCTGACGCAGCAGCACCCAGATCACTACGGGCGCGCCCAGCAGGGCGGTCACCGCGTTGAGCGGCAGAACGATGCTGCTGCCCGGCACTTCCGCCACGACCGAGGCCGCCAGCGCCATGATCGCCCCCAAGAGCGCCACCGCAGGCATCAACAGGCGATGATCGGACGATTGCAGCAGCCCCCGGCAGACATGCGGCACGGCCATCCCGATGAAGCTGATCGGGCCACAAAACGCCGTGACCGTCCCCGCCAGCAGCGCCGCCGCCAGCATGATCATCAGCCGCACCGAGCGCAGCGGCACGCCCAGCGTGCGGGCGTAATTCTCCCCCAGCAGCAGCGCGTTCAGCGGCTTCGTCAGCGCGAACGCCGCCAGCAGCCCGCTCATCACGCCCCCTGCCAAGATCGGCATCTGCTCCCACGTGACACCGCTGAAGCTGCCGAACGTCCAGTTGACGTAAGCTTGAATCCGCTCAGGGATCGAAAAATACAACAGCAAACTGACCGCTGCCGAGACGAGATAGCCCAACATCAAGCCGAGAAGCAGCAGCGCCAAGCTCCCACGGACGCGCGCCGCTGTGCTCAATACCAACACCATCGTCAAGGCTGCGCCCGCCGCCGCCGCCCCAGCCAGCGCCAGATCGCCCATCAGACCCAAACCCGCCAGCAGCAACCCGCCCGCCGTCCCCACAGAGAGCACCACCAACGCCACCCCCAAGCTCGCGCCAGAGCTAATCCCCAGCACAAACGGATCGGCCAGCGGGTTGCGAAAGTACGTCTGCATCATCAAGCCACCCACGCCCAGCGCCGCCCCTGCCAGCATGGCCGCCAGCGCGCGCGGCAGACGCACCTTGAGGATGATGTTCGTCCACGAGGCGCGCTCAGCCTCCCCGCCCAACAGCACCGTCACGATCTGATCAAGCGGGATGCGGACAGACCCCGCCGCCAGCGCCAGCAGGAACACCCCTACCAGCACGGCCAGCAGCACCAACAGCACCCCCGGGCGCAGGCCTAGCTTGATGGCGGCGTCGGCCTCGTGGCGCAGGTAATCAGCAGGTTGGGGCATCGGTTTGAAGGTGGCTTGTGTCATGGCATTGACTCACTTTCGCAGGGGCAGCACGCGGCGCGCCGCCCCTTTTTTGAACGTTCTATTGCCCGCTTGGCAGCAGCCGACGATGGAACACGAACTCATGATCTGGCAGCACGTCGGGGTGGAAGATGGCGATCAAATCGCGCAGCACCAGCTGCGGGTTCGTCACGCCCAGCTCAAAGTAGTTGTTGCCACCGTTGGGGTTGACGTCGCGGTCGTTGTTCCACACTTGGCCGTTGGCCACCGCGCTGAAGTCGGCATAGCGGCTGTCCTGCGCCAGCAGATCGTCCAACGTGCTGACCCCAAACGCACCCGCGATCCAGATGTCCGCGTCAAGTGCGCCGTCATAGACCGCCTCGAAGCTGAGCTGCGCGCTGCCCTCCGGCGCAAGCTCGCCCAACGCCATCACGCCGCCCGCGTCGCGCACCAGCGCCCCGACGAACGTCTGCGCGCCCGGGATGCTCCATGCGTTGCCAAAGCTCGAGAAGGTGTTCATCAACACGACTGGGCGATCTTCCAACGGGATATCGGCCACCAGCTGCCGCGCTGCCTCGTACTCGTCCACAATCGCGCCGTAGGCGTCGTTAGCGGCGGCCTCCGCGTTGAAGAACAGCGCCGTGTATTTGATCCACTCGGCGCGCCCCAACGGTGAGGCTTCGCGCCATTCCGCGTTCAGCGCGGTGAAGATGCCCGCTTCCAACAGCTTGGGGTGCGCGTCAAACTCCGGCGAGAAACCGTAAGTCATCACCACGTCCGGCTCGACATCCAGCACCAGCTCGACGTTGACGCCTGCGCCGCTGCCGATCTCCACCAGTTCCCCCGCGTCGATCAGCGCCTGCACCTCCGGCGAGCTGACGAACAGGAACGAATCCAGCCCGATGAGCGCATCCAGCAGACCGAGCTGCGTCAGATGCGGGAGCTGCGTCGTAGACATGGCGATGAAACGGCTCACCGGCACTTCGATGAACTGCGTCCCCGCGGGGAAGTCGTCTGCGTTCGGCGCGGGCGTGCCGCACTGCACCAACACATAGTCGAAGGTCGGCGCGTTGTCGAACGCATCCAGCACCGTCACCACTTTGTAGTTGTTGAAATAGGCCACGCTGAAGTTGGTCGCATCCTCTACCGTCACTTTGTCGGGGAAGTAATCCACCGTCGGGTCATAGTCCGTCACACAGCCATCGGTCAGGTTGGCCGCTGGGGCAGCCTGCGCAAGCGCGACGCCCACCGCCAGCCCCAACGTCACCAATAAAAGAACCGTCAAACGCTTCATGGGATGAATCTCCGTGTCGTTGCGTGAATACAAGACACAACCAGCGCCGACCCGGTGTGCGCATCACCAGCGGCGCGAGCTGCTAAGCCATGTGGGCAACGAACGAGAGATTCGTCTTTGTGAGGTGTGGATGGATCAAAAAAGCCCACCGGGCGGCGGGCAAATGACAACATCTGCAAAAGCACGCTCGTTACCCTTTTCTGCGAAGGTGTTTCGACGAGCTAAGGCCGAGGCAGGCATTCGGACTTCTGGTGCGTCACCAGTTACCGTTGCGCGACAGTGCCGGACTTTCACCGGGCTTCCCCTCTTGCGTGCCGAACATCCGGGTTCTGGCACACCTTGACCTTAGAGGTTTGTTAACTGAAAGAAGCGTAACACGAGGCAGGTGGCTTGTCAATGTGGCTGTTGCGTGGGGAGTGTCTCTTCTCGAAATGATGGTACTCAGGCCTCATCCCTCTCAGAAAAGCTGGCCTCATCCCCAACCCCTTCTCCCGAAGGAGAAGGGGCAAGTCCCCTCTCTGCGGGAGAGGGGATTTAGGGGTGAGGCAAAGCTGTTCAGACTGAGACCAACCACCCCTCACGCTCGCCCGCGCAGGTTCGGGTCGAGCACATCGCGCAGCCAATCGCCGAGGAAGATCACCCCCAGCACGGTAATCGTGATGGCGATGCCCGGGTAGGTTGTCATCCACCACGCGCTGTTGATGTACTGCCGTCCGTCCGAGAGCATCATGCCCCATGTCACCGCGTCCGAACCTACCCCCAAGCCCAAGAAGCTCAACGACGACTCTGCAAGGATAGTGATGCCGACCTGTGTCGCTGCCAGAACGATCGCCGACGAGATCACGTTAGGCAGGATATGTCTGAAGATGATGGCGAAGTTGCTCTGGCCGATGGCGTACGAGGCCGTGATATAGTCCAGCGAGCGCACCTTGAGCACTTCCCCGCGCACAACGCGCGTATACGTCACCCAACTGGTCAAGCCCAGCACGAGGATGAGCGTCGTCAGCCCTGCGCCCACCACGCCTGAGATGGCGATCACGAGGACGATGAACGGGATGCTGAGCAGGCCGTCAGTGATGCGCATGATGATAGCGTCTACCCAGCCACCGTAAAAGCCCGCCATCAAGCCCAGAAACACCCCAATTGACCCCGCAATGAGCACCGCAACCACGCCCACCACGACCGAGACTTGGCTGCCCACGATGATCCGGCTCAGGATGTCCCGCCCGAGCTGATCTGTCCCCAACCAGTACACGCCCTTGTCGTTCTCGAAGCCCGGGGCCTCAAAGCGCGCGCGCAGGTTGCGCTCAAGCGGGTCGTGCGGGGTGATGGCAGGGCCGAAGATCGCCAAGAACACAATCACGCCGACGATCAACACGCCTGCGATTCCAACGGGGCTTTGCCGCAGCGAGCGCCACACGCGCACCGGCCACGGGATCTCCGGCGGGATAATTTCAACGGGTTTCACGCGCTCAACAGCAGTCATAGCCACAGGCCTCAATGGTAGCGAATGCGCGGATCGAGCACGATATACAGCAGATCCACAATCAAATTGATCACAATGAAGGAAATAGCAAACCACAAGAGCGCTGCCTGCACCACTGCCGTATCGCGCACGCCGATGGAGTCAATCATCAAGCGCCCCAAGCCCGGCCACGCGAACACGCTCTCCACAATGACCGAGCCGCCCAACAGCCACCCTAACTGCAAGCCGAAGATCGTCACAATCGGGATGAGCGCGTTCCGCAGCGTGTGCCGCATGATCACGAC
Source organism: Anaerolinea sp. (assembly GCA_046719465.1). GTDB lineage: Bacteria > Chloroflexota > Anaerolineae > Aggregatilineales > Phototrophicaceae > JANWYT01. The sequence continues at coordinate 8,721 of JBDNCV010000085.1, forward strand.
GCGCTTGTGCAGCCCCTTGCTGTAGGCCGTGCGCACATAGTCTTGATTCAGCACCTCCAACACAGCCGAGCGCGTGATGCGCGAGAGGCGCGCCGCCATGCCCACGCCCAGCGTGATCGTCGGCATAATGATGGCCGCCGGTTCCAACGCGCCAAAGGCGGGCAAGATGCGCAAATTGACCGAGAAGATGATGATTAAGATCAAGCCCAGCCAAAAGCTCGGCATGGCCGTCCCCAGCGACGAGAACACTGTGCTGATGAAGTCGATCCAACTGTTGCGGTTCAGCGCCGAGATGATCCCCAACGGCAGCGCGGTCACCAGCCCGAACAGCGCCGAGGAGGCCGCCAGCACAAAGGTCAGCCCAAGCCGCTCTAGCACCAGCTCGGTTGCAGGTCGCCGCGCTTGAAACGACTGACCAAAGTCGCCCACGACAGCGCGTTGCAAGAACACTGCGTACTGCTCTAGCAGAGGACGATCAAAGCCCCATGCGGCGCGCAGCGCAGCGATCTGCTCTTGGTTCAGCGTCGGTGGGGCCATCACTGTAATCGGGTCACCGCGCAGCCGCACCATGAAGAACACGATGAACGACACGATGAACAGGGTGATGACCGCGTGGATCAGACGGGTGGTCAGGAAGTTTCTCACGATGGCTCCGTGGCTTCAGCGGGCAGAGGCCGACGCATCGGCAGCCCCTGCCCCTGATGATCAAACTAACGACGAACCTTTAGATCACGGAAGGTAAACCAGCCATCCTTGCGCGGCACGAACTCAAACTTAGCAGAATTATACGCCATGACGTTCTCCAACTCGTAGAGCGTCACGGTCTGCGAGTAGGACATGTAGAACTCCCACCATTCGCTCCACAGGGCAAGGCGCGCCTCAGGGTCGACCGTTTGCAGCAGCTGCGTGCCCAGCGCGTCCCATTCCTCAACGCAGACGTTGTAGTTGGGCTGTGTCCACGAGCAGAGGTAGAAGCGCGGGATTAGCGATGGGGCGCACCCAAGCGTCGTCAGCATGATGTCGCGGTTGTTGCCGCCCGTGGCGATCTCGGTGTTGAAGGCCGACGTGTCGCGCACGGTTAGCTCCACCTTGAAGCCCACCTCTTCCAGCATCGCAGCGATCACTTCCGCCACTTCTTTCTCGTTGCCGGCTTGGAAGGTCGGCGCATCAAAGAACACCGTGGGGCCTTGGCCGCTGTCGATGTCGTAGCCTGCCTCGCGCAGGAGCTGACGCGCCCGCTCTGGGTCGTACCAGTTGGCCACAACCTCAGGATCGCTGAAGCGGCTGGCAGCGTATTCCGGATAGTACGAGCAGGTGCGCAGCAGCGCCGGAGTCGCCGCCCCCTGCACCTCTGCCAGCAGCTCACGGTCGAGCGCGTGGCTGATTGCAAGGCGGACGTTCTGCTCAAGCGTGGCCGGTTCAAAGCCCGGGAAGGTCTGGGCGACTGCGCCCGTGTTGGTCTCCACGCGCAGGTAGAGGTGGTGCATACGGTTGCCGGTTTCGTTCACAAGCGTGATGCCGTCAGTGCTGCCCAAGCGTGGGCGATCCGGCACGGGCACGTTCGAGATCAAGTCCACTTGACCTGCCAACAGCGCGGCCACCTGCGCCGACTGCTCAGGGATCACTTGATAGATCACGCGATCCACCTCGGGGCGGCCAGCCCAGTAGCCATCCCATGCTTCGAACACGTAGCGGTCGTTCTCGGTGAATTCCACCAGCTTATACGGACCGGAGCCAACCGGACGACGCGCAAATTCTTCCTCACCCACCTCTTGCAGGTAGCCGGGCGGCAAAATCTGGCAGCCGTTGAAGCTCACGTCGTATTCAAAGTAGGGATACGGCACTTTGGTCTTGATGTCCAGCGTCAGCGGGTCAATGACGGTCACCTCGTCGATGAACTGCCACTGCGGGTTGACCATGAAGTCGGTGCGGGTGCGCACGCGGTCGATGTTCCACTTCACGGCCTCAGCATCCAACACTTCGCCGTTTTGGAAGGTGTTGTTCGGGCGCAAATAAAAGCGCCACGTCAGTTCGTCGATGTTTTCCCACCGTTCCGCAGCTTGGCCCACATAGCCGTTGCCGTCCGCTGCACGCCAGATCAAGCAGTCGTACAGCAGGTTGGTCAACCAATGCGTGGAGCCAAACCACGTCACCGGTGCGTCCATCGTGCGGATCGGCCCGGGGTGCGCAAACGTAAACGTGATCGGCTCGTCCTGTGCGATGACGGGCAAGCTCAACGCTGCTGCGCCGATGACCGCCACCAACGCCCGACGTAAGATGTTGATCGTTTTCACAGCTGTTTCTCCTCAAATAACTCTCACTACGAACGATATCAGTCACCTCGTCCCACGATTCCCTTGTCTTGTCTCCGTTTTGCCCTCCTCACACTTACCCACCACCGATCATCAACAGCCCACGCGCTCCCCTTGTGCATCAAGCGTCCAACCGGATGTAGTAGCGGCTGGCGCTGTGTGGTGACATACGAACGGCCCCTTGCGGGGTGACGAGAAAGTTATCCGAGATCAAGAAGCCGCGATTGCCCTCAAGGATCGTCCCCGGGTGATACGACAGCACCATGTTGGGCTGGAGCACAAAGTCCGGGTTGGAGGTGGCGCTGGGGCCGTCGCTGCCGTCGAGGCCGGTGCTGTGGCAGTCGGGTGTGTGCTTGCCTGCCACCTTGAAACCCAGCGAGGCCAGCGTCCGGTCGTTCTCTTCTGAAATCATGCGGAACGTGTTCCCCGCTTTGGCCACCGCGCTGGAGTTCTCCACCGCCATCAGATAGCCGTCGAGCATGGCCTGCGCGTCCGCAGGCAGGGGCTTGAACGAGAAGATCGTCGTCATCTCGAGCCAGTAGCCAAAGGGCGACTCGTACACGATCTCAAAGTTGATGATGTCGTCCTCCGCCATGCGCTGATCTTTGCGCGTCGGGACGGTGAACGGTGACAAATCGGTCGAGAGCTTCGTCCGACCCCAGAACGCCCCAAACGATTTGACATAGCCTTCTACCGCCGCGCACACGTCCCAGTAGCGCGCGCCGACGTGGGCATTCTCGCGGAACACGTCCAGCGACGCGTCCAAGATCGCGCCGTTCTGCTGGATCGCCTCCAATTCAAATGGCGTCTTGATCTGACGAATCGCGTCAAAGTCCGCGGTGACTTCCACCAGCTCATAGCCATCGAGCTGCTTCTTGACCTTGTCATATGTGCCGATGGGCATCAGCTTCGTCATGTTGACCATGCCGATCCGCTTGCTGCCCGTGGCGTACTCTTTCGCAAGGCCGCAGGCGCGCGCCACCACGTCATCATCAGGCGATTCGACGCGCTCCGGCAGCGTGGTCGTTTCGTTGCGGCTCCACACGGCTTGGTACGAACTCCACACCATCAACCACGGGTGAGGGTCATTCGCGCCCAAGATCGCCCATGCCGACCCACCCCACAGATGCGCGTTGGTGATGTAGCGCAAGCTGCCAATCCCGCCGGGCATGGCCTGCCCATAGATGATGAGCGCGTCTAAATCCTTGGCCCTCATCATCGCTTGGATGCGTTCAATGCGCTTGCTTACGTCGCGTTTTAACCCGTCATGCGTCAACATGGCAGCCCCTTGTTGGATCAATCTTAAACATTAAGAACTATTTCTTCAATCACATCGCCGATCATGGCGGCGACCAGCCCCTCCAGCGGAACCGGCCACGCCAGCCCCGCGTTGACGACCACCCCAGCGCGCGGCGCGGTGATGCGCTCCACGACCGCGCCGGTGAACGGATGCCGCACCACGCCGAGTTCTTCCCCGGCTTGCACAGCCTGTCCGCGTTTGCTGAAGTCCATCAACGTAAAGCCGCGTTCGCCCGTCAGGCGCAGCACGCTGTGCGGGCGAATGACGCTGACCGTGCGGCTCTCCACCTCCGGCGTGCCGGAAAGGATGCCGAGGTGCTTAAGCGCGTTGAGCACGGCGCGTTCTAAGCGCTGCAAGTCCTCATAGCGATGATCGCGCAGGCGCGGGCCGCCGCCAATGCACGCCAGCGCGACCGTCTTACCGGCCTGAGCTGCCGCCAGCGCCAACGACGCATCCAGCGGCTGCCCCAGCACCACCTGCGGCACGCCGAGCGCCGCCGCCAGCCCTTTCGAGGCCGCCACCGCGCCCACGTCATATACGCCCGCGTAGCAGTGATAGCTCCATTGGCTGCCAGTGCGGATGTCTAGCAGGGCGTCCGCAGGCAGCACTACCTCTTGGTAGTAGCGGTGCATCATCTGCTCGGTGATGGTTCCATCCGCCCGCCCAGCGCCCACCTCGTTGGGGTGCTTGCCATCCCAAGCGCTGACGTCCTGCTCAAACTCAAAGCCGGACGTGTTCAGCAGCGGAACGAGCACCAGCGTCCCGCGCATCTGGGCAGGGTCAAGAGTTTTGACGATCTGTGGCAGCACCAGCGCCGGCTCAATCTCCAGCCCGCTGAGGCCAGCCTGCACCACCAGCGTTAGGCCGGGCTGTGCCCCACGCACCACGTGCAGCGGGATGTGCACGTCAAAGCGCCCGTGCGTCTCGCCGGTCTTGAAGTAACCGAATACCTTCTGCCCGTGGGCGGCTTCTATCGTGCCAATTCTCACCGCAAGGCTCCTCTCTACAGATCAAACGTCACGCGCAAGTCCATCGTCCGCCGATCCTCGACCCGATCCACCGTGCCGAGGATGCCGACCGAGGTCGCGCCAATGGTGGGCCACTCCTGCCCGCTGGGGATTACGGTGCCATCGCGCGGGGTCTTCATCTCGGCCAGCAGCTCGCCCGTGTAGGGGTTGAGCAGGTGGCCGTAGACGTCGCCCGCCTTCAGCTCATCTTTGAAACCCTTCAACCGCACAAACAGGCCGTCCACGTCCGGCTTCCAGATGACCACGCCCGCGTTGTAGACTGTGCACAACGGGCCGTCGGCCTCCAGCTCGCCGTCGATCATCTCCATCGCCTTCATGATGTTCCAGATGCCGCGCTCGGCGTCGCGCACGTTATCCGCGCCGTTGGTGTACCAGCCCGTGCCGCCGCCGAACTCCAACGTGATCTGGGCGCAGCCTGCCGCCTCGATGGCCTCTTTGGCAGCGTTGTTGCCGAACGTGCCGGGCGGGAAGAACGCCGCTTGATCCAGCCCAAAGGCCACCACTAGCTTCCGACGGATGGCCTCCAGTTTGGTCAGGTGGGCGGGGTCAGCCTCTGCCGAGAATAAAACATAGCGCTCATAGGCCGTGCGCGCCCCCGCGTGGAAGTCGATCATGACGTGCGACTGGCGGATGACCTCCTCGTAGTAGACATACGCCACTTGATCCGACACGCTGCCGTTGGCCTTGCCGGGGAACAAGCGGCTGATGTCCTTGCCATCGACGCGGCTGCCGCGCTCGCCGAGTTCAAACCCCACACGGTTAACGATTGGCACGGCAATCACGTTGCCGCGCATCGTGGTGGGGTCGAGCTTTTGGATGAAGTTCAAGATCGCCAGTGAGCCGATGACCTCCGCGCCGTGGATCGCGCCCTGCACCAGCAGCGTCGGCCCGGGCTGTGCCCCCGCAAACAAGTGCACCGGAATATCAGGGCTGAGGCCGCTGCGCGAGGCCGCCGTCTTGAGATAGCCAAAGATATGCTGGCCGGGCTGCGCTTCGAGATGCCCTACTTTCATCGGGGTTTGCCTTTCGCTGCCATCACGTCAGATACTTCAGGAACCAATCGCGGATGCGGCGCTGATGCTCGATGCGGTTGCCCGGGCGGCCTCCGCGCGTCAGCCCGTGATTCTCGCGCTCAAAGATCACCATCTCGACCGGTTTGCCCTGCCAGCGCAAGATGGCGAACAACTGCTCGGCTTGTTCCAGCGCACAGCGGTAATCCTCCTCCGCGTGCAAGATGAGCAGCGGCGTGTTGATCTTGTCGGCGTAGGCAATGGGGGACTGCCGCCATGTAGCCTCGAGGTCGATCCATGCGTGCGTGCCAATCTCGCCCAGCGTGCCCTCTGGCCCAATGTCAGACGTGCCGAAGTGGCTGATCTTGTTGGTGATGCTGCGCTGCGTGACGGCGCACTTGAAGCGGTCGGTGTGGCCAATCGCCCAATTGGTGAGGAAGCCGCCGCAGCTCCCGCCGGTAATGCCCATACGGTCGCCATCGACGAACGGGTAACGCTGAATCAAGTCGTCCACGCCCAGCATGATCTCGTCAAAATCTTTACCGCCTTGATCGCCCTCGCTGGCGCGCGTCCACGCTTGGCCATAACCTGCCGTCGTGCCGCGCTGGTTGAAGTACGCGACGACAAAACCCGCGTTGGCGTGTACTTGGAACTCGTGGTTGAAGTCCCACGAGAACATCGAACAGTGGACGTACAGCATGGTTGGGTAAGTGCGCCCCTCCACAAAATCCACTGGGCGCATCACCCACGCGTGGACTTTCGCGCCGTCCAGCCCGTCGTACCAGTAGGCTTCAGGCTTAGACAGGTGATGATCGCGCAGCCACGGGTTGAGATCCGTCAGTTGGGTGATCTGCCCGCCGCGCCACACGAACAGCTCGCCCGGATGCGTCGGGTCAGCTTGGCCAAAAGCGACCGTGTCATCGCACGCAGGGCTGTACTCAAACGTGACGCTCTCCCCGCTGACGATGCGCTCATACTCGCCTGCCGTGTTGATGCGGAACAAATTGGTCGCGCCCTTCTCTGTTAACAGGAAGTAGATCCATGGGCTGCCCTCTGCCCACTTCAGGCTGATGTTGGCCAAGCCCTTACGCTGATCTGCCACCGCGTAATTGCCCACTTCTTCGTCAATGTCCGCGCCGAGCTTGACCGCCGTCCCTGCGGCCACGTCGGCCAAGTGCGGCTGCCAGAAGATACGACGGTTGACCGGCGGCGGCGCGTTGTGCCCCGCGAACGCGATGTAGCGGTCGTCATCGCCCCACACCGGGCTGATGGCGCTCCCCTGCCAGCCCGGCAGCAGCAGGCGCGGCGTGCCACTCGGGTAGTCCACGATAAAGATCTGGCCGTAGCCCTGCGGGATGTCCTGTTCGCGGCTCGTCCCCACAAAAGCGATGCGGTCGCCCCTCAAGCTCCACTTGGGGCTGCTGAAGTCCACTTCGCTGTCGGTGATCTGGGTCAGCTCGCCCGTGCTGACCTCCAACACGTACACCTGCGAAAACCGGTCATGCACCCA
>JBDNCV010000086.1:0-15832 GCA_046719465.1 Anaerolinea sp.
CCGCCTCACCCCTAAATCCCCTCTCCGGGCGGAGAGGGGACTTGCCCCTTCTCCTTCGGGAGAAGGGGTTGGGGATGAGGCCCTCGATCACGGTCGAAACCAGTCAACATGACCCTGCAGCCAGCCAGTCCCTCTCCCACAAGGGGCGAGGGACGCTGCGAGCCAGTGACCTGTACCGCCTCACCCCCTGTCCCCTCTCCGGGCGGAGAGGGGACTTGCCCCTTCTCCTTCGGGAGAAGGGGTTGGGGATGAGGCCCTCGATCACGGTCGAAACCAGTCAACATGACCGCAGACCAGACAGGGTAAGGGGTAAATCGCGCATCGCCACCATTTTAGACACTCTCGGGGGATAAGTGTCTAACCAGCGACAGGTGGCTGCGATCCGCCAGAGGCTGAAGTCCTTTGGCCAGAGCGCTGGGGCTGAAGCCCCCTTGAGGGGGCGCGATCTAGCTGGATGCTTTAGCGTCCGGCGAGGCTCACGCCGTGCCGCGGTCAAGCTGGGCGCGGCGGCGCTCCGCCTCTGCTTGGCGGTGCAGCGACCAATGCCGCAGGAAGAACGCTGCGGCCGCCAACGCCATCAGCACCACGATCACGTTTTGGTAGACATCCAGCCACACAAGGATCTGCGTCCACTGCGTGCCCAGCAGGTAGCCCAGCACGACCAGCGTGCCGATCCACGCGAGCGAGCCAAGCGTGGTATAAAGGTAGAAGCGGAACAAGTTCATGCGGGCGATACCCGCCGGCACCGAGACGATACCGTGCACGAGCGGCAGTATCCGCCCGAACATGACCACTGCCCCGCCGTAGCGCTCAAACTGCCCCATCGCTTGGTCGAACATCTCGCCGGTGAAGATGGCCCAACGCAGCCGTCCGATCCGCAGCGTGCCGTAGCGTACAAAGAAGGCGCGCGCGCGGCGACTTCCCAGCCGATAGCCCAGAAAGTACAGAATCGTCGCCCCGACCAGCGTCCCCAACACGCCCGCCGCGATGACCTCAGCTATCGTCAGCACCCCATCATAGGCCATCTTGCCCGCCAGTGGATACAAAAACTCGGAGGGTGTGGGCGGAAACAAGTTCTCCATCAAAGCAACGAGGAAGATGCCGACAACACCCCCGCTGCTGATGAGGGACGTGACCCACTCAGTAAACTGCCGCACCACTTCGGCCAACATGATAGGCTCCGATGAATGAAGGTTACTCTTGAGTAGAGTATACGTCGAATGTTAAAAAAAAGTTGTGGGCAGCCTCACAAACGCCTAAGTCGGCGCTTGATAGCCGCCCGTGCCGCGCAGCAGGCCGAGCGCCGCCGCCACGTCGTCCAGCAGGCGGGTCAGGCGCGCGCCCGGGCATTGTGTGTCGGTGTTGAAGTCGCTGTGGGCCGCCAAGTGCGTGAGCGGGAGCTGAGTCATCAGCCAGCGCCCCAGTGTCAGCAGGCTGTCGAGCTGAGCGGGCTGTGGTTCGCGTTGGGTGAAATCGCCCAGCAAGCACACCCCCGCGCTGCCCGTGTTGAAGCCGCCGACGTGCGTCCCGCGCGCGCGCAGGTCACGCCCCGCGTAGACCTGCCCATCCGTGCCGATCAAGAAGTGATAGCCCACGTCGGCCCATGCGCGGTCGTCCATGTGGAGGTTCTGCACGTCGCGCAGCGTGGTGAGGTCGTCCCGTCGGTAGATCACCGAATGGTGGACGACGAGCGTCCGGTAAATATCGGGGTAGTCTGCGCCGTAGTCGCGCCACCCTGAGGGGTTGGTGACGCTGTAGAAGCCGCGTTCGCTGCGGGCGTTGTGGTTGGGCGGGCGCGCGTTCCACGCTGTGCGCGGCAGGATGCTCAGCGTGGGGGCAGGCGTATCGGTCGGCAGGATGACGATGCGCGGCGCAGGGGAGCGCGGCAGCAGCGCGGCCAACCCGCTCAGCCCGCAGGCCGCCGTGATGCCAATGAGGCCGAGGGCGCGACGCCGTGTCATCCGTCGGCGGGTCATCGCGCCTCTACGCTGTGCGCCCGCAGCCACGCCGCGATCTGTTCCAGCGTCTGCTTGCCCTGCGCCACTTGGAGAATGTAATCGTACTCAGCCTGTGCGCTCCATGTGGGCTGCCACCCGTTGACCTCCAAAAAGCGCGTCACAGCCAGCAGCGCCGTCCGCTTGTTGCCATCGGCGAACAGGTGATGATACGCCAGCGACTCGAGCAGAGCGGCAGCCTTGTCGTGCAGCGTGGGGAACTGCGACTGACCGTAGAAACTCAGTTTAGGGCGGTTGACCGCGGAGAGCAGCAGATGCCGATCACGCACGTAGGGCAGCGCCTGTGTCACTTGTGCGTTGATGTTGTAGAGGTCATCAGCAGTGAGATAGATGATCTTGCTCATTGTTTCGCCAGCTCATCCAGCAGCCATGCGTGGGTTTTCAGCAGTTGATCGATGTGGGCCGTGTCGCGCGCTGCGTCCGGCTCGAGGTGGGGCGCGGTTGGCTGCGTGCGCAGCCAGCGGGCAAAGTCCGCCACGTCGGCGCGGCCTGCCGCCATGTCAAGGATCAGCGCCAACGCCTCGGCAGCGTCCCAAGTAGGCTGCTGGCCGTTCACCTCGAGCATGAAGGCCGCGCCCATCGCCGCTGTGCGCTTGTTGCCGTCCTTGAAGGGGTGGTTGTGCGCCAGCGAGTGCAGCAGCGCCCCCGCCTTCTCGGCGAGGGTGGGGTAAGCGTCTTGGCCGAAGGCGCTGGCCTGCGGCCGCTGCTCAGCGGCCAGCAGCAGGTCAATATCGCGCACCTTCTGCTTGCCCGCTTGGATGTTCGGGTCGTTCAAGATGCGCCCGTTGATGAAGATTAGCTCGCTGTAGGTCAGGTAGCGCATGACAATCGTCGTCTATCGCAGCATTGGTGGAACGCCATATGGGATTATAATGCCAATATGGAGACTGTGCCGACACTGACTTTTCGCCGTGCCACAGCCGATGACCTCGCTTCGGTAAGCGTGCTCTGGCCAGATCACACGGTGGAGGCAAACCGCGCATGGCTGGCGCAGCGCTGGCGGTGGATCGTGCTCGGCTTGTGCGCGGATGAGCTGGTCGCCGGCGGCGAGCTGGCGCGTTTTGGCCCCGCCGTCGAGATTGCCAACGTGATGGTGCGCCCTGCATGGCGCCGCCGCGGGATTGGGCGCGCATTGATCGATCACCTGTGCGACGTTGCGCGCGATCTGCGCATTCGCGTCGTGCGGCTCACCGTTGAGCCGGAGAACGCGCCTGCGCTGCACCTGTACACGGCCTGCGGCTTTGAGCCTATCCGCACCCTAACGTTTGAGTCGTCCAACCATTTGCTAATGATGGAGAAACGCTTGTGACTCGCTTCTTGCTCTTTTTCCTGCTGCTGTTTGCCGCGCTGCCCCTGCGCGCCCAATCGATCACCTGCCAAACAGGCGAAACCCTGCACGCCCCGTTCACCTTGACCGCGCCAGACGTGAAGCAGGGCGGCGTGTCGCTCGGCTCAGTGTTCACCATCGGCGCGACCAGCGAAGTGCTGCCGCTGGCGCTGCTGGCGTTCGAAGATGGACAGGCGACGTGCGCCAGCGCGAGCAGCCAAGCGCTCATCGTGGAGCAAGACGGCGCGCAGACCGCCCTCAACACGCTCATCACCAGCGCGCTTGACCCTGCCGAGAACCGCCTCCAGATTGGAACCAGCGGCGAGGTGGGCGCGGCGTTGGTGATCGTCGTCGAGAACCCTGTGTTCAACACGCCGCAGGAATACACCCTAGAGATCACGCCGCAGATGCGCGCGTCGGGTGTGCCGCTGCGCATCGAGGCCTACGCGCTGACCGACGACAGCGCCCCCACGCTCGAAATCCTCGATGAGCGCGGCCGCACGGCCTCGCTAGATGGCGAGGCGCTGCGCTGCGCAGGCGGTGAGGGGCGCTGCACGTCGCTGCTGGGTCGCGCCATCTTCACCGCCCAGAACGCCGCCGTAGGCCGCCCAACAGACGCCGCGCTCACGCTTGACCTCACGGCTTGGCCTGCGGGCAACCTCCGCTTCCGCGTGAGCGCCACGCCCCATCTGCTCGTGATCCGCGTGGCCAACGACGCCCCCGCCGCCGCTGGCGCCCTGTTCACCGACGCGCAGGGGTTGATCTGCGACGGCGTGCCCGCGTGGACGCACGGCATCGCGCTGCGCTTCCCTGAGGCCGCAGACGTGACGCTCACCGCGCTGGGGGATGGTTTAAGCGACCCCGTGTTAGCCGTCAACACAGCGCAAGCCCGCTGCAACCTGAGCAGCCCTGCGGCGCTGTTCTACAGCCTTGACCTGCCGGAGACGCTCGTGCCGGTGCAAGATACCAGCGCCCAGATCGCCCTCACCGGGGCCGAAACAGCCTACGTGGCGCTGCGCGACGACGCCAGCGGGGCGCTCTACCTTGTGATTGAAGGGCTGGTGATCGACACGGACGGCCAGTTCATCGAGATTAGCCCCACGGATGCGATGGGCAACGCGGGCGACTTTTTGACGATCTGGGTGGGAGGCGCGGATGACATGCTCGACCCTGTTGTGACATGGGTCACACCGGACGGGCTGCCCATCCTCGATGGTTTCCTCCAGCCCTACACCTGTGACAACGCGGGCGTGCCGGAGCAGTGCCACGGCTTATCGTCGAGCCTGCGCGGCTCCACGCTCAGCCTCGGCGAGGGGCGACGCCTGCCGCTCAGCAGCGCGGACGCTGTGCTGACGATCCCTGTGTTCCCGCAGGCGGTTGGCGGGACGCTGCGCCTGCACCTCACCGGCGCGAACGACACACGCGGCCCGGCTGTAGTCGTCCTCAAACTCGTGATCGGCGAGTAGAAAACTCAAAGAGGCGCACATGCTGTGCGCCCCTAGACAACTCTCACTGAACTGGCTTAACGCCCGCCGCGACCGTTCCCGCCGCCGCGGCCCTGCCCACCTTGGCCGGGCGCGTTGCATGAGTTCCCCGGACAGTTGTTATTGTTGTTGCCTTGCCCGCCTTGGCCGGGCGCGTTGCACGAGTTCCCCGGGCAGTTGTTATTGTTGTTGCCACCCCCCGGACGATTCGACTGGTTCGCGGGTTGCGTGGTCGTGGTGGTCGTCTCAGTGGTCGCGTCCGTCGTGGTGGCGCGGCTGTGACGCCCACGCCCGATAACGCGCCCCATCGCCAGCTCGTTGGGGCGCACGCCTGCTGCGCCGACGATCTGGCCCCAGCCCTGCCCGCCGCGATGCGCGTCGAGGTAGCTCTGGACTGTCTCGCCGGTTTGCTCCGCCAGCAGCAGCGCGCGCGCAATGTTGCCGAAGCCGTGGCCTGCGCAGTGCCACGCGATGATGACCGACACGTCCAACTCAAACTCGCGCGCCAGCGCATTGGCCACCGGGTGAGTATCCGGCACGCAGCGGCGCGCGTCCACAATTGGCGTGGGCGTCACCGTCGGCTCAGGTTCGGGGGTCACTTCTGGTTCCGGCTCGGGCGTTACTTCCGGCTCAGGTTCAGGGGTCACTTCCGGTTCTGGCTCGGTTTCTTCGATGACCTCGAAGCTTAGCGCGCGCAGCGTGTCGTCATCCAGCAGAATGCCCGTCACGCGGACAGTCGCGCCATCAATTACTCGTGAGGGCAAGAACGCGCTCGATGGGGCAATGATCACCCCGTCCACGCTGATATCCTCAACCCCGTCGCCGTCAACATCAGCAAACCGCAGAACGCCAACAATCTCAATCTCAATCGTGATCGGCGCTTCAGTTGCATCGTCCCCCATGTCTTGCGCTGCGTTCATCAGCGGCAGCGTGAACACCAGCACCAACAAGCACAGCCATAACCTTTTCATTATTTCAGCTCCCTTATCCTTGTGATGAAGCCATTTCTATCAATGTATCACAATTATCTTATTTAACAGACCACAAATCCAATAGGACTTTTGAACTATTCTGAACTATGTAGGCACATTTTTGCTCGGTTCAAAATCTCTTCTAAGTTAGACACTCCCGAAGAATCAGCAGTTGTGCGCAGAAAGACCAAAGCGGCTATAATACCGGCATGACTGCTGGTTAGAATGATGTGACATGGTGCAATTCAAGCGTGGCGTTGTCTTTCTCGGCTGCCTGCTGCTGACGGCCTGCGCTGCTGAACAGCCGCGGGCGCAGCTCCTGCCGACGCTTATCCCCTCGCCCACTGCCGCCATCGACATGGCTGCGCCGGAGCGGGTGGCCAACGAGTTCCTCGACGCATGGGCGCGCCAAGACTTCGCCACGATGTACGAGCGCCTGACCTTCAACAACCAGCAGGCCATCACCTTTGAGGAGTTCCAGCGTGTTTATGAGGGCGTACAAAACCTTGCCACCGTGAACGCCATCAGCTACCGTCCGCTGGCCATGATGCGGGAGAGCGAACGGACGGTCGTCTTCAGCTATGACCTGATGCTCGAGACGAATATCCTCGGCACGATCCACGACCGCAACCACGAGATGCGTTTGATCCTCGACCGCAACACCAATCAGTGGCGCGTGGCGTGGTCATTGGGGGATATCTTTCCTGAGATGGGCAACGGCGCGACGCTGCGCTTCCAGCCGATCATCCCCCGCCGCGCCAACATCTACGACCGCGACGGCGAGATTCTGGCCGATCAAAACGGCGTCGTGGTCGACGTCAACATCACGACCGGCGCGATGCCTGACGCAGCGGCGTGCAACGCGGCGCTGGCCGCTGCGCTCAACCTGCCGCTCACCAGCATTGAAGAACGGTTGGCGCGCGCGGGGCAGAACTGGGTCGTGCGCGTGGGGACGCTGGAACCGCCCGCTTACCTTGAACACCAAGCGGCGCTCGAATCGCTCTGCCGTGCGACCTTCGCCCAACGCTCGATCCGCCGCTACCTGCGCGGCTCGCTCATGCCGCACATCCTCGGCAACGTAGGCTACCCGGACGAGGCGGAGCTGCCCGACCTCGTGCGCTTGGGCTTCGACGCGGAGACGATCATCGGGCGCGCAGGCATCGAGCGCAGTTGGGATACTACCCTGCGCGGTCGCCCGGGCGGTCGGCTGGCGCTGTTCGCCCCCAACGGGACGCTCATCCGCGTGCTGGCCGAGGCCACCTCGCAGATCCCCGAAAGCCTCTGGCTGACGATCGACGCTGACCTGCAAGAGTACGTCCTGCGCACGCTGGGCGAGGCCTACGTGGACAACGCCGCGAGCTGGGGCGCAAACTCACCGGGCGCGTCGGCGGTGGTGCTCGATGTCAACACTGGGGAAATCCTCGCGCTCGTGAGCTACCCCACCTACGACGGCAACGCGCTCAACCCCTTCCCTGCGATTGGGCGCGCCGTGGCCAACGAAATCCAGCTTGCGCTCGCCAACGACCCGCGCAACCCGCTGCTCAACCGCCCGACGCAGGGGATCTACCCCAGCGGCTCGATCATGAAGGTGATCGACTCGTTCGCTGCGACCGATTCAGGCATCCTGCCGCTGAACTACTCGTATGGCTGCTCAGGGATTTGGACGTATCAAGGCGACCGGCGCTTCGACTGGCTGGCGGGCGGGCACGGCCGCGTGACGCTGGCGACCGGCCTCGCGCAGAGCTGCAACCCCTTCTACTACGAGATCGGCTTCCAGCTCAACGCGGTTGATCCCTTTCTGCTGCCCACCTACGCGCGGCGCATGGGGCTGGGCGCGCCGACCGGCCTCGCGCGCGATTTGAGCGAGGCGGCGGGCACGATCCCTGACCCAGAGTGGTTCCGCGTCAACCGTGGCCTGACGTGGACATACTCCAACGCGGTGAACTTGGCCATCGGGCAAGGGGAAGTCGAGGTGACTAACCTGCAAATGACGCGCTTGTACGCCGCCGTCGGCAATGGCGGCCTGCTGTACCGTCCGCAGTTGGTGCGGGAGCGCGGCATCCTCGACCAGCGGACGTTCGTCGCCACGCCGGAGGTCAACGGCGAGTTCAACATGAGCGCCGACTCGTTCCGCATCGCGCGCGAGGGGTTGTGCGCCGTCCCAACCGAGCGCTACGGCACGGCGGCCCACATCTTCCGCAATTCGCCGCTGCTGAACATCGGCGTATGCGGCAAGACAGGCACGGCGCAAGCCCCGGGCAACCGCCCCTCGCACGCTTGGTTCATGGCTTACGCGCCCAGAGACAACCCGCAGATCGCTGTCGGCGTCATGGTGGAGAACAGCGGCGAAGGCTCCGCGGTGGCCGCGCCCCTCGTGCGCCGCATCATGGAGTACTACTTCTTCGGGCCGTTCTGAGCAGTGTAAACAGCGTATAAGAAATTCCGCTGCCTGATTGACCCAAATTTTGACCTTTCTTACAATGAATACGGGGTCAGTTCGCTGACCTACCTTCCATGGCAAGGATGGCAGTATGGCACAGAACTACTACAGCGTGTTGGGTGTGGATAAAAACGCAACTCAAGACGAGATCAAAAAGGCCTTTCGCAAGCAGGCTAAGCGCTATCACCCCGACGCCAACCCCAACGATCCGCAGGCCGAAGAGCGCTTCAAAGAGATCAACGAAGCCTATGAAACGCTCGGTGATCCTGAGAAGCGTCGTCAGTACGACATGTTTGGGCATGATTACGCGCGTCAAGGGGCAGGTGGCCCACCGCCCGGTTATGGCGGTATGGGTGGCATGGGCGGCATGAGTGCCGAGGACTTGCAGGACATCCTTAACTCGTTCATGAACTTTGGGCGCACCTCGCAGCGCGGGCGCAGCCCGCTGCGCGGCCAAGACATTGAACAGCCTGTGCAGATCAGCCTCTATGAGGCCTACCACGGCACGGAGCGCATCCTCAACAAGGGCAACCGCCAACTGCGCGTGTCGATCCCAGCTGGGGCCACCGATGGCACACGGGTACGCGTCGCAGGTGAAGGCGGCCTCGGCGCCAATGGCGGCCTGCCCGGTGACCTCTATCTGGTCGTTGAAGTGGCGGATGATCCGCAGTTCAAGCGTGACGGTTACGATCTGACGGTGGACGTGAACGTTGACATGTTCACGGCAATGCTAGGCGGTGAGGTGCAAGTGCCAACATTAGGCCGCCCGCTCAAGCTCAAAATCCCCGCAGGGACGCAGAGCGGGCGCAAGTTCCGCCTCGCAGGTAAAGGGATGCCGAGCACAAAGGGCAGCCCGGGCGATCTCTACGCGCGGATCAACATCACCGTGCCTGAAACGCTCACCCCTGAACAGCGCCGCCTCGTCGAGCAGCTGCGTGCCAGCCTCAACAAAGCTTAAAAACATCAAGAAACTGTTAAAAATCGGCTATCAGGCCGATTTTTTATTTCAATCCACTAATATTGATGTATTATGTACTTTGTACGCTTTTTATTCATTTACAAATTAGGGGGATTTTATGGCTTTACGATTCGTAGGCCGAAGAGGAGCCGCAGTACTCACTGCGGCGTTTATGTTTATCCTGCTGGGGGGCTGGCTGCCGAGCGCGCATGTGGAGGCCCAAAGCGGATCGCCCGCCCAGTCTCTGCTCAACGGCCCGGCGCGTATGGCCTACCTAGCCCCCGCGCAAGCGCCCCTCTACGCCTCCATCCGCATCGACCGCGACTACCGCGCTGCCCTCAACGACGTGATCGCCATCGTGAGCGATGCCCTGCCGGAGCTGGGCCTGCCGAGCGGCGTCGGCGTCGAGGATGTGCTTGACCTGCTCACACAGGATCTGCTCAACGAGAGCTTCGCGCAGCAAGAGGCATGGCTGGGCGACTATGCTGCGTTCGCAGTGCAGTCTCTTGATGTGCTGTTTGACGATGATCGCAGTAACGATAACTTTATCCCCGCCGGTTTATTCGTCGAAGTGCGCAGCTCAGCGAGCGCCCGCGCCGCCGCCGAGAGCGCCCTACGCAATCAGAACATCGCCTTCACACCGCAGCGCTTGGGCAGCAGCACGCTCTACGTGCCAAACAACGAGCGTGACATGTTCATCGTTGTGGTCTCGAACGAGGCACTGGGGGTGGTGAGCCGCGGCTACTTCGACTATCTGCGCGCCACTGATCAGCGCCCACAGCCGACGCTGCGCGGCGATCAGCGCTTTCAGAACGCGCTGGCCAACCTGCCCGAATCGAACTACAACGCCTTGATCTACGTTGACTCGGCCCAGTTGACGCTCACCACACTGCCGAGATGGCAAGCGCCGCACATTGAAGAACTCGCCGCGCTGCAAGGCACGGAGCCAACGCTGCTGGGCTTGACGATCCTGCCCGAGAACATCCTGACGATTGACGTCGTGCAGCCTATCGGCATGCCGACGCTGTTCAGCGCGCTGGGCGTTGACATCAGCAATCCAACACCAGTCAACCCAGCGTTTGTGCGCTTCCTGCCGAACAACACCCTTTACGCCATCCACGGGGCCAACCTGTCGCAGAGCTACCGCGACGTGACCAACGCGCTGGGCGCGCTGGCCGACACGGCCACGCTCGGCCTGCTGCCCACCGCCCAGCAGATTGGCGAACGGGGGCTGGGTCTCATCACAGGGGTCGTTTCAGCGGTTGGCTTGGGGCTGGACTTCGAGACGGACGTGCTGCCCGCGCTCACGAGCGATTTTCTAGTGTTCGTCGCGCCCAAGACGAGCACGCCGCCTGTGCCGCCGCCGCTCGAAGTGCCGATTGACTTTGGCATCGTGCTGGCCAACACCGACACAGGCATCGCTGCGCGCGTGATTGAGCGGCTCTACCGCGCTGTGCCGCTCACGCTGCAAGCGCTGGGCCGCCCAGCCACCTTCTATCTGGCTGATGGGGGCTTCTCGCTGGTGTATGACGACGGGCGCTTCACCTTTGAGGTGATCGTCACCCAAACCGCTGACTTCGTGTTCGTCGGCACGGTCGGCGCGTATCAAGGCGTGCTGAACGCTCAGCGCACCCGCGATATCAACCGCTTCACGACCGACGCCTTCCCGGTGCTGCCGGGCGCTGCGCTCAACGGCTACATGTCGAACGCGGGCTTGGGGTCGCTGCGCCCGAGCGTAGCCTCGCTGCTGCGCCTATCAGAGCGCGATTTTGAACTCATCGCCCGTCTGGGCCGCCTGTTCGACGTGGGCGTATTCAGCATCAAACAGGCCGACAATTACGCCATCATCCGCCTGACAGTCGGCCTCACGCCTGACAGTGAGCAGGCGGCTCTCCCACCAGCGCCCACCCCCACGATTGACTTTGTGGCGACTATTTCGGCAGAGCTGACCGCTACCGCTGCTGCGCAGGTGATGCGCCCGACCGCTACGCCCACTGAAACCCGCATCCCGCCCACTGCAACCCCGACCGCTACGCCCACTGAAACCCGCATCCCGCCCACGTCGACGTTCACGCCTACGCCCCTGCCTCCGCTGCCGACGCAGCCCGCGACAGGCGGCCTCAGCACCTTCGTCAACAACAACAGCGCCAACCCGTTCTCGGTTGCTTACCCGAGCGCGTGGAGCACGCAAGGCCTGCCGCCCTTCGCCACCGATGGCGGCGTGACGTACATCGGCAACACGGTCAGCGCGTGGCTGCCACTGTTCGGCTCTGAACTGTCTACGATGGAGCGCGGTGACATCAGCATGAGCATCAGCGTGGAGGACATTGGCAGCTCGACGACACTCGGGGCGCGCGTCATCTTGGGCGTGCTGCTGGGCAACATCACCGGCGGCGAAAATGCCACCGCCCAAACCACCACCATCGCCGGGCGCGATTCTGCCTTTGCAGACCTCGCCACCGGTCGCCGCGTGGTGATCTCGATCATCGACAACACGCGCATCATGCTGGCCTTCGTCTATGCGCCGCCCGGCGAGATGAACGCCGCCTTCCGCATCGCCTCAGACGTCTTGGGGTCGGTAACGATCGTGCGTTAAGATCATCGCCTCTAACATCCAACGGGCGTGGACACCCCACGCCCGTTTCTGTGCTTATTTGTTGAGGAGCGATTTATGCTGACCTTTGAGGACTATCAAACCGGCGCGCGCCGCACGCTGCTGGCAGAAAACGAACACCTGCTCGCCTACCTTGCGCTGGGGCTGGGCGGCGAAGCAGGCGAGATCCAGAACAAGATCAAGAAAGTGCTGCGCGGCGATTATCCTGCTGAAGCCATCCGCGATGACTTGCAGGCCGAACTAGGCGATGTGTTGTGGTATCTGGCCGTGCTGGCAGACGCGCTGGGCTTGTCGCTCGCTGAAGTGGCGCAGGCCAACCTCGACAAGTTGGCCAGCCGCCAGCAGCGCGGCCAACTGCGCGGCAGCGGCGACACGCGCTAGCGCGGCAAGATGCTCAGGTCAAGGTTGGTGCTGTGCAGCATCGTCAAGTACGTGGGGAGCAGTTCCAGCAGGCGTTCCTCCGTCGGCGCGGCCAGCATGTAGAAGAACACAAGGTCGTTTGTGGTGTCCAACACCCCGACCACGTACAGCCAGCGCCCATTAGGCATTTTGCCGTACAGCCCCGTCCCGCTCATCCCGCTGACGAAGAACTCACCGTGCATGACTTGATCCGTCAGGCCGAGGTTCATCGAGAGGATGCTTTGCAGCTCGGTCGTCGGGCTGTCGTCCGTCAGGCGCAGATCTTCAAAGCGGTTGACCGACACCACCACCGATGAATCGCGGATGCCGGTGGTGGCGGTGCCGCTGGCCACGAGCTGCGCATCGGCGGCGGTCTCAAACACGCCGAACAAGCCGCCTGCCTCAAGGTTGAGCGCCGTCCACCCCTCGGGGTAGCCCATGTCGAAGCCGAAGGTCGAGGTGGCGCGGCGCGCCAGCGGCAGCGCGTCCACCGCTTGGATCGTGGAGAGGATCGTCCCCCATGTCCGTGCTTGCGCCTGCGCGCTGGCCGCGTCCGGCGTGGTCATGCTCAGCACGACGAGCCGTTCATCCTGCGCCCACACGGTCAAAATGTAGCCCGCGTTCTGGCGCGTGCCGAACCCTGTAAGCGCCAACCGACCCAACACCGACGACGGGAGCGGATCGCCCGCGGCGTTAAACTGGAGCTGGCGCGCCACCGTGTCGAAGGCATCGCGCAGCGGCAGCGCCATCACGGCCTGCGGGTTCTGCAATTGGACGGCGACCATCTGGATGACGGGGCCGCTCGGGACGGTTGCGGGGTTGTTGTCCAGCACCGCGTCGATGTCGGCCTCGCTGGCAGCGAAGTATACGCCGTCAGCCTCGCGATACGTCCAGCGCGAGGGCACGGGCAGCTCCAGCCCCAAATCAGCAATCAGGAAGCGCGCATCAGGCGCAGCTTGCGCGTGCGCCGCCAGCGCCACACTGCTGAAGATGGCCATAGTAATGAAAAGTCGTTTCATGATGCGCTTGCCCCCTGCGAGCATGTTACAAACTCCTCATCATGATAGCACGAAAGCGCCGCTTGACGCTGCACGATTGCCCCACGCTGCCCAAAACCCCCCATTGTGAGGGGATACCGCAAGATTTTTTATAAGAATTTACAACATGCCGCCGCATAACAGGCGTATGCTCATGGTACGACAAGGAGGACGAGGAGGCGGCTGATGATAATCACTGACCATGCCGAACATCGTCAAAGGCAGCGCAGCATCCCCCAAGCCGCGGTGGATTACATCCTCAAGCACGGTGAGATGCGCCGCAAGCGCGACGCCATCCACTACATCCTCACCCGTGACCACGTGGCCGCGCTGCCACGCCACCACGAAGCGCACCGCTACTACGGCATCCGCGTGATCGTCAGCCGCGACAGCCGCATCGTCATCACCACCTACTGGGAAGCGCATCGCCCCTGCCGCCACGTCAGCGCCAGCGAACGCCGCCGTGACCGCCGCTGCTGGCAGGACGAAGCCAGCTAGGTTTAACGATGGGAGTGTCGAAATAGCTGGTGTTGCTCCTCGTCCCGTGTGGGAGAGGAACAGGCTGGCCGCAGGCCAGACAGGGCGAGGGGTCGATTGCGCATCGTCACCACGTTAGACGCTCCCCTCGCGAAAGGGAGTGTCTAGGCCGCAGCAGCAGGTGGCCGTGCGCCAGAGGCTAAAGCCTCTGGCTGGCGCGCGGGGGCTAAAGCCCCCTTCAGGGGGCGCGCTTTGGCCGGATGCTTCAGCGTCCGGCGTTCAACGCCTAGCACAAGGGGAGTGCCTCAGCCGCAGCAGCAGGTGGCCGTGCGCCAGAGGCTAAAGCCTCTGGCTGGCGCGCGGGGGCTAAAGCCCCCTTCAGGGGGCGCGCTTTGGCCGGATGCTTCAGCGTCCGGCGTTCAACGATGTGGGTAACGCCTAGCACAAGGGGAGTGCCTCAGCCGCAGCAGCAGGTGGCCGTGCGCCAGAGGCTAAAGCCTCTGGCTGGCGCGCGGGGGCTAAAGCCCCCTTCAGGGGGCGTGTTGCAGCCGGATGCTTCAGCGTCCGGCGTTCAACGCCTAGCACAAGGGGGTGAGGCGCAGAGGGCAGAGCCATCACCAGTGATTTAGACACGCCCTTCAACGATCTCCCAATCGTCTCATGAGGGCGCTGCGTGGTATCCTCATAGGATATAGAAATGAAACCGTCTCAAATAGGACGGTTGCATACACCGGATCGTGTGGCGGATGGTCGTCACTGAAGGGGGTAGGTTGGGCCGTTTGCCAAAGTGTCAGCCATGAACGAGATCATCCTAGCGGCCTACGGCCTCATCCATGCCTACCGCGGCGGTCGGTTGGCGCTGCGCGGCGTCTCGTTGGAGGTGCGCGCTGGGCGCGTCGTCTACCTGCTCGGGCGCAACGGCAGCGGCAAGACAACCCTCATGCGCTGCTTGAGCGGGGTGCTGCGCCCCCAACGTGGAACGGTGCTGGTGAACGGTCAGGCATTGTCTGCCCTGTCCCCTACAGAACGCGCCAAGCGGATCGGCTTGATCCCGCAAGCGCACGCCATCCCGTTCGCCTACACCGTGCGGCAGATCGTCCTCATGGGGCGCGCGCCCCATTTGGGGCTGTTCGGCGTGCCGCGCCAACCCGACCACGACATCGCCGAGGATGCGCTCGAAGCGGTCGGGATGAGCGCGCTGGCGGATGCGCCCTTCAGCCAGCTCAGCGGTGGGCAGCAGCAGCTCGTCATGATCGCGCGCGGGCTGGCGCAGCAGTGCCGCGTGCTGCTCATGGATGAGCCAGATGCGCACCTCGACCTCAACAACCAGCAGCGCGTCATGACCATCGTTGCACAGCTTGCCGCGCAGGGGCTGTCCTTCGTAGTCGCCTCGCACATCCCCAACAACGCGCTCGTGTATGCTGACGAAGTGCTGCTGCTCCAAGCGGGGCAGGTGCTCGCCAGCGGATCCCCTGCGCACGTGCTGACGGAGCCGCTGCTCAGCGCAGCGTATGAACTCGACACGGAAGTAATCTACGACCACAGCGGCAGCGTAGCTCGCGCCATTCTACCGAGGCAGCGATGAGCCATCCTCCCACCCCAAAGGGTCTCTGGGAACTACGTGGATCACAACCGCAGATTGTCGTCATCACCGGTGAGATCGGCAGCGGCAAGACGAGCTACTGCGCCGCCCTCGTGCGGCATGTGCAGGCCAGCGGCGGCACGGTCTGCGGGCTGCTGAGCGTCGGCACGTTCATGAATGGCGTGAAGGTCGCCATCGACGTGCACGACCTCCGCACTGGCCAGCCGCGCCGCCTAGCAACGCGCCGCCCCCAGCCCGACCCAGCCTCGCCCACCCCCAACTGGCAGTTCGACGAGGACGCGCTGCGCTGGGGCGATGCTGTCCTCGCCGCTGCTCCCCGGTGCGACCTGCTGGTGATCGACGAGTTGGGGCCGCTGGAGCTTCTGCACGCCAGCGGGTATCAATCCGCCTTTAACCTGCTGAAGCGGCGGGCGTATCGGCTAGCATGCGTGGTCGTGCGCCCTTCGCTGGTGGAGGCGTTCTGCGCGCGGGTTGCCGTCGACGCAGTGTATACGCTCAGCTAGCGCA
>JBDNCV010000087.1:0-15733 GCA_046719465.1 Anaerolinea sp.
GCGGCCTTGTCCCCCACCCCCCTTCTCGAAGTGGCCTGCCCTGCGGCCATCGAAGTGGCCTGCCCTGCGGCCACCGAAGTGGCCTGCCCTGCGGCCACCGAAGGAGAAGGGGGGTGCATGGCAGTCATTGCCCCTCTCGACAGGAGAGGGCAGGAACCGCAGGTTCCGGGGTGAGGCCCAACCGCAGGATCGCGCTCTAGGATTCGCCCTCGACGCGCACAGGGCAGGCCTCGAATGCGGTCAGGTCAACCAGCCAAAGCCCCCCGTGCCGCCCATTGGCGGCCACGGCCAAGTGCGCCCCGTCGGGTGAAATCCACGACCACGCGCGTTCATCCGTAGCTAGCCGCAGCGGCAGCGGCGTCAGATCGTGCAGCGTCCGCCCCTCGTAGTGGTAGCACTGGAGCCATGCCTGCCCGTCAATCGGGCGGATGATGTAGATGAAACGGGTGTTCGGGTCGCGGCGGAAATAAGCTGGGGCGGGGTAGTGGTTGCCGGGCAGGTCTTCCGGCGCAACCTCGAACAGCAGCTCCCGCGTGAAGCCGCGCGCAAGCTGGTTGAAGTAGCCGGTGACGCCGTCGAACGTCCCGCTGATGATGACGCGCTGCCCGTCATACCATACGCCGGGCACGGTGTTGGACGGGGGATTGACGGTGATCACATTGCTGATGAGGCGGCCATCGGCGCTGGCGGTGAGGTAGCGCACTGGTTCGCCATACGCGCCGAAGTAGTAGGCCAACAGGTTGTTCTCAGGGGTAAACAGGAACCCGCGCAGGCTGTACTGGTGCAGGAACCGGTGGATCAAGCGGCGGCCTAAGCCGGTTTCGCGGTCGGCGCTGAACAGGTCGTTGCGGTCGTTCTGCCAGAGGATGCGCGTGCTGTTGGGGATCACCGTCAGGAACGAACGGTCGAGCAGCGCCGGGTTGAGCGCGTTGCGATCCGCCGTGGGGACTTGAACAGCCGTGGCGTCGATCAAGGCGGGGGTGATGTAGGTCGCGTTGGGGTGAGCAGGGAGCGCGTCCTTGCGCGCGCTGAGCAGGTCAAAACGTCGCCACTCGTAGGCGGTGAACAGGTCACGATCACAGCCCACGCCGTAAAGCAGCACGTCATCCGCCACCCAATCGACGGCGACCACCTCATCAGAGGCGATGGCCGTCACCGCGCGCATCCCCTCGGGCGTGAGGTCGCGGTCGGCCGTGGTGGGCGTGCCGCTGGCGCTGATGTCAAAGCGGGTCGGCACGTTGGCAGGGTCGAAGTCGTCGAACCAATCCACCGGCAGGGCGAAGGCCGCTGTTTCCTCGGGCTGCAGCGGGTCATCGAGCAGCGCCACACCGCACGCATTGACGGTGTAGCCAAACACCTCGCCGATGGGCTGGCCGTCAGCATTGAGCACCTCTCCGGTCAGCAGCACGCTGTCATAAGCCTCATGGCTGACGTTGGTGATGTGGCCGATGAGCACCTGTTCTTGAATGCCATACACATCGATGCGCGTGACGATCCGCAAGTCGTCGATTATAAAAGGGTCGCTTTGGGCCGTGGCCCCATATACTACACCGATGCAGAAAATCCACAGTATCCAGCGCATTCTATAACCGTTCTTTTTGGCAGCTGTCATCCGCGATCTTCACGCGGCGCTTATCGAGTATAGCTAAAGTAGCAGAAAACTATTTTCGTAAAAGGACAGAAAGATGAATTCACCTTTAGACAATGTGACCGTCCTTGACCTCACGCGCCTGCTGCCCGGGGCGTTGTGCACGATGTTCTTGGCAGACTTAGGCGCGCGGGTGATCAAGGTGGAGGATCCCATCGCGGGGGACTATGCGCGCTGGACGCCTCCCTTGATCGACGGGCAGGGGGCTTTCTTCCTCGCCAGCAATCGTAACAAGCAGAGCATCATCCTCGATTTGAAACAGCCCGATGGGCAAGCTGTCCTGCATCGGCTGGCCGAGCAGGCCGATGTGGTGGTCGAAGGCTTCCGCCCGGGCGTAACCGCGCGCCTCAAGGTGGATGCGCCTACCCTGCAAGCGATCAACCCGCGCCTTGTTTACTGCTCGCTCTCCGGCTGGGGGCAAACGGGCGACTATGCCGACCTGAGCGGGCATGACCTCAACTATGTGGCGCTGAGCGGCCTGCTGGGGAGCATGGAAACGCCGCAGGTGCTGGGCGGGCAGATCGCCGACATCGGCGGATCTTACAGCGGCGCGCTGGCGATCGTGAGCGCGCTGTTCCAACGGGAGCGCACAGGGCGCGGCGCAGTCATCGACATTGCGCTGTTCGAGGCGGCCATGATCTTCGGCATGTATCAATGGGTGGAGAGCGCGGTCGGCTTCAGCCGCGGCGGGCAAGGGTCGCTCACGGGGGGGATGGCGTTCTACCGCGTCTACTGGAGCGCCGACAACCAACCGATGGCCTTCGCGCCGATTGAGCCGAAGTTCTGGCAGAACTTTTGTCAGGCGGTCAATCACCCTGAATGGATCCCCCTCCACACTGACCCTGCACAGCAGCCGCACCTCATCGAACAGCTTACGGCGCTGTTCCGCTCGCAAACGGCGCAGCGCTGGCACGATCTGCTCTACCACGCGGACTGCTGCTTCACGCTCATCACGCCGCCGGAGCGTCTGCTGGATGATCCCCATGTGCAGTCACGCGGCATGGCAGGCATGGACGACGGCATCCCGTGGATGCGCACGCCGATTCAAGTTGGGGGGACTGTGCCGCGCACGCCCGCCCCAAGCTACGGTGAGCACACCGATCAAGTGCTGGCCGAGGTCGGCTATACCGCCGAGCAGATCGCCGCGCTCAAGCAGGCGGGGGCTGTCGGGCGGCGATGAGCGCCACTACTTGGCAGGGGCCAGCGCGGGCAGGTGCTGGCTGAGCTGCTGTTGAAGGTCGCTCAGCGAGGTGCGGGCGGTCATGTCAAGGCTCATGGGCGTGATGCTCACGAGCTTGAGGTGCATCATGGTGTAGACGTCGCTGTCTGGCTCGGCTTTGGAGGGGTCGAGGTTGAAAGCGTAGCCGAGGCGACCGTCACCTGCGACGCGCTCGGGGCGGGTCGGCCAATAGACGCGGCGGCGCGACAGGCGGGTGATGCGCCACTCGGTGTTGACCGTCGCCTCCCACGGCACATCGATTTTGAGCAAGTCGACGTCGTCGGGCAGGGTATCCATCGCAAGCAGCATCTCCCCGGCGGCGCGGGCGAAGTGCGCGGCAGGGGCGAAGTTTACGCTGGTGTCGTAGCTCAAGTGCAGGTCAAAAGGCGTCTGCAAGCTGACGGCAATGCTGCGGATGCCGAGGCTGGCCCCTTCGATGGCTGCGCCTACCGTCCCGCTGATGGTGACGCCGTTACCGCAGTTGTCGCCG
Source organism: Anaerolinea sp. (assembly GCA_046719465.1). Lineage (GTDB taxonomy): Bacteria > Chloroflexota > Anaerolineae > Aggregatilineales > Phototrophicaceae > JANWYT01. The sequence goes on from JBDNCV010000087.1 coordinate 3,358, forward strand.
TAGTTGATGCCGCTCACCACGAGGTCGGGCTGGCGGTCGGCGATCTCCAACACGCCGTGCTGCACCGACTGGGCGGGCGTGCCGTCGATGGCCACCGCGCGGCAGTTTTGGATCAACACGGGGATCTCCATCGGGTGCAGGTCGCCGGTGGTGTAGCGCGGCATGCTGCGCCCCATGCCGCTTTGCTGTTCGCGCGGCGCGGTCACGAGCAGGTCGCCCATGCCTTCAAACGCCTTCACCACGGCCCACAAGCCCGGGCTGGCGATGCCGTCGTCGTTGGTGAACAAAATCAGGGGCGTGCGGGAATCGGTCATAACGCTGCGGCCTTCTCAGTCCTATAATGTGATCAGATATCCTAAACGTTATTCGTTAAACGCTTATTAAGATCATTGTCAATTCCGTAGGGGAGTTGGTTTAATGTGGGATAAAATTTGGGATATCCGCCGCGCAGTGGGCCTGCTAGCGCTGGTGAGCGATGTGGTGACATGGCTGCCGATTGCAACAGTGGTCGGGGTCATGGCAGGGCTGACTGCCGCGCTGTTCCTCGTTGTGTTGGATGCGATCACTGTCTTTCGGCAGGCCAACCCGTCGCTGATCTTGCTGCTGCCGCTGGCAGGGTTTGCGATTGGGTTTGCTTATCACCGGTTCGGTGGACGCGCCAAAGGCGGGAACGCCCTCATCATCGATGAGATTCACGTCAATGGGCAGCGCCTGCCGCGCCGCATGCTGCCCTTCATCCTGATTGGGACGTGGGTCTCCCACTTGTTCGGTGCATCAGTCGGCCGTGAGGGGACGGGCGTTCAGATGAGCGCGAGCCTTGCCGATCAAGTGGCGCACTACCTGCGCTTGACGCCGGAGCGCCGCCGTATCGTGTTGATCACTAGCATCGCGGCGGGCTTCAGCGCTGTGTTCAACGCGCCGGTGGCTGGGCTGGTCTTCGCGTTGGAGGTCTACAACGTTGGCCAGATGCGCTACGACGCGCTGCTGCCGGCGCTGGTGGGCGCATTGATCGGCGATTGGGTGGTGCACCTGCTGCAAGTGCCCCACAGCGCCTATCCCTTGCTGCCTATGACTGACTTCGACGCTAGTTTGTTGCTCAAGGTTGTAGTGGCAGCGTTGGCCTTCGGGCTGGCGGCGCGCCTGTTCATCCGCTTTACCGATGTCATCCGCCATCTGATCACTGTCAACGTGTCCTCGCCTGCCTTCCGCCCTGTGGTCGGTGGGGTGATCGTGGTGGCGCTCACGCTGCTGCTGGCCACCGATCAGTACAACGGCCTGAGCGTGGAGCTGGCCGAGGCCGCCACGCGCGGCGAGGAAGTGCCCGTGTTGGCTTTCTTGCTCAAGATCGTCTTTACCGCGCTCTCGTTGGGCAGCGGCTTCGTCGGCGGCGAGGTGACGCCATTGTTCGTCATCGGCGCGACGCTCGGCGCTGACTTGGCTCGGCTGCTGGCGGTGGATCCGTCGTTCCTTGCGTCCTTAGGGTTTGTGGCGGTGTTCGCGGCGGCCAGCAACACGCCGATTGCGTGTGTGCTGCTGGGCGTAGAGTTGTTCGGCGGCGGCTCGCTGGTGTACCTGCTGACGGCCTGCGTCGTAGCGTACTTTGCCAGCGGGCATCGCAGCATCTACGGCACACAGCGCGTCGTCACGCCCAAGTACAGCGCTGAGCTGCCGGATGAGCCGCCGACCATTCATGAGTGGGCACAGAGAAAAACGGACTAAAGTCCGTTTTCTAATCATCTTCTGATAGAATCCAAGCCCGAGGGGTGCTATGCTGAAGGACGTAGGCCAATATTCATCACACAAGGAGCAGCAAATATGGCTACGTGGAACATCGACCCCACTCACACTTCTGTTGAGTTCGTCGTTACGCACATGATGTTCACTAAGGTGCGCGGCAAGTTCGACATGCTCGAGGGCACGATCAACTATGACCCGAACAACGTCGCCAACAGCAGCGTGAACGTTACCATCAACGCCGCGAGCATCAACACCGGCGCGGTCGACCGTGACAATCACCTGCGCAGCGCGGATTTCCTCAACGTTGAGAAGTTCCCGCATCTCACCTTCGTCAGCACCAGCGTTACCCCCAAGAGCGAGAAACAAGCGACCATCACGGGCGACCTGACGATTGCCGGTGTGACGCGCACGGTAAGCTTTGATGCAACCTTCGAGGGCACAGGCAAGAACCCATGGGGCAAGACTGTCGCCGCCTTCAGCGCCACGACGAAGATCAACCGCGAGGACTTCGGCCTGACGTGGAACGTCTTGCTGGAAGCGGGCGGTGTCCTCGTGAGCAAAGAGATCACCATCAACATGGACGTTCAGGCTGTGCTGGTGGAAGAAACTCAGCCGGTCAGCTAAGCAGCTAACGCGCTCAATCTCGACGCCTCATCCCCACGGATGGGGCGTTTTGGTCTTGTGGGGATGAGTGAGGGGGATGCGGTTGGCTGGGATGCGTGGCAGCCGGATGCCTTAGCGTCCGGCGGATGAGGCCTTGCGGGCAAGACACGTCCTGCCCACCGACCACTGCCCCTCAAAAACTGCTTGTTGACACATCGTGCCACTCTGCTTATACTCTCAGGTATACAGGTATAGACCAATTTTATGAGCCTACCATTTCACTACTTCCACTTAGCCGCAGATTCAACTCTCCCGCTGTATCAGCAGATACAGGAGAACATCACGCAGTTGATCGACAACAACCTGCTGCGGACGGGGGATGCACTCCCACCGGAGCGTCAACTGAGCGAGCTGTACGGCGTCAACCGGATGACAGTGCGCCAAGCGATCGATGGTCTGGTGCGGCGTGGGTTAATTGAGCGGCGGGCGGGGGCAGGCACATTCGTCGCCAAACCACGCCCGATTGCGGCCTTCAAACCCTCGGTGATCGGCTTCAGCCAGCAAATCCGCGAGGCGGGCATGACCCCATCCTCGCGCCTGCTGCACCGTGAGATCATCACCCCTGAGCCGATGCTGGCGCTGCGCCTGCGCCTCCACCCTGACGACCCAGTGATCGTCCTCAAGCGCCTGCGTTTGGTCAACGATGAGCCGCTCATGCTCGAGACGTCTTACTTGTCCTATGGCATGTTCCCGCGCTTGATGGAGGCCGACCTCGAAAACGAGAGCCTCTACCGCGTGCTTCAGCAGGAATATGGCATGGAGGTGACAGGGGCGGAACACACCCTCGAGCCGACGCTGCCGACCGCCTATGAGGCCTACCATCTGGGCGTGGCGATGACCTCGCCCGCGATGTTGGTGCGCGTCGTGGCCTTCTCTCACGACAACGTGCCGATTGAATCCTCAAAGGCGATTGTGCGCGGGGATCGCTGTCGCTACTTCTTCGGCGTTAGCACGCGCATCCCGATCATGGAGTAGGTGGTTTTCATCGCCTGCGGGCGATGTCACACACAGCGCCGTCACACGAACGAAAGGAGCCTATACGGAAATCACCGCAAAAGTTCACCCAATAGAGGCACGACCTGTTCTGTTCATAAATCCTGTGGAGGATGCACGACCATGAAAAAGTTTACCGTTTTGTTGTTGGTGCTGCTGGTGAGCAGCCTCGCCCTCTCGCCGCTGGCCGCGCAGGAGCGCGCCGACCGCCCCAACCGTGACCTGACTGGCAACTTCTGGAACCCGACGCAAGAGGACTTCGACCGCTGGCGCGTGATCGACGGCGTAGAAGAGGGCGCCGTCATCCGCTTCTGGCCGTGGGCGCTGACCCCTGATTTTGAGGACTACCTCAACCAGATCATCGCCAACTTCCAAGCGACCTACCCGGGCGTGACGGTGGTGATGGAAGGCCAGCCTGCCGCAGGCGCGCGCGACAACATCCGCAACAGCTTCGCCGCGGGCAACCCTGCCGACGTCATCAACATGAGTGATGGTTGGGTGGCCGAGTTCGCTGAGGCGGGCGTGCTGATGAACATGGATGAGGCACTCGGCGCGGCCTACCCCGAGCTGCGCGAGCAGTACGTGGACGGCGCGTGGACGAAAGTCACCTACAACGGCGCGACCTTCCACATCCCGTGGTATCTGGCCTTCTCGAACGTGATGGCGATCAACGGCTTGATCGCCGAGGAACTCGGCATCACTGGCGATGACATCCCGGCTACATGGGCGGAAGCCTACGACTTCGCCTGCGAGTTCCGCGAGCTGAGCGGCGGCGCTTATTACGCCTACTCGATGCCGTGGGGCGAGCTGGCCGGCCTCGGCGTGCTCAACCAGTTTGTCGGCGAGGGCATTCCGGTCTTCAGCGAGGATGGCCGTTCGGTGGTCTTCAACCAGAACCCTGCGGCTGCCGAGATCCTCGATCAGTACAAGCGCATGCTGGACAACGACTGCATCCCGCGCGCCAGCCTGACGGACGACGTGCGCCGCATGATCGACCGCTTCAGCGAGGGTGAAATCCTGCTGCTGCAAACCGGCCCGCAGTTGTTCCGCCTGATTCAGGAGAACAACCCCGAGGTCTACAACAGCCTATTCCTCGGCCAGCAGTTTGTGGGCGCGGCCAACATCCGCAGCATCGGCGGCGTGCAGACGCTGGTCGTCCCTGCCAGCACCCAGTTCCCCAACGCGGCGCTGGCCTTTGCTGTCTTCGTGACGAACCCCGACACGCAGACCGCCTTCAGCCGCGAAGTGCCGATCTACTCGTCCAACCTGCTGAGCTACGAAGACCCGTTCTTCACGCAGGGCGGCCCGTCGCTGACTGACCAACTGCGCCCGCTGGCCGGTGACTACTTCCGCACAGCGGTGAACACGGGCATCTTGTCCTTCCCGCGCTTGGCTGAAGTCGAGCAGATCGTCTACGGTGAGTTCCAAGCGGCGCTGCTGGGCGTCAAGACCTCGCAGCAGGCCTTGGACGACATGGCCGCACGCATCAACGCCATTCTGAGCGCGCAGTAAGCCCTCACCCTTGCGGGGCATCCGTCTGCGGGTGCCCCGCCTTGCTGCATCCCGCCCCGTCCGTTAGATTGACTCGGAGCGACTTGTGACCGCTTTCCCCACCAAAGTAAACCCCGACGACCTTGACCTTGCCCGTGGCAGACGGCGTCGGGCGATTCGCAGATACCTGACAGCCTACGGCTTCTTGGCCCCGGCGTTCGCGTTTTTGATCGTGTTTCTTTTCATCCCGTTGGTGATTTCGATCTACCTGAGCTTCACCGATTACAAGCTGCTGACTGCCCCCAACTGGGTGGGGCTGGGCAACTACGAAAAGCTGTTCAACGACCCGCTGTTCTGGCGCGGGCTGCGCAACTCGTTCATCTATTTGATTGCTACACCCATCTTGATCGCCCTCTCGATCTCGCTGGCGATTGTGGTCAACCGCACCTTGAAGGGCGTCTACATCTTCCGCACGCTGTATTACATCCCCGTGGTGACCTCGGTCGTGGCGGTGGGGATGATTTTTGAGTTTGTGTTTGCTGAACCGAGCGGCTTGATCAACGGCGTGCTGCTCTCGCTGGGGGTGATCCAGCGCCCGATCAACTTTTTGACACATCCCGATTCCACGTTGATCTCGATCATGCTGGTGACGATCTGGCGTGGCATCGGCTTCTATATGATCATCTTCCTCTCGGCGCTGCAAGCTGTGCCGGAGGAGCTGTATGAGGCCGCTGCCATCGACGGCGCGAACAAGCTTCAGCAGCACTGGCACATCACCGTGCCGGGCATCCGTCCGAGCATCGTCTTTGTGGCCATCATCTCGTCGATCTCAGCGCTCAAGGTGTTTGAGGAAATCTGGGTGATGACGAACGGCACAGGCGGCGTGCTGGACAGCGCCCTCACCCTCATGTTTTACCTGTATCGGCAGGGCTTCATCTTCCTTGAGATGGGTTACGCAGCAGCTATTGCGGTGGTCTTTGCCGTTATCACGCTGGTTTTTTCGATCATGAACTTCCGCTATTTGGAGCGCAACACCCATGACGGCCCTCAGCAGATCTGACAGCAAATGGTCGCGGCGGCTGCGCCGCTGGACGGAAAACTCGTTCTGGTACACGATCATGATCGCGTTCGCGCTGGTGACGGCGCTGCCGTTCCTCTGGACGGGGCTGATGAGCCTGCGCCCCAACTCGGCCAACGTGTTTCGCCCCAATCAACCGCCCCAGATCATCCCCATCCCGGGCATGATCGGGTGGGGCGACGGCCTGCGCGTCGCGCAAGCCGAGGGGATCTACACCGGCCCCAACGGCTTCTGGCGCAACTATGAGCCGGAGATCGCGCCGCTGCTGAGCGAGGAGTTCCGCCGCTTTACCTTCCCCGCGACGACCGCCAACTACTACCGCGTGTGGACGGATGTTGCGCTGCCACGCTACTTCTTCAACAGCTTCTTGGTGGCATTTTGGGTTGTCACCTTGCAGTTGATCACATCATCGCTGGCAGCCTATCCTCTCTCCAAGATGCAGTTCAAAGGCCGAGACACCATCTTCTACTTGATCTTGGCGACCATCATCTTCCCTGATCAGCTCACGCTCATCCCGACGTTCATCATCTCGGTGCAGGTGTTGGGCTTAGCCGACACGCTGCAAGGGCTGGTGATCCCGTTTGGGGCGAACGCCTTCGGCATCTTCTTGCTGCGCCAGACGTACCAGTCGATCCCCAACGAGCTGATCGAATCGGCGCGCATCGACGGCGCGAGCGAGCTAATGATCTGGTGGCGGATTCTGCTGCCGCTGATCCGCCCCGGGCTGGCAACGCTGGCGATCTTCAGTTTCGTCGGCTCGTGGAACAGCTTCCTGTGGCCGCTGCTCATGCTGCGCGACCAGAGTATGTACACCCTGCCCATTGGTCTGGCGTTCCTCGAGGGGGCCTTTACCGGCAACCTGCGGACGGTGGCGGCGGGCGTGATGGTGGCGACCATACCGATCATCATCGTGTTCCTGATCTTCCAGCGCCAGTTCATCCGTGGCTTATCCGGCGCGGTGAAAGGCTAGCGGGTGATCCAACCAGAGCCATCCGAGGCGGTCGTGTTAGGGGTGGATGTGGGCGGCACGAAGATCGCTGCCAGCGCCTTCGATGTCCACTTGACGCCCCTGCGAACGCGCGTCGTGCCCACGCCGAGCGCTTGCCACCCGTCGGCTTTAGCGGGCGTGCCGCGGGGCACAGAGGCGGAGGCTGACGCGCGAATACGCGGGCGTGATGCTTTGCTCGCGGCGGTGGTAGGCATTTGTTATGATCTGCTGTGGCATGCGCCGGGCGTGCAGGCCATCGGCATCGGCATGGCTGGGCAGGTTGACCCCACCCGCGGGGTCGTAACGGACGCCAACGACAACCTCATCGGCGCGAAGGGCGCGCCCATTGCAGAGGTAGTGCGCTTGGCCTGCAGCCTGCCGGTGTATGTGGCCAACGATGTGCGCGTGATGGCGCTGGCGGAACTCCAGCGCGGCGCGGCGCGGGGCTGTCGATCGGCCTTGTGCCTCACCGTCGGGACGGGCATCGGCGGCGCGCTCATCCAGAACGGCGAGGTGTGGCATGGGGCGCACTTCTGCGCCGGTGAGATCGGCTACCTCGACGTGGGCGATGGCCAGACCCTCGAAGCGCTCTACAGCGGCCCCGCCATCGCCCAGCGCTTCAACGCACGGCACGGCACAGACTACACGCTGGTGCAGATGGCAGAGCGCGCCGCCAACGGTGACGCAGCATGCGCCGACGCGATTCGGCGTGCTGGCGGCGAGCTGGGGCGCTTCCTTGCGCCCGTCATCGCGCTGATCGACCCTGAGGTGGTGGTGATCGGCGGTGGAGTGGCCGACGTTGGCGCGCTGTGGTGGGATGCGCTGGTCGCGTCGATTCGCGCTGCCGCCATCCCTGCCGTGCGCGATATTCCGATTCGCCGCGCAGCCTTCGGCTCCCAGTCTGGCGTGCTAGGGGCTGCGATCTTGGCGGCACATCATCAAGGACTGCTCTCATGAAAGTTGCCCTGATCCCGCTCGATGAACGACCCGTTAACACTCGCTACCCGCGCATGATCGCCGAGATTGCCGGCGCTGACGTGCTGCTGCCGCCGCCGGAACTGCTCCCCAAGCTGCGCCAGCCCGGCGACCCTGAAGGGTTGTTCGCGTGGTTGAGCGACGCCTCTGCACACGCCGACCGCCGCATCATCAGCGCCGAGACGCTGCTCTACGGCGGGTTGATCGCCTCGCGCATCACGGATGAATCTCCGATGGATATCATCCAGCGGGCGGCGCATCTTGCTGCGCTGCCCCCGCTCCCGACGACCGCCTTCAACCTCATCATGCGCATCCCAGACGCGGACGACGCGATTGAAGAACCGGCCTACTGGGGCCAGTATGGGCGGCGGCTGCACCGCTTGTCGCAGCTGTTGCATCGTCGAGACCTCGGGGAAGATGTGCACGAGGCGCTGCGAGCGCTGTTGGCTGCTATCCCGCAGGAGGTCATCGGCGATTTCATGCGGCGCAGGCTGCGCAACCACACCGTCAACCTGACGCTGCTGCACATGGCCGCCGACGGGCTGTTCGATCTGTTGGTGCTCAGTTCCGACGACACCAGTGAGTATGGGATGGGCACGCAGGAGAAGGGCTGGATGGGGATGTGGGCGCGGCGCTTAAACTTGAGCGAAGACCGTGTGCTGATGTACCCGGGCGCGGACGAGGTGGGCTGTGTGCTGCTGATGCGGGCGCTGCTGGCCGGCCGCTGTCGGCCGACCTTCTACGTGCATTACGCGATTGCCGAGGACTGTGAGCGCGTCGCCCCCTATGAGGACAGCCCGATCCGCGTCACCGTGGAACGGCAAATCCGCGCGCTGGGCGGGCAGTTGAGCGATGACCGCGAAGGGGCTGATTTTGTGGTGGCGGTGAACCCGCCGTCGCGCATCGGCCAAGAGTACGACGCGGCGCTGGAAAACTTCGCGCTGGAGCAGGCGCGACGCGCGCCCTTCTTGGAGCTGTTCGTGCGCCGTGTGCGCGATTGGGTGGAGACTGGGCGGCGCGTCATCGTGTGCGACGTGGCGTACCCCAACGGCAGCGACCCCGATTTGATCGCGGGGCTGCTCGCTGAGGTCGATCTGACGCGCTTGTCAGCCTATGGCGCATGGAACACGGCGGGCAACACCATCGGCGTAGCGCTGGCGCAGGGGGTGGCCGCGTCGATGGCAGCCTCTGCTGCGCAGGAGGCACAGCAGCGCTTCTTGCTGCACCGCTTCATCGAGGACTGGGGCTATCAGCACGTGGTGCGCCAGCAGATCCGCGACGCGCTGGAACGTGAGACAGGCCGCCGTGATACCACCCCTGACAACGAGGCCGCCACCGTGGAGCGCATCCACGCGGCGCTGAACGCGCTGCTGCCGCAGTTGGGGGCGCTGGCTGCGGGCTGGCGGATCGCACGGGTGCGCCTGCCGTGGCATCGCACGTTTGAGGTCGATTTTGACTTGGAAAAAGATGGGACATGACATGGGTACGTCTCAACGCCGGACGCCGATGCATCCGGCTGAAGTGCGCCCTCTAAAGGGGGCTTCAGCGGAAGGGATGCCATGATTGACCACGACGTGGCGGTCGCCATCATCGGTGGGAGTTTGGGCGGCGTGGCAGCGGCTGACCCCGCCAGCGTCCACCCGTGCCTGCTCACGGAGGAGGCTGTGTGGTTGGGCGGCCAGCTCACTGCGCAGGGGGTCAGCGCGCCGGATGAGCACGCCTACATCGAGACGTTCGGCGCGCCTGCCAGCTACTTGCGCCTGCGCGCGGCGATCCGTCAGACCTATATCGAACGCGAGGGCGCGCCTGCGATCATGGCGGAGAGCGTCTTGGGGCCGAACCTGCCGCTCAACCCGGGCAACGGTTGGGTGAGCCGCTTGTGCTTCCTGCCAGCGCGCGCGGCGGCGCTGTTCGAGCAGCAGCTCCCTGTGGCGCGCTTGCGTGGGCGCGTGGTCAGCGCGGAGGCGGAGGGCGGCCACGTGCGCAGCGTGACGGTGGAGGATGCCAGCGGGGCACAGCATCGCATCCGCGCGCGTTACTTCCTCGACGCGACGGACACAGGCGAGCTGCTGCCGCTGGCGGACGTGCCATTCGTCACTGGCGCAGAGGCCCGCGCCGACACAGGCGAACCGCATGCCCCCCTCATGGCGCGGCCGCGCGAGTCACAGGGGTTTACCTTCTGCTTTGCGGTCGAGTTTTGTGCGGGGGAAGACCACACGATCCCAAAGCCTGAGGGCTATGAGGCCTTCCGCGACAGCCAGCCTTACACGCTGTCACCGCTGGGGCGGGATGGTCAGCCGGTGGTGTATCGCATGTTCGACACGAGCGAGCAGGGCAATCTGCCGTTTTGGTCGTATCGGCGGCTGCACGATGGGGCGCTGCTGGGCGGGAACGACATCGCGCTCATCAACTGGATCAGCAATGATTACCACGGCGGGGACATCCTCCACGCTGCGCCAGACGAACGCGCGCGCTATCTGGATGAGGCTAAGCGCCTGTCGTTGGGCTTTCTCTACTGGCTGCAAACGGAATGCCCGCGCGACGACGGCGGATACGGCTATCCGGAGTTGAAACTGCGCCCGGATGTGATGGGCACGGCGGATGGCCTCAGCCAACAGCCTTACATCCGCGAGTCGCGCCGCATCGTGGCGTGCACGCGCATTGCTGAGCAAGACATCACCGCTGAGCACAACGACGGCGCACGCGCCCGTCACGTTGAGGACAGCGTGGGGGTGGGCTGGTATGCGATGGACTTGCACCCCTGCGTGGGCAACCCGTCAGTGAGCATGTACGCCCCGACGCGCCCGTTTCAGATCCCGTTGAGGGCGCTGCTGCCCGCGATGGGCGGCAACCTCATCGCTGCCTGCAAGAACATCGGCACGACCCACCTCACGAACGGCGCATACCGCTTGCATCCGATTGAGTGGGCCATCGGCGAGGCAGCGGGCACGCTGGCAGCCTTCTGCGTCGAACACGACCTTACGCCTGCGCAGGTGGCAGCGGACGCATGGCTGACGTGGCGCTTGCAGGCGCGGCTCGTGCGGCGAGGCTGCCCGATCTTCTGGGCGGTGGATGTGACCCACGACGACCCGTTGTTCCTCCCGACACAGCTTTTGCTCGTGCGTGGGCTGCTCGTGCATGGGAGCGCGCGCTGGCACACGCTGACCATCAGGCCTGATGCGCCGCTGGGCGAGGATATTGACTTGCAGCGGCTGGAAGCGATTATTGAAGAGTGCCGCCTGCATGGAATCCTCCATGCGCCGCTGCCCATTGACCACGACCTGACGTGGGCGGCGCTGTGCAGCTTATTTGAACCGGTCTTTGCCAACTTACGCTGACAACGACGCAGAAGAGAGGCCATCGGGATGCAGCTCAACACGTTTCTAGACCAAGTGCGCGGGCAGTTGATCGTCTCATGTCAGGCGCTGCCCGATGAGCCGCTGCACGGGCCGGAGATCATGGCACGGATGGCGCTGGCGGCGCAGATGGGCGGGGCGGCGGCCATCCGCGCCAACGGGCCGGACGACGTGCGCGCCATCTGCCAGAGCGTCGCCTTGCCCGTGATCGGCCTTTATAAAGACGGCAGCGAGGGCGTTTACATCACCCCGACGGTGGGGCACGCGCTGGCGATTGTCGAGGCCGGGGCGCATGTCGTCGCGCTGGATGCCACGCTGCGCCAGCGCCCTAACGGCGACACGCTCGCAGAGCAGATCGCCGCGGTGCACGCACAGGGGCGGCTGGTGCTGGCCGATGTTTCGACGTTAGAAGAAGCGCTTTATGCGCAGGAGCAGGGCGCTGATCTGGCCGCGCCAACCCTGTCTGGCTACACCGATTACAGCCCTAAGCTTGAAGGGCCAGATTATGCGCTGCTGCAAGCGATGGTGCAAACGCTGCGGATTCCAGTGATTGCTGAAGGGCGCGTCCGCACCCCGCATGAGGCGCGGCTGGCGCTGGAATACGGGGCGGTGGCAGTGGTGGTCGGCTCGGCGATTACGCGCCCGCAGCTCATCACGGAAGGGTTTGTGCAAGCCCTGCGTGGCTCGGCGGCTCAGCAGCTCATCAATGGATGATAAAGCGCTAAATGAATTGTAAAGAAATATAAAAATTAGTAGTACGGTTGTTGACAAATGAATGAAAAGTGTATTACCCTTGTGAGTGTATTGGAAACAAAACGCAGCGCGAGGGTTCTTATGTCACAGCTAAATTATGAGATTGAGTGGGCAGACGTTGAGAAGACTATCATGGTAGCAACGTTTAGCGGACGCTTGATTGCGGATGCGTATGCCACCTTCTTCAAACGTTCAAATCAAATCATCAGTGAACTTGAACATCGTGTCGACATGATCATTGACCTTTCTGGGGTCACTTCATACGATGTGCCCGGGCTGCTGCGGATCGCGCCGCAGATGAACGCTTTTACTGCACGCAATTACGGCTTAAGCGTTGTCATT
>JBDNCV010000088.1:0-15672 GCA_046719465.1 Anaerolinea sp.
CGCCCGGATGCGGCTTCAGCGCGTCCCACTCGGCTGGCACGTTGGCGTGGAAGATGAACGACACGTCCGGAATGAACGCATCCCGCAGGTGCGGCTGACCGCTGTGCATCAGAAACGTCATGCCGTCTCCAAACGCGATGCCTAAATCCTGCTGTTCTATGTAGTTCCCGAGGCTGCGCACGATGTTTAGGCTCACAAGCGAATGCAACCCGCCCATCGGACTCATCTCAACAACCTTTCCATCCACAACCTCTACCCGATCCAGCGCGAGGAACGCTTCCAGCGTGATCGTCTTCTCAGGGATGTACTCGGTCATTCGATCCCCCTTCACTCTCGGTTCAACTGCTGCTTCATCCACTCCGGCAAGCGGAACACATCCTCAACGGTGATATGCCACTCCGGCAGGAAGCGCGACGTGTCGATCCGCCCTGTTCGCACCGTTATAATGACCTCGGCGTTGTTCTCATCTAGCCAGCAGCGCTCAATGGCCTGCAGCTGTGGGTATACCCGCCACACCTCGCGCGTGCCGCTGCTCAGATAGCCGCGCAGTTTACGCTTGTGATAATCGGCGGTGTCGTTCGGGGAGACGATCTCAACCGCGAAATCTGGCGCGCCCGGGTGAACTGTGTCGATGTCCCAACCAGCAGGGATATTGTCACGAAAGATCAACGCAACATCGGGGATGAACGAATTGGCCAGATTGGGCAGTTTGGCATTCATCAGAAACGTTGCGCCGTCTCCAACAGCGATGCCGAGATCATGTTGTTGAAGGCACTGTTCCAAACTCACCACAATATTAACTCCATACCTTGCGTGGCTGAAACCAGCAGCGCCCATCTCAACAACCTCTCCATCCACGATCTCCACGCGCTCCAGCGCGAGGAACGCTTCCAGCGTGATCGTCTTCTCAGGGATGTACTCGGTCATTAGGGAATACCTCGTGTCACTTGCAATCAGTATACACCACGTCTAGCCGCCCTTGCGCGCGCACAAGTATAGGTTCGGCGTGACGAAGCTGGCGAGCGGCGTGCCTGCCTGCTCTGGCTGAAGCGTGGCGCGCACCGCCGACGGGGCCTGCGCCAACATGATCTGAAGCCACGCGATCGTCTGCGGGGTGCAGCGCTGACGCTCCGCCCACGGCAGGAGCTGATGGCGCACCTCATGAACGGATTCGTGCAGGATGTAGAGGCCAGCATCGCGGCAGTGCCGCCGCCACTCGTAGAGGTTCAACGCGCGCACGTGCGACGGGTCGCGCAGCCGCTCAAACGTGTCGATGTAGGAACGGTCTTTGGAGCGCGTCGGCGCGAGGTGATCCTGCACCAGCAGCAGCCCCCCGCGCTTGAGGGCGCGGGCCGCCTCATGGATGAAGCGCGCTGCATCCGGGAAGTGATGCACTGCCAGCCGACACGTCACCAGATCAAACGCTTCCGCGAAGGGCAGCGCCTCCGCGTCCCCCTGCACGCAGATCACGTTGGTGTGGCCTGCCCCCAGCGCGTGATCGCGCATGGCGCGCAGCATGTCGCCCGTGAGGTCAAGGGCGACGATCTTGGCCACATAGGGGGCAAAGGCCAGCGCGGTGTGCCCGCCGCCTGTGGCCACGTCCAGCATGCGCCAATGGGGCTGCGGCTGCGCGATTTCAACCAAGCGCTGGAGGCTCAAGGGGTCAGCATGGGTGGCGCTGTGGACGTAGTTCTCCGCCACTGCGCCGTAACGCTGCTGGTTCAGCGCTTTAACTGCGTCGCTCATCGCGGCAGCTCGTACAGCTCTAGCAGCACGCCGCCCGTGCTGCGCGGGTGAACAAACACGTAGCGGATGCCGTCGCGCTCTTTGGGCGTGTCGTTGAGAAGCTGCGCGCCATGATCGCGCAGGCGCTGCATGGCCGCCTCGATGTCGTCCACCTCCAAACAGAGGTGATGCATCCCCGCGCCCTTCTTCGCTAGATACTGCGCGATGCCGCTGTCGTCCGTCGTGGGCTGCACCAGCTCAAGGTGCGCCTCGCCCACGTCCAAGAAAGCGATGTCTACCGCTTCCTGCGCGACGTGCTTCCGCTCGCCAGCCGCCAGCCCCAACGCATCACGCCAGAACGCCAGCCCTGCCTCAATATCGCTCACCACAATTGCCACGTGGTTGATGCGGAATCTGTCCCTTGTGCCACTCATGACGACAACTCCTTCACACGCTTACGACGCACATTGATTCTATCCTGCCCTGCCCGATTGACGGTATAATCTAATCGCAAATCGTTTATTAGCAGATTTGAGGTGAAAAATGGTTTTGGAACACACGGGCACGCCGCTCACGCTTACGATGACCCCCGAGCACGAGATGCTGCTCAACGCCGTCCGCGATTTTGCTCAGAAAGAGATCGTGCCCATCGCTGAACACTTTGACCACACGGGCGAGTTCCCGATGGAGACAATCCAAAAGATGGCCGCGATGGGCCTCATGGGGATCGAAGTGCCAGAGGAGTACGGTGGCGCGGGGATGGACGTGCTGGCCTACGTGCTGGCGCTGACCGAGATCGCCAAAGCCGACGCCAGCCACAGCACCATCATGAGCGTCAACAACAGCCTCTACTGCAACGGCATCATGCTGTTTGGGACGGAAGAACAAAAGCGCCGCTGGGTGACGCCAGTCGCCAGCGGTGAGAAGATCGGCGCGTACAGCCTGACCGAGCCGATGAGCGGCAGCGACGCCGCCACGATGGCCAGCCGCGCCGTCCTCAACGAGGCGGGCACGCACTACATCATCAACGGGCGCAAGAGTTGGGTCACCAGCGGCCCCGTGGCCGATTATGTGGTGCTGTTCACCATGACCGACCCCGAAAAAGGCAACAAGGGCATCAGCGCGTTCTTGATCGACACGTCGCAGCCCGGCTTCCACCGCGGCAAGAAGGAACCCAAGCTCGGCATCCGCGCCAGCGCCACCAGCGAGCTGATCTTCGAGGACTACGCCTGCCCGGTCGAGAACATGCTGGGCAAGCGCGGTGAAGGCTTCAAAATCGCTATGACTGTGCTGGACGCGGGGCGCATCGGCATTGCGGCGCAGGCGCTGGGCATCGCTGAGGCCGCCTATGAAGCGTCCGTCCGCTACGCGCGCGAGCGTCAGGCGTTCGGCAGCCCCATCGGCCAGTTCCAGATGATCCAGCAGAAGATCGCCGATATGAAGACGCGCATCGAAGCCACCCGTCACCTGATCTACAACGCCTGCCTCGCCAAGATGCGCGCCAAAGTCACCGGCGAGCGCTACACGTTGGAAGCCAGCATGGCCAAGCTGTTCGCCAGCGAGACCGCCCAATTTGTCACTGATGAGGCGATTCAGATCCACGGCGGCATGGGCTACAGCAAAGAGATGCCTATCGAGCGCTACTACCGCGACGCGCGCATCACCCGCATCTATGAGGGCACGAGCGAGGTGCAGCGCATGGTGATCGCCCGCAATGAACTGGGGCTGCGCTAAGATGCGCGCCGCCGTCATCACCGGCCACGGCGGGTTGGAGGTCGTCCAGTGCGTCGATGATCTCCCCATCCCAGAGCCTGCCGCGGGCGAAGTCCGCTTGAAGATGCACAGCGCCGCGCTCAACCGGCTGGATTTGTTCGTGCGCGTGGGCTGGCCCGGGCTGAACCTGCCCTTCCCCCACGTCATCGGCAGCGACGGCGCAGGCTATGTGGACGCACTGGGCGCGGGCGTGCAAGGCCTCAGCGTGGGCGACGCGGTGGCAGTTGACCCCAGCGTGTTCCCTGCCGTGCGCGCCACCCACACCGACTACGAGAACCAAGACCGCATCGCCATCATGGGCGAGCATCACAGCGGCTTCGCGGCGGAGTATGTGTGCGTCCCGGCGGCCAACTGCGTCAAAGTGCCGGACGGCTTCGATCTGCAGCAGGCCGCGGCGGCGGGTTTGGTGTATGTCACCGCGTGGCACTCGCTCATCACGCGCGGCGGCCTCCAAGCGGGCGACCGCGTGTTGATCGTCGGCGCGGGGGGCGGCGTTAACACCGCCAGCATTCAGATCGCGCGGTTGGCGGGAGCCACCGTTTACGTGATCGGCAGCAGTGAGGAAAAGTGCGCCCGCGCGCTGGAGATGGGCGCGCACTACGCCATCAACCGCCAAGAACACCCTCAATGGTCAAAGGAAGTCTACCGCCTGACGGACAAGCTGGGGGTCGATTACGTCGTCGACAACGTGGGCAAAGACACCCTCGGCCAGAGCATGCGCGCGCTGCGCATCGGCGGCTCGATCCTCGTCGTGGGCGGCACGTCCGGCTACAACGCCGAGCTGCCGCTCAACCAACTGTTCGCCCGCCAGATCGCCATCATCGGCAGCACAATGGGCACGCATAAAGACTACGTGACGGTGATGAACTTGATCTTCGCGGGCAAGCTGAAGGCGGTTGTGGGCAAGGTGTTTCCGCTCGAACAGGCCCGCGAAGCCCAAGCGACACTCGAGGCCTTCGACGTATTCGGCAAGGTGGTGCTGAGTATTGAGGCATGAGCAAGATACCTTGACAGACCGAGGGGGAAGAAGCCTTTCTATCAGATCGTCGTATTCAGGATAGGAGTGATGAAGACTCACAATGACCCCCACCACCGAGACAGAACTCAAGCTCTACACGCCAGATCACGCGCCGATTGTGCAGCAGATGCACGCGCTGGGGGCGCGGCTGGTCTACCCGCGCGTGTTCGAGCGCAACGTGCGCTATGAGAACGCCGCCAACAGCCTCACCGCCAGCGGGATTGTGCTGCGCCTGCGCCAAGACAGCCGCGCCCGCCTGACGTACAAGGACGGCGGCACGATCCACGACGGCGTGCTGAGCCGCAGCGAGCTGGAGGTCGAAGTCAGCGACTTCCACTTGATGCACCTGATCTTGGAGCGGTTGGGCTTTCACACCGCGCTGACCTATGAAAAATACCGCACGACTTACGAATACTACGGCGCGGAGATTGTCGTCGATGAGCTGCCGTATGGCAACTTTATCGAGATCGAAGGGGACGCGCCCACCATCGAAAGCATCGTGCAGGCGCTGGGCTTGCAGCGCGCTCAGCGCGTCGCTGCCAGCTACATCGACCTGTTCGAGCAGCTCAAAGCCGCGCTCAGCCTCCCCTTCCGCGATCTGACGTTTGAAAACTTCGCGGGCGTGGCCGTTCCCAGCAGTTTTTTTGAGGAGAAGGCCCGTTAAGATGACCTTTCAGGAGATTGAAAAACTCATCCCATCGTTGACCGAAGAGGAAAAAGCGCGCCTTCTTCAGCGGCTTCTGCAAGACACGTTGGGACGTTCAGTTGGGATTGATCACACCCCCAACGTCCTCGGAGGCGCAGCCCGCATCGTTCGAACGCGCATTCCTGTGTGGACGATTGTACAGTGTCGTTTATCTGGCATGAGCGACCGCGAGATTCTGAGCAATTTTCCCGTCCTTAACGCAGAAGACATCGTGAATGCATGGAGCTACTATCAGCGCTTTCGCTCTGAAATTGACGACCAAATTCGTGAGAATGAGCAAGCGTGATGATCATGCGCTTCTATGCAAACGAGAACTTTCCCTTGGCAAGTGTTCACGCTTTCATCATTCCGTCAAAAGTCACTATGGTATTGTCGTATGCACGTTCGACACAGATTTTGTAGCATTAGCTGAGCGAGTCGATGCCACTGTGAAGCCATTTGCCACTTTACAGAATCAACTCATTCGAGTTCACAAACCGAACCAACCGGAGTAAGCCCCATGACCACCCCGCGCGACGAATGGCAAAAACGCACCGTTGACCCCGTGTTGAAAAAAGTCGGTGAGCGCAAGCCGAGCTTTGAAACGTCCTCGGGCATCCCGCTTGAACGCGCCTTCGGGCCGGAGGACGTGCCCGCCGACCTCGACCTCGGCTGGCCGGGGGAGTACCCCTTCACGCGCGGGGTGCAGCCCACCATGTACCGCAGCCGCTTTTGGACGATGCGGCAGTATGCGGGCTTCGGCACGGCCGAGGAGAGCAACGCGCGCTACCGCTTCTTGTTGGAGCGCGGCCAGATGGGGCTGAGCGTCGCGTTCGACCTGCCCACCCAGATCGGCTACGATGCAGACGACCCGATGGCGCTGGGCGAGGTCGGCAAGGTGGGTGTGAGCATCAGCAGCATCCACGACATGATGACGCTGTTCCGTGAGATCCCGCTGGATAAAGTGAGCACCAGCATGACGATCAACGCGCCTGCCAGCGTGCTGCTCGCCATGTACATCGTGGCAGCCAAGCGGCAGGGCGTGGACAGCCGCCAACTGCGCGGAACCGTCCAAAATGACATCCTCAAGGAGTACATCGCGCGCGGGACGTACATCTACCCGCCGCAGCACTCGATGCGCCTCATCACGGATATGTTCGCCTACTGCAAAGATCACGTCCCCCACTGGAACACGATCAGCATCAGCGGCTACCACATCCGCGAGGCAGGCAGCACCGCCGTGCAGGAGGTGGCCTTCACGCTGGCCAACGGCATCGCCTATGTGGAGGCGGCGCTCAAAGCAGGGTTGACCGTGGACGAATTCGCGCCGCAGCTCTCGTTCTTCTTCAACGCGCACAACCACTTCTTGGAAGAGGTGGCCAAGTTCCGCGCGGCGCGTCGCCTCTGGGCCGAGATCATGCGCGAGCGCTTCCACGCGCGCGACCCCAAGAGCTGGATGCTGCGCTTCCACACACAAACCGGCGGCAGCACCCTCACGGCTCAACAGCCTGAGAACAACATCGTGCGCGTGGCGCTGCAAGCGCTGGCGGCGGTTATGGGCGGCACGCAAAGCCTCCACACGAACAGCATGGACGAGGCGCTGGCCCTGCCCACTGAGAAAGCCGTGCAGATCGCGCTGCGCACCCAGCAGATCATCGCCCATGAGACCGGCGCAGCCGATACGGTTGATCCGCTGGCGGGCA
The DNA here is from genome assembly GCA_046719465.1 of Anaerolinea sp. Classification (GTDB taxonomy): domain Bacteria; phylum Chloroflexota; class Anaerolineae; order Aggregatilineales; family Phototrophicaceae; genus JANWYT01. Next base: position 6,905 of record JBDNCV010000088.1, read on the forward strand.
GCTACGCCGTCGAGTACCTCACCCAGCAGATTTATGAGCGCGCCAAAGACTACATCGCCCAGATTGACGCGATGGGCGGAGCGCTGACAGCCATCGAGGAGGGCTTCATCCAGAATGAGATCCAAGATGCGGCCTATGCCTTCCAACTGGCGGTGGAACGCGGCGAACAGATCATCGTGGGCGTGAACGAATTCGTCGAAGAGGAGGAACCACCGGCTGACCTGCTGCGCGTTGACCCCGCCATCGAACAAGCCGCCCATGAGCGCCTGCGCCACCTGCGCGCCACCCGTGATAACGAGCGCGTCGCCGCGCTGCGCACTCAGTTGGCCGCTGCTGCCCGCTCAGATGAGAATTTGATGCCAATCATCATCGCTTGCGTGGAGAATGAAGTAACATTAGGGGAAGTATGTCACACCCTGCGGGAGGTGTTCGGTGAGTACCGACCCGCTGTGGCCATCTAAGCCCACGCTGGAGCCATTTACAATGCGCAGCCCAATGAAAAGCCTGATCGTCTTCATCAGCCTGATCACTGCGATTGCCTTTCTAGGCCTTTCGATCATCTCTACATGGCAGATTTTTACCTCATTGATCGCAGGGGGCGATTCCCTGCGCGGTGAGCTTTGGGCGCTGCTGATTATGACCTTCACGGCAGGCGTGATCATGATCCTGCTGGCGTGGGGCATCACAGAGATCGGCAGCCGTCCCGCCGCGCCGCGCGCCACCAGCCCGGCCACGACCAACGACGAGGACGAGTAACGTTCACTCCCACAGCCACTGAATCGGATACGGCTGCACGCGCGCGTCAGCGGTGATGCCCCCACACGTGCCAGACGAACACATAGGTATCAACCAAGAATGATTTGCCTCACCCCTGAATCCCCTCTCCCGTCGGAGAGGGGACTTTGGCCGCCTCTGCGTCGGGATCTGCTGCTTGCGGCTCAAACCTGTAGGAGCGAATGCCCCCTTCTCTACCGGAGAAGGGGGTTGGGGGATGAGGCCTGAGTACCATCTGCCCTCTGAAAGGTTGTCAATCTCGCGGAGAATATCGCTGAGCTTCGGCATCTGGGAATCCTCATTCTTTAGCGTCAGTATGCCCTGTAAAAAAAAGGCTACCGCCCCAACGCCCACGCGGCATGCTGGGCGATGAGCGGGCTGGGGTGGCGGGTCAGCGCTGCCAGCAGCGGCTTGAGCGCAGGGTCACCGCTGTTGCCCGCCGCGATGCAGGCGTTGCGCACCATACGTTCATAGCCCGTCCGCAGGATGGCGCTGCCCGCAAACCGCGCGCTGAACGCTTGCGGGGTCATCGTCAGCAGCCACGCGAGCGGCGGCGCGGCGCGGTCAACGTCCACCACGTGGAAGGCTTCCTCCTGCGTCGGAGCGCTGAAGCGCTGCCACGGGCACACCTCTTGACACACATCGCAGCCATAGACCCAATTCCCAAACGAGGCGCGCAAGTCCTCGGGGATGCTGCCCTTGTTTTCAATCGTGTGATAGCTGATGCAGCGGCGCGCGTCCAGCACATAGGGCGCGGGGAAAGCGTCCGTTGGGCAGGCGACGAGGCAGCGCGTGCAGCGCCCGCACATGGTCGCGGTGTGCGGCGGATCCGGCTCCAGCGCGGCGGTCGTCAGGATTTCGCCGATAAAGAAGTAGCTGCCGCGCCGTGGATGAATCAGCATCGTGTTCTTGCCGATGAAGCCGAGACCGGCCTGCTGCGCGTGGCTGCGCTCTAAGATTGCGCCTGTGTCAACGTAGACCGCGCTCGACTCGCCCAACCACGCCGCGAGACGCTTCAGGCGCGGCGTCATCACCTCGTGGTAGTCTACGCCCCACGCATACGACGCGATCCGCCCGCGCGCGGGGTCGTTCAGCACTTGGGGCGCGACCCACTGGGCGTAATCCAGCACCACCACGACGATGGAGCGCACCTGCGGCAAGATCACGTTAAGGTTGCGCCGTCGCGCCACGCGGTCAGGCCGCGCGAGGTAGCCCATGCTGCCGTGCATCCCCGCGTCGATCCAGCGCTCATAAGCTGCCAACGTCGGCGACGGAGCGGCCTCCACCACGCCCAACGCGCTGAAGCCCAGCGCCTGCGCCTGTGTTTTGAGTGCGATCTTGAGGTCGTCGGTCATGGTGTGGTTATCTCTGGTGGCAACGCTCATGCAACACGGGCAGCAGGCCGCGTTGTGTTCTGTCCCTCACCCCCTGACCCCTCTCCCCAGCCGCGCAGCGGCGCGAGTGGGAGAGGGGTGGCGCGTCAGCGCCGGGGTGAGGGCGCACAGCAGGCTGACCGCCCCTACTCCCTTTTGCAGTATACTAGGCTCATGCGCCTGCGTCTCCTGTTCATCATGAGCCTGCTCACCTTGCTGCTCACGGTCACGTTCAAAGCGTGGCCGGGAACAGCCGTGCCCTTCAGCGCGGATTATGTGTTGGGGTTTCTGTTCGTCACGCCGCTGGTGGGCGCGTTGAGCGCGTGGACGCTGACCGGCTTCAAAGGCGCTGGCCAACTCATGACCGACGGCGGGCGCAGTCTGTGGGCGCTCGTTCTGCTGCTGTTCGTGGCGTGGGCGTGGCTCTCGCAGAGTTGGGCGCTCATGCGTGGGTCGCGCGACGCCATCGCGCAAAATGCCGCTCTGACCTATGCGCTGGTGGCCGCGTTTGCGCTGCTGCTGGTCTGCTGCCCGCCGCCGCGCCGCCAGTTGAACGCTGCGCTGGTGGCTGCTCTGCTGGTCAGCGCTGCGGTCGGCATTGCCCAGAGCGCCGCCCAAAGCGAGCTAGGCCTCCACCTGCTGGGTGAACAGCGTGATCTTGATCCAGCCCGGTCGGGCGTGTCCGTGGTGCAGAGCGGCGAGGCGCGCCTGCTGCGGGCATATGGCCTGCTGCCGCACCCGAACATCATGGGCGGGGTGCTGGCGGCGGGCGCGGCGTGGCTGCTAGCCCACAGCGCAGAGCCGCGCGGGCGCGGGCGGCGCATCGGCGCGCTGGCCGTCGTGTTCCTCGCGCTGTGCCTGACGTTCAGCCGCGGCGCGTGGATCGCGCTGGCCGTGAGCAGCGCCTTCATCGTGGCATGGCACGCATGGCGCGGAAAGCTGCGCATGCTGGCCCTGCCGCTGCTTGCGTGCAGCATCGTCGGGCTGGGCTTTGCAGCAACCTATCATCCCTTTCTGCTGGCGCGCGCCAACGTCACCGGCGAAGCGCTGGAGCAGCGTTCTGTAGCCGAGCGCGTGATCTACAACCAAATCGCCTTTGAGGCCATCCAGAGCGCGCCGCTGCAAGGGGTGGGCGCGGGCAACTTCGCATGGTATGCCGCCCGCTATTTGCGAGACCATCCAGAGTATGACTTGCGCGGGACAAACGTCCACCAAGTGGCGCTGCTCATCCTCGCCGAGTTAGGACTCATCGGGTTTGCGTTGTTCGGGCTGATCGTGACGCTGCCGCTGCTGCGTGGGGGATGGCTTTTGTGGCAGCACGGGGTGGATGCGCAGCGGTTGGGGGCGCTGGCGGGGGCGCTCATCTTGGCGCTGGTCGGCGTGGTCGATCACTACCCCGCTGCTATCCCGCAGGCGCTGCTGCTGTGGTGGGGGCTGCTGGCGTTGGCGATGCAGCCCCATTCCAGCGATTACGCCTCTGCCGGCGCGTAGTCGATCTCGCGCAGTTTGGCGACGATGCTCTCCCACGTGGCGGGCGCATCGAACGTCACGGTCACTTGGCGCGTATCTTTGCTGCCATCGACCTGCTGCACCCCGGCCAGCGCGCCGAGTTCGTTCTTGATCGTCCGCACACAGCCATCGCAGCCGATGTTGGGCACTTCAAACGTCTTGGTCTCCATCACCGCTTCTCCTCACATCAAGTCCACGATCTCCCATGAGACCGCTGTTGTCTTCAGGTTCAATCTTAACCCTGTCGAAATTCGTTGTATAGTCATAGACGACGCAAGGCAAAACCGTTCAGGGCTTGCAGTGTTTTTATCGACAGGGAGACGCTCCGGCGCTGGCTGGATGAGCGCCACTGGCTTATTTTGAAAAGGCTTTCGACTATGGCAATACACCCTCGGATAGAAGAACTGCGCCGCAAGCGCGCCCTCAGCCGGTCTGGTGGGGGCGAGGAGCGGGTGCGTAAGCATCACGAGAGCGGGCGCAAGACCGCCTATGAGCGGCTGGAGCTGCTGCTTGACCCGGGCAGCTTCCGCGAGCTAGACGCATTCGTGGAACACCGCTCCACCAACTTCGGCATGGACAAACAGAAATTCCTCGGCGACAGCGTCGTCACGGGCTGGGGCACGATTGACGGGCGGCTCGTTTACGTCTACAGCCAAGACTTCACTGTGATGGGCGGCAGCCTCTCTGAGGTGCACGCCGCCAAAATCTGCAAGGTGATGGACATGGCCATGAAGAACGGCGCGCCCATCATCGGGCTGAACGACAGCGGCGGCGCGCGCATTCAAGAAGGCGTGGAGAGCCTCGCGGGCTATGCTGAGATCTTCCTGCGCAACACGCTGGCCAGCGGCGTCATCCCTCAGATTAGCGTCATCATGGGGCCATGCGCGGGCGGCGCGGTCTACAGCCCCGCCCTGACCGACTTCGTGATCATGGTGCGCGATACCAGCTACATGTTCATCACCGGCCCCAACGTGGTGAAGCAAGTGCTGAACGAGGACGTGACCGCCGAACAGCTTGGCGGGGCTGTCGTCCACAGCACGAAGAGCGGCGTGGCGCACCTCGTGGGGGACGATGAGACGCAGGCGCTCATGCTCGTGCGTGAGCTGCTGAGCTTTCTGCCACAGAACAACATGGAAGACGCGCCCTTCAGCCCCACCACTGACGACCCGCTGCGCTCCGATGCTGAGCTGGATACGATCATCCCCGACAGCCCCAACAAGCCCTACGACATGAAAGTCGTCATTGAAAAGATCGTCGATGATGGCTACTTCTTCGAGATTCAACCGGACTTCGCCGCCAACATCGTCGTGGGCTATGCGCGGCTCGGCGGGCACACCGTCGGCATCGTCGCCAACCAGCCGATGGTGCTGGCCGGTGTGCTCGACATCCACGCCAGCGAGAAAGCCGCACGCTTCATCCGCTGCTGCGACAGCTTCAACATCCCGATTGTGACCTTTGTCGATGTGCCCGGCTACCTGCCCGGGACGGATCAAGAACACAACGGGATCATCCGCAGCGGGGCAAAGCTGCTGTTCGCCTACTGCGAGGCGACCGTGCCTAAGCTGACCGTCACCACCCGCAAAAGCTACGGCGGCGCGTACTGCGTCATGAGCAGCAAGCACATCCGCGGGGATTTGAACCTCGCATGGCCTACCGCGGAGATCGCCGTCATGGGGCCGGAGGGCGCGGTCGAAATCATCAACCGCCGCGAGCTGGCCGAGGCCGCCGACCCCGTCGCCCGCAAAGCGGAGCTGGCCGCTGAATACCGCGAAAAGTTCGCCCACCCCTATATCGCCGCCGCGCGCGGCTTCATCGACGACGTGATCGAACCCAGCGAGACGCGCGCCCGCCTGATCAACGCGCTGCAAGTTTTCCAGAACAAGCGCGACGAAAACCCGCCGAAGAAGCACGGCAACATACCGCTCTAGGAGACCTGCCGATGCCCACTGAAACCCGCAACATCCAGAAAATTTTGATCGCCAACCGCGGTGAGATCGCCGTGCGCATCATCCGCGCCTGCCGCGACCTCGGCATTGAGACGGTCGCCGTCTACAGCGATGTGGATCGTAAGGCGCTGCACGTGCGCTATGCCGACGAAGCGGTTTACATCGGGCCGCCCCCCCCGCGCGAAAGCTACTTGCGGATGGAGAAAATCCTCGAGGCGGCCAAGCTCACGAAGGCCAACGCCATCCACCCGGGGTACGGCTTCCTCGCCGAAAATGCCGACTTCGCGCAGGCTGTGGCAGATGAAGGCCTCGTTTTTATCGGCCCCTCGCCTTACGCTATCGCCACGATGGGCGACAAGCAGGCCGCTCGCGCCGCCGTTAAAAAGAACAACGTCCCGCTCATCCCGGGGACGGAACCCGGCCTGAGCGATGAGGAGCTGATCGCCGCAGCCGAGCGCATCGGCTACCCCGTCATGGTCAAGGCGGCAGCCGGCGGCGGCGGCAAGGGCATGCGACCAGTCTACAAGGCCGAGGACTTGCCCGCTGCGCTCGCCAACGCCCACCGCGAGGCCGAAAGCGCCTTCGGCAACGGTGAGGTCTACCTTGAAAAGCTGCTCGTCGGCGCGCGCCATATCGAGTTTCAAATCCTCGGCGACATGCACGGCAACATCGTCCACCTCGGCGAGCGCGAGTGCAGCATCCAGCGCCGCAACCAAAAGCTAGTTGAAGAGGCCCCCAGCCCCTTCATGGACGAAGATCTGCGCCGCCGCATGGGCGAGATGGCCATCGCCGCCGCCCGCAGCGTGGACTACTACAACGCGGGCACGATTGAGTGCATGGTCGACAAAGACCGCAACTTCTACTTCCTTGAGATGAACACCCGCCTGCAAGTCGAACACCCCGTGACGGAACTCATCAGCGGGCTTGACCTCGTCAAGGAGCAGATCCGCATCGCGCGTGGCCGCCGCATGACCCCCACCGAGAGCCTGATGCACCCCAAAGCGTGGGCTATCGAGTGTCGCATCAACGCCGAAGACCCCTATAACAACTTCATCCCAGACACAGGCACGATTACCATCAGCAGCACGCCCAAGGGGCCGGGCGTGCGCGTCGACAGCGGCGTCTACGCGGGCTATGAGATCACCCCTTACTACGACAGCATGATTGCGAAGCTGATCACCGTGGGCGACACGCGCAACGAAGCGCTGCTGCGGATGCGCCGCGCCCTGAGCGAGTACGTCATCATGGGCGTGAAGAACAACATCCCCTTCCACATCAACCTGATGAACAGCGTTTCGTTCATCGCCGGTCAATTCGACACGCGCTTCATCGAGGAGCGCTTCAGCATGAATACCTACGAGGCTAACCCCACCCCCGCCGAGCTGGAGACGGCTGCGATTGTGGCGACGTTGGTCGCGCATCGCCGCCAGCAGCTCGCCTCGCAGGTCGTTGCGCCGCCCAAGCGCGACACCAGCAACTGGAAGTGGGTCAGTCGGTGGGAGCGCCTGCGGAGGTAGCGATGAAATATCTGACAATCATCAACAACGAACAGTTCGAGGTCGAGATCAACCGCGACGGCACAGTGACGGTCAACGGCCAAGTCCACGAGATCGACTTCCGCAGCATCGGCCCGGGGCGCTACTCGCTCTTGAAGAACTACAAATCACTCGAGATTGTGGTCGAGGTTACCGATCAAGGCTACGACATCCTCATGGGCGGGCGGCGCTACACCGGCCAAGTGCTGGACGAGCGCGCGATCTCAATGGCCAACCGCAAGGGCGGCCTGCGCTTCAACACCGGTGAAGTCCACTCGCCCATGCCGGGCTTAATCGTGCAAGTGCCGGTCGCGGTCGGCGATGTCGTCAAGGAGGGGCAGACGGTCGTCATCCTCGAGAGCATGAAGATGCAGAACGAGTTGAAAGCGCCGCGCGTGGGCAAGGTCGAGCAGGTACTGGTGACGCAGGGGCAAACCGTCGAGAAGGGCGCGCTGCTGGTCGTCATCGGGGATGCCGATTAAACCTGTTCAAACGCGCGCAAATGCCCATAATGAGGGGGCGCTGCATCTTCGATCCTAAGCGGCCTCACCTCGTAACCCGCGGTTCCTGCCCCTCTGCGATGCGCACCGGGCAGCGGAGCAAAGCGCCATCGAGGTGAGGCCGACGGTTGCCCGTTGAAAGCCCACGCATGTCGTTTCTGCCTTTTGCGTCTCTGTTCGTGCCCCTGCTCTTGTCGATCTACCTGTGGATCGGTACGCCGCATGTGCCGCTGCACGGCGACGAACCCACCCAGATGTACATGGGGCGCGACGCCTATTACCTGCTTGTGCAGGGCGACCTCGGGCGGGTGCGCTTTGACCCCGCCTCGCCAGAGCCAGACCAGCAGGAGCTGCGCCTGCTCAACGGCACGCTGCCCAAGTATCTGATTGGCTTCGGCATGATTCAAATGGGCTACACGCTCGACAACTGGCAGAAGCCCTACGACTGGGGCGCAGATTTCGCCTACAACCGCGCCAACGGCCACCTCCCACCGGATGAGACGCTGGCGGCGCTGCGCTATCCGCACACCGCCTTGACGATTGCGGCGCTGTGGGGGGTCTACGCGCTGGGGTGGGCGCTCGGCGGGGCGGGCGTGGCGGCGGTCGCGGCGCTGGCCTTCGGGCTGAACCCGGCCGTGCTGCTCGATGGGCGGCGCTTGATGATGGAGGCGGCCCTGCTGGCCTTCAGCGTGTGGAGCGTGGCGGCGGCGTGGGGCGTGCTGCGCGGCCTCCTGCGCCCATCGTGGCCGCGCTGGGGGCTGCCGCTTGCGTTGGGCTTTGGGCTGCTGAGCGGGCTGGCGCTGGCCAGCAAACACACCGCCATCTTCACGGTGGGGGCGCTGTGGCTGGCGCTGATGGGTGGCTTGGCTTATCGGCTGGTGCGCGTCACACGGGCGTATGCGCTGCGCTGGATGCTCAGCGGGCTAGCCGCGCTGGTCGTGATGGTCGGCGTGTTTTACGCGCTCAACCCCGCGTGGTGGGGCGATCCGCTCGCTCGCGCCCAGACGGTGCTGGCGCTGCGCCAAGACCTGCTGCGCGGGCAAACAGCTTTCTTCGGCGGCTATGCCGACTTTGGCGATCAAACGGCGGGTTTCTTTCGGCAGGCCTTCGCTGTGCAGCCCCAATACTACC
>JBDNCV010000089.1:0-15605 GCA_046719465.1 Anaerolinea sp.
GCAGCGCAGCAGGCGGGGTGGTGATGAACACACACCCGCCGAGGAGCGCAGCAAGCAGCAGGCTAGCAGCCGTTCGCCAGATGTTCATCATAGGTCACGGCGAAGTTGTGGTACATCGAGCCGTCGCAGCGGGCGCGGAAGTAATAATAGGGCGTCGTCTCGGGGTAGATAGTCGCGAGCAGGGCGCTGCGCGATGGGTTGGCAATCGGCCCGGGGGGCAGGCCATTGATGCGATACGTGTTGTAAGGTGAGACCACGTTTTGATAGTCTGCTTGAGTGATCTGGGGCCACCATGAGCCGCGGCTGCCGTTGAGGCCGTATTGCACGGTGGGATCAGCTTGAAGGGGCATGCCGATGGCAAGGCGGTTCAAGTAAACACTGGCGATGCGGGCATTTTCATCCGGCCAAACTGACTCACGCTCCACAATGCTCGCAAGCGTTACAATATCGCGGATGCTCATCCCTTTCGCGTTAATTGCTGCTAGATCCGCGGGTTGAAGTTGGTCTAAGAATGCTTCTACAAATGTATCCCTTAGTTGTGCCGCACTAATGTCGGGTGAGAGGTTGTAGGTGTTGGGGGCCATGAAACCCTCTAATGTAACCCCAAGCGGCAGCTGGAGCTGCTGGCGCAAGTCAGGGCGGAGCAGCGCGGCGTCCGCAGTGGCAGCGAGGAATTCATCCCCACTGAAGGCGAAACGCGGGTCAGCGTCAATGGCTGCGGCAATCTCCTCTAGGCGCCAGCCCTCTGCCACGCGGAAGGTGATGCTGCTGTTGCGGCTGTCGATGATGGTCGTGGCAATTTGAGGGATCGTCTGCGAGGGGTTGAGGAAGTAAGTGGTCGCTTGGATGCGCGTGTCGAGGCCTTCTACTCGTAAGTAGCTGACAAACAAATCAGCGTCGCGGATCAAGCCGAGCTGCTCGAGTCGTCGGGCGATGGTGATGGGCGTCTCGCCGGGGACGATGGTGAAGCGCACGAGGGTGGTGCTTGCGCCGGCGGGGGTGTTTAGCTCCTCTTGCCGCGATGCGAGTTGAATGCGCAGCAAGGTAGTCTGGAGGCCTCCGCTCAGGTTGCCGCCTGTGAGGATGAATACAGCGCCGAAGGCGATCACCCCGCATGCCACCAGCAAGCCACCGAGCAGCAGCGCAAATTGAACAAAACGCAGCATGCGATTTACCTCTCTTGATCGAGCGTGGGCCAAGACGCGAGGCCATCACGCACAGCATCGAGAAAACTTTGCAGCATCAAACGCGCTGCGAGATCGTCAACAGGGGCGCGCATGGGGCGCTTGAGCGCGCGCGACAAGGCTTGCGCATCGTGACTAGTGAGGGTTTCATCCCACTCTACGACAGGCAGATGAGTTGTCTGACGGTAGCGCTCGATCCACAGCCGCACTCTATCAGCTTGGGTATACGTACCCTCTGGTGCATCACCCAGAGGCACACCGACGACGACCCCCACCACGCCTTCTTGGACTGCTGCTCGATTGATATACGCGAAATCAGCCGCGCGGGTTGTGCGTTTGAGGATGCTCAACTCACGGGCGATGAGACCGCTGGCGTCGCTCACGGCAAGGCCAATGCGTGCAAGGCCATGATCGATCCCCAGCAAGCGCCCCTTCATTGATGCACCGTCGCAATCGTGATGCGGATCGGCAGCAGTGGCAAGTGTGTCATACTCTCGGGGCTGAGGGCGAAGGTGGGGGCAACGTCAGTGTTAACCGTGGCAGATGCCATGATGATCGCCCGTGCTTCATCAAGCGTCTTGCCTGCGAGTCGCTCGGCAAGCCGGGTCGTGTCGACTGTGGCATTGACCTGCATTTGCGCTGTGGCTTCAAAGACGATCTCGTCGCTGGTTACGCTGATGACCGCGCCGCGCTCATAGGTGAACGTGTCTGCCAGCAGCACTTTGCCAGCAGGCTTGCGGCTTGAGAGGCGCGCAAACATCACCTGACGAGTGAAACGATCGTCGATGACGACGGCCTCGACAACGGCGCGCATGTCAAGCGTGAGGCTGGGTGTCACAGCACCAATCTCGTGGCTGAAGCGTGTCCAGTCGGCGCGTTCTTCGACGATGCGGATCGTCTCGATCACGATCACTTGAGAATCTCCAAGCGATTGGCGGATTTCCTCGAAGGCGCTGCTTTGGAGCTGTACACGCACCAGCGTGAGCAGACGCTCACGATCCGCCTGAGTGACTGTCGTAAATTGACGATTTTCTCCGCCGGTGGTCGCTGTCTCATTAGTGACCGTTACGGCGGCGGCCAGCTCACCTTGAACGATGGAGATCGACCCCGGGGGTAAATTGCCGCGCTCGCCCGCGCTTTCAGGGATTGCTTCGATCGCCACGTCCTGCCGCTGACCAACGCCCCCGCGTAGGCTCACCTCGTTGATGGTGCGGAAGAACACTGGGTCAAACCCGGTGGTAGAAACCTGCGTGCCAGCGCGGATCACAATGGGGCTGAGCGTCTGATTGGTGAATGTGACGACGCCGATGGCAGGGGTATTGCCGAGCGTGGATGCGCCTGTCGTCGGAACTGTGCCGCTGGTCTGCACCTCGACGCGCAGCCTTGTTGCAGGGATGCGCCCTGCTTCCACGTCGACGTCGGGCTGTGCCGGCGAGGCAGTGATTGTCTCTGTGGTTTCGATCTGACCACTGGTAAGGGTGATGGTCACGGTTGCGCTTGGGACGACGGCATAGACTGTGCCCCCGACCACAACACACAGCACCACGACCACCACCAAGCGCGTGATAAGGTTCAGCAGTGGATGAAGTCCACGCTGTGAGCGGCGCACACGGCTCGCCACTTCGATGAGTTCATCTGGTGTGGGTTCAGTCTCTGGACGATGGTGGCGCTGGGTAAAAATCTTGGGGCGCAAACGCTTCCAGCGTGCCCCCTCAGCAGCGCCGATAGTCTCAAACGTGCTGATGCCGAGGTCGCGCGCGTGGTTGATCACGTTCTTGTCGTGGGTGACAAAGGCAATCTGCAAGTTGCGGCGGCGTGCCTCGCGCTGTACCAGCACGATATCCAGCTTCCGTGTGAGCGCAGTGCCGCGCTCTGGCCAGACGAGCAGCACTTTGCGCCCACGGATGAACGACAGACGATCTCTCAGATGTACGATGTCGTCGTTCGGCTCCAGCTGGATATACTCTGGCCGATCCGTCATGCGCTAGCTTCGCAGCAGCTCGTGAGCCTTTTGGAGAGCGGCGGGCAGCGCGGAAACATCCTTACCGCCTGCCACCGCGAGATTCGGGCGACCACCACCGCTGCCACCCACGACAGCGGCGATAGGCTTGATCAAGTCACCGGCTTTGAGGCCGTCTTTGGTCAAATCGTCGGTTAGCGCGACGAGGATCGAGGGTGCGCCGTTCACTTCTGCGGCCAGCACCAGCGCGCCGCGCTCCTTGACGTGGTTGCGGAACCAATCGGCCATCTCGCGCATGGTGTCGGTGTTCACGTCTGCGACTTGGGTGATGAGGGTCTTGCGCCCGTTGACCACTTCGACTTGCTGGATGAGCTGTTCGAATTGCAGGCGAGCAAGGCGTGATTGCAGGGCGCTCACTTGTTTGCGAGCGCTGCTCAACTCCTCTTGCAGCGCGACAATTTTTTGTGGGTGGGCGCTGCCCCCCAGCAGGGCGGCCAGCTGCTGCATCTGTTCTTGCTGCTGCTGCAGATATCTGATGGCTTCGTGGCCGGTCAGCGCTTCAACACGGCGGATGCCCGCGCTCACGCTGGATTCTGCGGTGAGGATGAACACGCCGATCTCGGCAGTCTCTGCCACGTGAACGCCGCCGCACAGTTCGTAGCTGTAGCGGTTTGCGCCGCTGCTGATGGCCACTGTGCGGACGACATCACCGTATTTCTCACCGAACAGGGCCATGGCCCCTTCGCGGCGCGCCTCATCGAGCGATTTGATTGCGGTGGTGACGCGATAATTCTTCAGGATAATCTCGTTCACTTCACGCTCGATGCTGCGCAGCGCCTCCGGGCTGACCTTGCGATCATAGGAGAAGTCGAAGCGCAGGCGATCAGGAGCAACCAGCGAGCCGCGCTGTTCGACGCTCGTTCCAAGTTGGTTGCGCAGCGCTGCGTGAAGCAGGTGAGTTGCTGTATGGTTGCGCGTGATGTCTGCGCGGCGCTCGGTGTCGAGGATGGCCGTGACGCGCGCGCCCACTTGGGGCTGACCCTCCACCACTTCACCCACGTGGACGATCAGACCGGTCACAGGACGTTTCATCGTCTCAACTTGAATGGCAAAGTTCTCACCGCGCACGATGCCTGTGTCGCTCACTTGACCGCCCGATTCCACGTAGAAGTTGGTCGCTTTCAACACGACTTCCACACGGTCGCCCACGATGGCGCTCTGCACTTGTTGACCGTCTACCACGATGGCGAGCAGCTCAGTCTCAACAGGTGATGGATCGTAGGGCGTGTACGTCACCCCTTGATCGGGGAGCATCCCCTGCTGCTTGAGCCGATTGAGCAGCGCGGTGTAGGCCTCCACGTTTTCGATGGTGCCCATGGCCTGCCCACCACCGCTGATGAGTGAATGCCGCTCCTCGGCTTGGGCGAAGCCTGCCTCATCGACGTGGTAGCCGCGTTCTTCCGCGATGTCTTTGGTGACTTGCATCGGCAGGCCGAGCGTCGCCTTGAGGAAGAATGCGTCTTCACCGCTCAGCGTGCCGTTGGCGGGCAAGCGGTTGAGCATCTCATCGAGCGCGTTCAAACCCACCTCAAGGGTCATCAGGAAGCGGCGTTCTTCGGTCAGAATCACGCTGCGGATGAGATCGGCTTTTTCGACCAATTCAGTGTAGTGGTGACCCATCACGTCGATGACGGCCTGCGCAACCTGATACAAGAACGGCTCATGGAATCCGAGTTTACGACCAAAGCGCGCGGCGCGGCGCAGCACCAAGCGGCACACTGCTTCGCGCCCCTTTGCGCCCGGGTTCACGCCATCGGCGATGAGGAACACTGCTGCCCGAATGTGATCTGCAATCACGCGGTAGGGGACGTAGTTGGCCTCGACCTCTGCATCGCTCTGACCCGTGAGCGCTTGAGTTGCGCGTATAATCGGCATGAACAGGTCGGTGGCGTAGTTGTTGTCCTTGTTTTGTAGGATCATCACCATGCGTTCGAGGCCCATGCCGGTATCGACGCAAGGGTTTGGCAGCGGTTCGTCGAATGCGCCGCTGTTGGTGGGGTCGGGGGCGCGGCGGTTGAACTGCATAAAGACGAGGTTCCAGAACTCGAGCAGGCGATCTTCGTCGTTTTGCAGCGAAGCTACAATCGTATCTTCACCCAGTTCTGGATGGTTATCCCAGAAGATTTCACTGCACGGGCCGCAGGGGCCTGTCTCGGCCATTTGCCAGAAGTTGGTCTTGGCTCCCATGCGGGCGACGCGCGTCGGCGGCAGGCCGATGTCCTCCGTCCAGATGCGATAGGCTTCGTCGTCGCGCTCAAAGACGGTCACTGCGAGGCGGTCTGCCGGCATGCCAAACCCCTCAGTGATTAGCTCCCATGCGTAGCGGATGGCTTCGCGTTTGAAGTAATCGCCAAAGCTGAAGTTGCCCATCATCTCAAAGAAAGTGTGATGCCGCGGGGATGGGCCGACGTTGTCAAGGTCGTTGTGCTTGCCGCTCACGCGCATCGATTTCTGCGCGGTGGTAGCGCGCTTGTAGTCGCGTACATCTGTTCCTAGGAACACGTCCTTAAACTGCACCATGCCGCTGTTGGCGAACAGCAGGGTAGGGTCATTGGCAGGAACCAGCGAGCTAGAGGCGACATGTTTGTGGCCGTTGTTGATGAAGTACTGAAGAAACATCTGCCGCACTTCAGCGCTGGTCATAGGTTTCATCGGTGAGGGCTTCCTTCGTGGTCTTGATTGGGCTGAGAAAAGACGCTTTCAGCAAAAATTATAGCGACGCGCACAAGAGATGAACAAGGGCGCATCCGTATGCTATACTTCGCGCGAAGTTTAAAGCACACCAGCACACTGGATTTCAAGCGTATGGCCAGCATAGAAGAACAAGTAGAAGTGTTAATGAGCGGCACCGAGTACGGCGACCCACAGATCCGCGAAGAAATGCGCCGGGCACTGCACGATCGGCTGATTGAAGCTGAGCAGGAGGGACGTGCTCTGCGGGTCTACTGTGGGTATGACCCGCGCACGGCTGATCTGCACCTCGGCCACACGATCACGATGCGCAAACTGCGCCAATTTCAGGACTTTGGCCATGACGTCACGTTCTTAATCGGCACGTTCACCAGCACAATCGGCGACCCCAGCGACAAGGACAGCGCCCGCGACCAATTGACGCTCCAACGTGTGGAGGAGAATGCGCGAACCTATGCCGAGCAAGCGTTCAAAATTCTTGACCCTGAGAAAACGCGCGTTCGACGCAACGACGAGTGGCTGGCCCCACTGGATTTTGCCGACATCATTCGACTAGCCAGCAACTTTACTGTGCAGCAGTTCCTCGTGCGCGAGAACTTCGCCAAGCGGCTGGAGGCTGGTCAGCCGATTTACCTGCATGAGTTCTTCTACGCGCTGATGCAGGCGTATGACGCAGTGGCACAGGAGGCCGATGTTCAGGTTGGTGGGCAGGATCAGTTGTTCAACATCCTCGTCGCTGGGCGCAAGCTGCAACAGGCGCTGGGCCAGAAACCGCAGATCGCCATCATCATGGGCGAGAGCCTGCCGGGAACAGACGGCAGCATGAAGATGAGTAAGAGCACAGGCAATCACATCCCGCTGCTGAGCGAACCTTGGGACATGTTCGGCAAGATCATGAGCATCCCTGACCATGCGATGCCGCTGTTCTTCAAGTTGATCTTGGGCTGGTCGCCGCAGCAGATGCAGGAACTGCAAGACGGGCTGTCGAATGGAACGCGCCACCCGAACGAGACGAAGATGCTGCTGGCGCGCGAGATCGTGACGATTTTTCACGATCATGAAGCTGCTGAGGCGGCTCAGAAGCGCTGGGATGAGGTGTTCCGCAGTGGGAGCCGTGACGCAGTGCCCGATGATATCCCGCAGCATGTGCTGACTGAGCCGCGCCGCGTTGTCGACCTTTTGCGCGATCTGAAGATGGTCAGCAGCGGCAGTGAGGCCAAGACACTGGTTCAGAATGGAGGAATTCGCGTCAACGGTGTGGCGATTGAAGACGCACTGCGCGTGATTGCGCCGACCGAGCTGCCGGTCGTGCTGCAAGTGGGCAAGCGTAAGTTTGTACGATTGGTCAATCGTGAGTGACAAAAAGCCCCGTCACTGCGGGGCTTTTTGGGTGGAACTAGTCGTTATCAGCAAGTTGATCGCGCACTTGAAGGTCGGTGTGGCGAATCTTCATCGCTAGGTCGGCCGCGAGGTTACGCATCAGTTTATACCCTAACTGTGGATAGGTATCGCACAGCATCATCAGTTTGTCGCGCGGGATCACGATCAAGTGAGTGTCATGCATGGCGCAGCGCGCACCTGCCGAGCGCAGCCCTTGATCGACCAGCGTGACCTCACCGAAAGATTGTCCACGCCGCAGGGTGGCGATGGTGTGCATGGCGCTGCTGCGACTGCCCAACACCGCAGGCGTCACTTGAATGTGGACTTCACCGCTAGCGATGATGTACATCTCGTCGCCCGGGGTGTTTTCTTCGAAGATGATGTCACCGGCCTGATAGTGCCGCTCAGTGCAGATAGATGCTACCAATTCCAACTGCGCCTCGGACATTTCATCGAAAATATCAGCTTGGCGCAAGATCGCGGTTAAAGACATGATAACTCCCATTCCAACGCTCAATTAGCGCTATAAGTTACACGGAGTATACCATACCGTTTACAATCGCGGCTAACGTAAGTTGCATTCAAGACAGCGTCCAGAGGCCGATGCTGCGGAAGCGGTCAACGGGCGTGCTGATGAAGCCGAGCTGCACCCCTTGCACGCGATCACGCACTGCATAACTGAACAGCGGGTGGTACAGCGGGATAGCGATGGCGCGCTCGAGGAACATCTCTTGGAACTGCCGATAAAGGATGGCACGATTGATGCCGTTGGGGTCGCGTCGGGCGCGCTCTAACAACTCACTGAGACGATCATCGTTCACGCCCCCCCAGTTTTTGCCGTCTGGGGCTTGACCAGCGTGCCAATAAGCGAACGGGTCAGGGTCAGCCCCTAGCGGCAGCTCGACGATGGCCGCTTCGAAGTTGGCATCTGCAAGGCGTTGTGCGAAGTCATCCGCGCTGAGCGGCTCAACGCGGACTTCGAGCCGAAGCTGTGACCATTGAATAGCGATCTGGTTGGCGAGGTCGACCAAGGCGGGTTGATCGCGCACGATGAGACGGATTTGATGCAGATTTCCCGTCTCTGCCTCGATGCTGGGCGTGGTGATATTCGCCCCCTCCAGTAAGTTGAGCGCATCACCCGGGTTCACCTCAGGGTAGCGCAGTCCGGCGAAGTAAGCCCATGAATTCGGCATGATCGGGCTGTCTGCGATCACCGCTTGGCCGCTGAGTGCGGCTTCAACCGGCCCGACGCGGTTCAAGCCGCGCAGCAGGGCGAGGCGGGCGCGCAGCTCGGTAAAGAAGCGCGTGCCTTCAGGTTCGGCCCAGTTGTAAAGGAGGACGCCGACGGTTGGGGAGAGCGTTGTATACACGTTGACATTGGGGATCGTGAGCAGCGCACTGCGATCTGCGGGCTGGGCGAGGTAGGCATCCACGCGCCCGGCCTGCAAATCTGCAAGGGCTTCGGAAGTTGTCTGATGAATGATGAAGCTGATACGTTCAATCTGGGGCAGGGCTTGGCCGCTGTAGCGAGCACGATAGAGCGGTGAGCGCCGCAAATCCACTTGTGTGATGCGCAGGCTGTCATCGGCGCGCACTGCCTCAAGCTGGTATGGGCCAGTGCCGATGGGGGTCAGCATAAAGGGATGAGATGCAAGGTCTGCCGCAGTAGTTCCGCTCAAAGCATGTTCCGGCAGGAGACCGATGGTCAAGGTAGTGAGGAATGGCGCGAGGGGCTGCGTCAGGCGAAAGCGCACGGTACGTTCGTTGAGGGCGGTTGTCTCTACGGTGCGCCAGAAA
This sequence comes from Anaerolinea sp., assembly GCA_046719465.1. Taxonomy (GTDB): domain Bacteria; phylum Chloroflexota; class Anaerolineae; order Aggregatilineales; family Phototrophicaceae; genus JANWYT01. The sequence continues at coordinate 9,073 of JBDNCV010000089.1, forward strand.
GCGCCCATCTCGCTGAGGCCGTCAAAGTCAGGGTCGCTCAGCAGACTCATTGTGTAGACGACATCCTTGGAGGTGAAAGGGATGCCGTCCTGCCAGCGCACGTCCGTCCGCAGGGTGAAGACATATTCCAGCGCATCACGACTAATGACCCAGCTTTCGGCGAGGTGCGGCACCGGCTCACCAAACTCGTTGATCCGGACGAGGCCTTCAAAGATGAGGGCACTGATGTCGGCATCTACGGGGTTGAGGGCGGCATAAAGCGGGTTGATACGCTGTACACTGCCAACGAGCGCCTCACGAAACGTCGGGATCTCGTCGGATGAAGCAGCAGCGGTGTTCGTGTTGGCGGCAGGGGCTTGCGTTGGCCCTGAGGTGGGCTGCGTGGCTGTCCCGGGCTGAGGGGAGGCGGCGACCGCTTCGGTTGGCTGTGGCGTAGGGACAACGTCCGGTGGTGTCATACGGCTCATGAGTGCCAAGACGAAGATCAACACAGCTCCGATGAAGGCGAGCCACTGCCAACGATATTGCTGCATACCATGCCCCCAAACAAAAAAGGTGTTTTAGAGGCTAAAACACCCAACGCAGTTGTGTCAACAGTGGAGCTTATTGGCGGTTCGCAACAACTGAGAACAGCGAGATGAACACAAACGCGATGCACAAGAACACGGTGATCTGGAAGATGAGCTTCTCGAGGCCGCGGCGCGTCCGCACGATGCCCCCACCGGCATCACCACCCAAGAGCGAGCCGAGCGCGCCACCTTTCACTTGCAGCATGATCAAGAACACCAAAACAATCGACACTATAGACGAAGCCAGCAACAAAACGCCTTGCATGCGTGAACACTCCTGATTTGGACTTTCAGAACGCGCAGTATATCATCCGCCGCTGCAAAGTAAAAGAGGGGCATGACGCCCCTCTAGTGTGTCGTTAGCGCGACAGGCTGTTGATGTAAGCAATCGCGGCATCAAGCTGCGGGTCTATATCGACGCCATCTGTAGCTGGGTCGTAGGGCACCTCAAGGTTGGGGATGATGCCGATGTCGTTGATCCAATTGCGGTTCGGCGTCAGCCAGCGGGCAATCGTCAAGCGGAGCGCGCCTCCGTTAGAAAGTGGCTGAACCGTCTGAACAGTCCCCTTCCCGAAGGTCGTCTCCCCGATGATGAAAGCCAGCCCTGCGTCTTGGAGCGCCCCGGCGAACAGCTCGGACGCGCTGGCGCTGCCCTCATCCGTTAGGATGACGATAGGCACGTTCACGCCCGTGTAGAACGCTGGATTGACGTTGAAGGTGCGCTCGGTTCCGTCTCCAAAAGCCTCGTACAACACAACGCCAGACTGCTTGAAGATGCTGGTGACTTCGACGACGGATTGCAGCAGACCACCCGGGTTGCGGCGAATGTCGATGATCAACGCGCGACGTTCGTTGACGCGCAGCTCGTCAAGGGCGTTGCGCACCAGCTGCGGCGCGGTGGCGGTGAACTGGGACAGGTTGAGGTAACCGATGTTGTCGTCCAGCACTTCAATCTCGACCACGGGGACTTCAAAGCGCACGCGTGTTATGGTGAAGGTGACGAACGTATCACCGCGCTTAAACGTGATTGTCACTTGTGTGCCGGCAGGGCCGCGCACCAGCCTCACCAACTCTTCTTGAGAGATGCCCACGACGCTGCGGCCATCCACTTCCCAGAAGATGTCTCCGGGGAGCACGCCTGCTGCTTCTGCTGCCGCGCCCCGAATGACCGAGACAACGTAGATGTTGCCGTCGGCGTTGGTATCCACGGTCGCGCCGATGCCTTCTACGCGCCCTTCGAGGCCTTGGGTGCTGAGAGCGTATTGTTCGGGTGTCTCGTAGCTGCTGAAGCGATCACCGAGGGCATTAATCATGCCGTTGAGTGCGCCATCAATGATGGTGGGCACGTCAACCTTGTCAGCGTCGACGTACCGCGCACGGATTACCGCATAGGCTTCTTCGATGATGCTAAAAGCTTCGTCAAGATCGCCCATGCGGGTTTGGGCGTTGGCAATGCTCTGTTGGTTACCCATCAGAAAGCCGAAAGCAAAGACGGCCGCAAACATAAAGGCCAATTGCAACTTCGGTATCTGGTTGCGGAGTTGGTGGAACATGAGCTTCTCCAGAATCGTTAGCGTGTTTGTATTATAATAAAATCTGCTGTAAATGTTACCATTCTCTGAATGAGTAAATGCCGTTAATAGGTGAGATCGAGATGGATGAGGCGTTGGCAGCGCTGCGAACCTGTGTGGAGGCTGATCTGCCACGTGCTGAGTGGCTGCGCGCCGTTATCAGCGCCATTGACCCCGCAGACGAAGCCTCATTGATGAGCTTGCTGCGGGTGGGGCATGCACTGTCGTGGGGCAGCCAGCACCACGCGCTGCGCCACATTCAATCACCAGCGGCAAGCGCCACGCCATTGGCCTTGGCGCTGTACTGTCTGCTGCAAGAAGATCCAAACCGATTTGAAACGTGCATCGCGCTGCTGCCTGATGAGGCGGCGCAGATCGTTTCGTGGGTGTTAGACCACGAGCGAAAGGGCTGTACATCATGTTGACGCGCGACGACTTGAAGGCGTTTTGTTTGAGCTTGCCAGCTGCATGGGAGGACTTCCCGTTCGGCATTGAAAATGCGGTGTACAAGGTCTCGAAGAAAATGTTCGCATTGATGCCTCTCGATCAACCCGATGAAACCGGGATTGTCGTCAAGTGTGCGCCGGAGCTGGTGCCACTGCTGCGCCAAACCTACAGCGCGGTGCAGCCTGCTGACTACTTAAACAAGCAGCATTGGAACTATGTGGTGATCGATGGGTCAATCCGCGATGAGGAAATCCTCGAATGGATCGACGAGTCTTACCGACTCGTTGTAAAGGGCTTAACGAAAAAAGAACGAGAACGCTTAGGCCTCATGACCTAAGTGTGAAGTGCTCTTAACATCAAAACAATCCCGCTTTTACATTGCGAGAACCAGTTTTTTCGCGTATACTGTAGATAAATAAGAGTTCGTCGACCGGGGGAGCCCAAGCGTTGGGCTGAGAGGGCATGAAATGCCATGCCGACCCTTGAACCTGATCCAGATGATGCTGGCGTAGGGAGTGTCCGTGCTTATGTTTCACGACCACCCCTGAAGCACCCCGTCAGGGGTGGTTCGCTTGGCTTCCTCGGTGGCGACTCACAATGTGAGCTAGTTGCAATTGGAAGGTCAAGCAATGAAACGTTTTTGGGTTGTAGGCTGGTTTTTGTTGAGCGCAGCCGTCTTTCTTTCCGCAGCGCAAACCGAGCGCACTCTAGTACTTCTTACACATGACAGTTTTAACCTTGATGAGGCCCTCATTCGGCAGTTTGAGGCAGAGCAAGGCGTCACTTTGCGCATCCTCCGCGCGGGTGATACAGGCACGATGATCAATCAAGCGATCTTGACGCGCAGCAATCCGCTGGCGGATGTGCTGTTCGGTGTCGATAACACGTTCCTTGGACGGGCGTTGGCCGCGGACTTGTTCGAGCCGTACACGTCACCGCTGTTGGAGTTTCTCGACGAGTCTGTGTTGGATGATGAGATTGACGCGGTGACACCGGTCAGCTATGGGGATGTCTGCATCAATTATGACATCGCTTTTTTTGAAGCGCGCGGCTTAGCCTTGCCTGAAACACTGGAGGATCTCACCTCCGAGACTTACCGTGGGATGTTCGTCACGATGAACCCAGCGACGTCCTCACCCGGGTTGGCTTTCTTGCTCACGACGGTGGCTTACTTCGGTGAAGAAGGGGACTACACCTACCTTGACTACTGGCGGGATTTGGTCGCTAACGACACGCTGATCGTTGATGGGTGGGAGACGGGCTACTTTGGTTTCTTCAGCGGCGCGGTTGAAGGGGCAGAGTACCCACTGGTGCTGAGCTATGCGAGCAGCCCTCCGTTCACAGTGGATGAGACTGGCGAAAGCGCCGCGACGGGCAGCCTTGTGGCGGATGGGATGTGCTTCCGTCAAATCGAGTACATTGGCGTGCTGCGCGGCACAGCTAATGCTGAACTGGCGCGCGCATTCATCGACTTCATGCTCTCACCGGAGGTGCAGGCTTCGCTGCCGGATACGATGTACGTGTTCCCAGCGCGGCAGGACGTGGAACTGCCGGAGTTGTTTGCTCGATTTGCACAAATTCCAGAGAACCCAGTGGTGATGTCCCCGGAGTTGATTCAGGAACGACGCGACATCTGGCTGAGTGAGTGGCTTCAGACCATCGGGGGCTGATACATGCGCCCATGGGCGCTGCTGGCAGTGCCGCTGCTGTTCTTGAGCGTCTTTTTTGCGCTGCCAGTCGCGTATCTGATGGTATACAGCTTCACGGAGGCAGTTGGGAGCACCAATCTGCCTCCGCTGGCGGTAATTGGGCGCGTCGTCTTGTTCACGACAGCCCAAGCGCTGCTGTCAACCGTGCTGACGGTGGGCTTTGCTTTGCCGGTCGCCTATGTGTTTGTGCGATACCAGTTTTGGGGTCGGCGTTTGCTGCTCTCGCTGGCCAGCCTGCCGTTTGTGCTGCCTACGGTGGTGGTGGCGATTGCCTTTCGAGCGCTGCTTGGCCGGACGGGTGTAGTGAACGCCGTGCTGCAACAGGCATTTGGCCTCGAGCAGCCTGTTTTGCAAGTCGATCAATCCCTCGTCTTGATTTTATTGGCGCATATTTTCTTCAACCTCGCGCTGGTCGTGCGGATGGTAACTGGCTACTGGGTGAACCTCTCACCACGGATTGAAGAAGCCGGACGTGTTCTAGGAGCAGGCGGGTGGCGCTTATGGTGGTATGTGCGCCTGCCGCTGCTGCGCCCCGTCATCATGGCGGCGGCGCTGCTCGTGTTCATCTACACGTTCACCAGCTTCGGCGTTGTGCTGATTTTGGGTGGGCTGTCGTTTGCAACCGTTGAGGTACAGATTTACTTCTACGCCACAAGCTTGTTTAACTTGCCGGGTGCAGCGATCTTGAGTGTAGTGCAGCTTGCTGTGTTGGTGCTCAGCATGGTGGTTTACCTGCGGTTGCGTCGAAGCATCGTCATCGACTTGGTGCAAGCGTCGAGCACAGCACGGCCTGCCCGTACATGGCGTGATCGGCTCCTCGTCGTCAGTGTGTGTGGGGCGCTGATAACTTTTCTAGGTGCGCCGCTGCTGGCGTTGGTGTGGCTGTCCCTCACATTTCGCATGAGCGCCCCCAGCTTGCGCTATTTTGAGCTGCTGCTGACTAATCCACCCTCCGTCCTGTTTATCTCACCGTGGATGGCGATTTTGTATTCGCTGGCGTTCGCATTCATCACGGTGAGCTTGTCGCTGCTGCTGGGCGGGCTGGCCGTGTGGGGGCTGCGCTGGCTCGGCCGATCCTCAGCCGTGGTCGATCTGCTGCTGATGCTGCCGATGGGCATCAGCGCGGCGACGCTGGGGTTTGGCTATATTCTGACGTTTAACACCCCACCACTGCTGCTGCTGGGGTCGTGGGTGCTCATCCCGATTGCGCACACGATGGCTGCGCTGCCGCTGGTGGTGCGTGTGCTGCTGCCGGTGGCGCTGGCGGTAAACAGTCAACTGCTGGAAGCGGCGCAAATGCTTGGCGCTGGCTTGTGGCAGCGGGTGCGTTTTGTGTGGCTTCCATTGGTGAGCCGCGGATTTGCCGTGGCAGCGGTGTTTGCGTTCAACGTCAGTTTGGGGGAGTTTGGCGCGTCAGCCTTTATCGTGCGGCCAGATACAGCCACAATCCCGACGACGATCTTCCGCCTGCTGGGTCAGCCGCGGCCTGACCAGTACGGCCAAGCGCTGGCGATGAGCGTGGTGCTGCTTGTGGTGTGTTTGCTGAGCTTTTTAACGATTGAACGCCTGCGCGATTTTGGCGGTGGGGAGTATTGAATGCTTGAACTGCGCGACTTATCGTTGACAATCCAGCAGACGGCTATCTTGCATGGTGTGAACTTAAGGCTTGAACATGGCAAGATCTACTGCGTGCTCGGGCCAAGCGGGAGCGGCAAGACCAGCCTGATGCGCGTGATTGCTGGGCTGGAACGAGCGTACAGCGGGCAGGTGCTGTGGGAAGGGCGGTCGATCGATGCGCTGGACGCCCAAGCGCGCGGCTTTGGATTGATGTTTCAAGACTTTGCGCTGTTCCCACACCTGAACGTGATTGAAAACGTTGCGTTTGCGCTCAAGATGCGCGGCGTAGGCAAAGCAGCACGCGAGAAAGCCGCGCGGCATCTGCTGGCGCGGGTGGGCTTGGAGGGATTGGCACAGCGCGGCATTCACCAACTCTCGGGCGGGGAACGTCAGCGTGTGGCGCTGGCGCGCAGCTTGGCGCATCAACCCGCGCTGCTGATGTTGGATGAACCGCTCGGATCGCTTGACGCAGGCTTGCGGCAGCAGCTTGGTTTGGAACTGCGGCAGCAGCTGCGTGATGCGGGTGTGCTCACGCTCTATGTGACACATGACCAGAGTGAGGCGTTCATGCTCGCCGATTTTGTGATCGTCATGGCGCAGGGGCGCATCGTTCAAGTTGC
>JBDNCV010000009.1:0-43853 GCA_046719465.1 Anaerolinea sp.
GATGCGCCCGATGTTGTTCGGGTCGCCGCTTTGCCATGTTGTGTTGCTGGCCGCGGCGATGCGCTGCAACACGCGGATCAACTCATCAGGCAAGCGCCCATACCCTACTGGGATCACGATGACCGGGTTCAGGTCGTTGCGCGTGGCGCGGATAACTGACTCCACATCGGACAGGCGATAGCGCGTTGACGTGGTGTCTTCCCCGTCGCTCAGCAGCACCACCGCGCGGATGCGGTCGGTGTCGGTGCTGTTATTCAGCAGGGTCACCATCTCAACCAACGCATCGTAGAGCGATGTGCCACCTTCAGGCCGAAGCTGCTGGATGCGCTCGCGCATGCGCGCGATGTTCGTCTCAAAGTTGTCCAAGGGCACTTCAACCCGCAGCGCATCGCTAAACACAGCCAAGCCGATGCGATTGTTGGACTCCATGCGATCAAGAAATGCCAACGCCGCCGTCTTGGCCTGCTCCAGCTTGTTGTCTTGCGCCATGCTGCCAGACACGTCAATCAGCAAAATGATGTCCGCTTGCTTTTTGACAAACTCCCACGTGTTTTGAACAGCGGCGATGACGTCCGGTGGTGGCGGATCAAGCAGCACGCTCGGGCCTTCTTTTGTCACGCCGTACTGCGCCTCAAACGGGAAGCCCAACGGCACACCCGCGATGACCGGGCGAAACCCGAACCCCATGATGTACTCCTGTTGGGCAGGCAGCCGCACATAGTCGATGAAGATGCGCGCCGCCGCCCGCTGCTCATCCGTCACCCAGTTGGCGTTGACGATGGCCATCGGATGATCGTGGAAGAATGTCCCCTCTTTGGGGTAGAGGGCCACTAAGCGCTCTGGTGGTTGATACGCCGTCAGACCGCGGTTGATGGCGATCAGGTCGTTCTCCTCCAGCGCCACAAAGTCCAGATAATCCGGCCCCTGCGCGATGTAGTTCTTGAACTCGGTCGTGCGCGTGGAGTAATGCCGGATCAACTGCTCAATCGCTCGCACGCCTGCCCGCACCTCCTCATTGTTGACGGTGGAGAGGCTCAGCGTGCGCTCGTTGATGCCGACGGAGCGCGCCGCCGCGTAAAATTCTGCAATCAACGTAGACAGGCCAGTGCTGCTCACGAAGGGGTCGGTGTGGCCGTAGAACACGGTGCGCCGTGCGTTCGGCAAGCCAAAGTCCTGCCAACCATTGGCTGAGTTCATGACCATCAGCAGCTCTTCCCAGCCGATGTTGTCGTAGCCCACCGTCTGCTGGATGGCGCGCAGGCGGCTCTCCCAGATGGCCATCACCACCGGCGCGTTGGCCGTCGCGGGCGAGTCGGCAAGGTCGAACAACTCCCGCCGCGCCTGATAGTTGGCCAGCGCCAACCAGTGGCGCACACTCGGCTGGAAGATCGTAGGCCGCGCAACGTTCTCGCTGTTGGGGGTCAGCACGGCGTTGACGATGCCCTGCATGACCGTCCCCGACGAGCCATCCCGCCCCGTGATGAAGATCGGGCGCTCGCCAGCGGCCAAGCGCTGCCCCGTCACGGGGTTGATCCCCTGCCGGTACGATTCGTTGAACTGGTTCATGATCGTTGGCAGGTAATCAGCGCTCTCCGGCGCATAAATGATGGTGATCTCAATCGCATTGGCGGGCGCTGCCGAACTGCTGCCCCCCCCATCGCCGGTACAGCCCGCGAGCACTGCCAGCGCTACAAGCACACTCAACACCCAGCGACCTCGCATAATCTCTTTCCTTCGCTGCTCAATAGCTGATTTGATCCTACACGCAATTGGCCGCACGCCCGCACCCCAGCATTTAGGGGTTCAATCCATCAGGCGGAACAACTGCTCATACACGCTGCGGTCGCCTTGAACTGCCTCACCCAGCTGCCAGTCCAAAACAAGGCCGTAAGGTCGTGCCTGCGCAAAGCGGGCATCGCTGGCGCTGGGCGCACGGTTAGGCGGCCTCAAGCCCGCTTGCAGCGTGATCGCCTGCCCCGCTTCGCTCAGCGCAAAATCGGCCAGCGCGCGCACCGCCTGCCGCGCGGCGTCGGTCGTCCCTGCGTCCTGCCACATGCTGAGCGGGAAGTCAAGCGGTGCTTGCATGGCCGGATACGCCAACACCAAGCGATCTTGCGGCGGGAAATTGCCCATCTGCGCCAGCCATTCAAACTCGGGCGCGATGCTAAAACCGGCGACGACCGGCCCACGTGCAGCCATCGCGCTGGGCGGCGGCTCACCGAGCCGCTCCGAGCTGCGCATGGCCTGCCGCAGCGGGCTAAACCACGCGCGGAACGCAGCGTCGGCAAAGGCGCTGCCTGTGAGGGACGGGCTGCCTGTGTACGAGGCCAGCATCGACGCCATGATGTTGACCCCCGCAGCGCTGCTGCGCGGCCACGCGATGCCAATGTTGACAAAGCCCCATTCGCTCGGCGCGCCCAACGCCTCCCACCGCTCTTGGGCAGCCACCAACTGCGCCGCCGCCCAATCGAACGGGTCAGTTCCCCCTCTAGTCAGCAGCCGGACGCGGCTCTCAAAGCCACCCCACATGAGCGGGGAGATCGCCAGTGACGGCTCCACCTGCACGAACGCCATGCTCGACGGGGCGTTGGCTGCCACCCAACTGGTCGTCGCCAGCCACGCATCCGGTCGATTGTCTGTCGTCCAGTTGGCGCGCCCCTGCCATACGTTGATGTCGGATACTGTCGCGTCCACGTTCCACTGCACACGCGCACCGCTGCTTGTTGTCACCCCGCGCGCGTTGAACTCACTCACCAAGGCCGACGCCCACCCCTGAATCGACGGGTCAACTGCCAGCCTGTAAGTCACGGGTGGCTGGCTTTGCAGGAAGGCGTTGAACCCTACAATCCCGCCCACGATCAAACAAAACAACAGCAGCACCAGCGTTGATCGGCGTATCACCCTACCCCCTCACAGTGCGCCAGACAACCGACAAGCTGACGCTCATCAGCAGCCCGCTCAAGAGGCCATCACTCATCCCATTATACGCCAATGGCATTGGAACGATGCACAACCCGAACAAAACAAGCGTGGCCAGCGCCCAACGCCGCCGCAGCGGGTCAAGCGGGGTGACATCGTCGAGCGGGACGGCATACGTCCGCCCGAGGAAAGCCACCAGCAGCCCCAACAGCACCCACGCGCTGCTGAAGAACAGCGCCCCCACAAGGATGAGCGCCATCACCGGGCCGTACATCGCCCGCGCGCGCCCCCCCAACAGCGCGTAAAGCGTGTGCCCACCGTCGAGCTGCCCAATCGGCAGCAAGTTCAGCGCTGTGACGAACAGCCCCGTCCAGCCCGCCCATGCTAGCTGGTTCACCATCACGTCGACTTGGCCATCCGGCAGCGGGCGACCAAACACGGCCACCTTTGCCAGCCAGTACAAGATCGAGTTCCCCTCCACCATCCCGCCGCTGATCGCCACCACCTGTGAGGTCGCCAGCCCGACGATCAAGATCGGCAGCGCGAACAGCACCCCCATCCATGGGCCGGTCGCGCCCACATCGAGCAGCACACGGCGGTTGGGCATCGGCTCTTTCAAGAGGATGCCCGCCCCAAACGTCCCCAGCGGGCTGAGGCCGAACGCAGGCAGGAAAAACGGCAGCGACGACGCCACACGATACCGCCGCATCTGCACCCAGTGCCCCGCCTCATGTGCGCCTAGGATGAGCAAGATGCTCAACGCATACGGAGCGCCGCGCCACAGGTTGGCGGGCAGCGCTGCGGCCACAGCTTGCGCCGCCTCTGCGCTGCTCAGGCTAAGCTCGCCGATGGCAATCAATGTGCCTGTATAGAGCACGCTCAGCAGAGTCAGCAGGAATAACCCCAGCGGCAGCAGCACGCTGAACTCACGGGCGGGATAGACGCGGCCTTGCAGGATGTGCAGAGCATGGCCGGTGGGTGTCTCGCGCAGGAGCGGGAACAGGTCATGCGGACGCAGCGCTTCGTCAAGTTGACGGTAGACCTCTGGGGACAGCGTCCGCAGGGTTCCGCTGAACGTTGCCAGATGCTTCGCGCCGGTGCGTTCCAGCAGGGCTTGATCTTCAGCCTCCAGCGCGATTTTCTCCCGCCGCTCAACTTCCATAACAGCAGCAGCGATCTCGTTCAGAGCGAATGGGTTCACGGTGATTCCGTTCTAGTGTGGGCAGGTGCGGCAGGTCAGGCTTGTAAAGTCTCACCCCTGTGATTATTGTAGCGCCATTATGGGCAACGTGATGAAACTTGAGCAAGCAATTGCATATCGTGAGCAGCTCCGCGCCGCGGGCAAGCGCCTCGTCTTGACCAACGGCCACTTTGATCTGCTGCACGTCGGCCATCTTGACTATTTAGAAAAAGCTCGCGCGCTGGGGGATGCATTGATCGTCGGCCTTAACCAAGACAGCACCACCCAGCAGCACAAGGGGCAGGGGCGGCCCATCGTGCCCGATCATGAGCGCGCGCGTTTGCTAGCTGCGCTTCGGCCAGTGGATGCGGTCGTCCTCTTTGCAGAAGCCACTGCCGATAGCTTGATCGAACGCCTGCGCCCTGATGTCTATGCCAAAGGCGGGGATTACGCCCACAAGCTGCTGCCCGAGCGCGCCACAGCTGAGCGGGTCGGCGCACAGGTCGCGCTCATTGAGTTTCTTGAGGGCCACAGCACCAGCGCCCTCATCGCCCGCATTCGCGCCCTTCCCAACTAGCCCCACGCTCGGATACCCACGTGAGCCTCCCTGTGACATCTGACCTTGCCGCCAACGCGGAACAAGCTCAGCAAGAGGAAACCAACGCCAGCGTCGTCGGCGCCAGCAGCATCCTCGCGCTGGGCAACATCGGCAGCCGCGTCTTGGGCCTCGCGCGTGAGATGGTGCTGACGTTCCTGTTCGGGGCAAGCGCGGTGGTAGATGCGTTCCAAGTGGCGACCGTCGTCATCCGCGCGATCTATGACCTGCTCATCGGCGGGCATGTCAACGGGGCGCTCGTGCCCGTCCTCTCGGATGTGTTCACTGTGCAGGGCAAACATGAGCTGTGGCGGGTCGTCTCGATCTTGATGAGCCTCGTCTTTACCCTGCTCAGCGGGTTGGTCGTGCTGGTCAGCCTGTTCGCGCCTCAGATCGTCCTCGTCACGGCAGGCGGCGCCAGCGAGCAGACGATCACCCTTGCGGTTGACCTGCTGCGCCTGACTGCGCCCGCCTTGATCTTCATGGCGCTGTTTGCAGTGTTCAGCGCGGCGCTCTACGCCAGCAAGCAGTTCTTCATGCCCGCCTTCGCAGGGGTGATCTTCAACGGGAGCATCGTAATCTGCGCGCTGCTGCTGACGCCGCCCTACGTCCTCAGCGCCGAGTGGTTCAGCGCCCCTGCCAGCGCGAACATCTTCAAGCCGTTCTTCCTCGTCCGCCCCAACGATGCTATCGTCGCGGTTGCAGTGGGCTGGATTTGCGGCGCTGTGCTGCAAATGCTGGCGCAGGTGTGGGGCCTGCGCGAGGCACGCCTGCGCTTCACCCTGAACTGGCGACACCCCGCCCTGCGTCATATCGCGCTGCTCTACGCGCCGGTCATGCTCTCGCTCATCCTCGACACGCTCATCGCGCGGCCCTACAGCTACAACCTCGCCAGCCAAACCGGCGAAGGCAGCATCGCCTATATGAACTGGGCCACCACGCTGATCCAGTTCCCACAGGGGCTGGTCGCCACAGCCATCAGCGTCGCCATCCTGCCAACGCTGGCCGGGCAAGCCGCCGTCCTGCCAGTGGTCAGCCGCGCGTTTAAGGACACGCTCGGCCTCGGCTTACGCCTGACGATTACGCTTATCCTGCCTGCGGCTGCCGCCCTCATGGTGCTGGCCGTGCCGATCATCCAGCTGCTGTTTGAGAACGGCGCGTTCACCGCCAATGACACGGCCATCACCGCGCAGGTGCTGCGGCTCTACTTGATCGGGCTGCCCTTCGCCGCGGTTGACCTGCTGCTGGTGTATGCCTTCTACGCGCGCAAGGACACGCTCACCCCCACGCTCATCGGCGTGTTTAGCCTGCTCGTCTACATGCTGACGGCGTACCTGCTGCTGCCGTCGCTGGGGCTTTACAGCCTGATGATTGCCGACAGCGTCAAGCACATCACGCACGCCAGCATCAGCGCACTGATCCTCCAACGTCGGTTAGAGGGCTTGCATCAGCTCGGCCTGCTGCGCACCTTCATCAAGACTGCCATCGCTGCCTTGTTGATGGCGCTGGCAGCGCGCGCAGCGTTGATCTGGCTTTATCAACACGTCGGCGCGGGGACGCTGCTGCAAGAACTTGTGATCGTCCTCACGGCGGGCGGCGTGTGCGTCACCGTGTTCAGCGCCAGCGCTTACCTGCTGCGCATCGAAGAATTCCACCGCATTGTAAACCTACTGCTGCGCCGCAAATCACAAAACCCCTCATGACATTCTCATAAATCTGCAAAATTTGTCCACTTGCGGCCATTTTTACTCATGCTCCTTTTATCTTACGCCAAGACAAGTTTTGTAGATTTCGTATGAAGAGTTCAGTCTAGCGCTTGCACTGGAATGCTGATCATCAAACTCGCTTTGAGCGTCCTCGTTTTGACTGTATTGGTGGCAGGTTGTTTGCCTGCGACAGCGCTAGTGCTGCCTGCCAACAACGTGCCCGTGTCTGTCAATTTTAGGGGGGTTCAGATCAGCTCACTGCCGCCGACCGGCTGGCGCGCATTCGTGGACGGCACTCATTTGATCTTGACTAATCAACCCAACGACCGAGCAACCCCGACCGTTGTGCTCAACATCTGGATGCCGGCGGAGGAGTTGATTCGCGACATCCCAAAAGAGACCGGCACCAGCACGGCCGAAGTCCTGCGCGAGATCACCAACACGCCCCGCTTGATCGGCAACGCCATCGCCTCCACGCCGGAACCCTTCCGCTGGATGCAGTATGATGGCGCCTACTACGTCCTCAACACTGGCACCGACTCGGTGACGCTGGTGATCGCCCTCACCCCTGCAGATGCCTCCCAGATGATCGTCATCAACATCACCACCGACCGAACATCCCTGAACAACCTTCAGCGCGTGGCAGGCGCGGCGCTTGAGAGCGTGCTGATCAACCAGCAGCCCTTGAGTGCCGAGCTGTTCTCTATGCTGCCGCAGCCGCTGGAGATCCCTACCCCGCAAGGCGTGAACGAGCCATCTTGATCAACCTCAACGCAGCGCTTGTTCATCTGCTACAATACAGGGCAACGCTGTCAGTTCTCACAGGCAATCATGACGACTGGATCACTCCCCCATAATCTGACCCCCTACGATGACGACGCGCTCTACAGCCCGTGGTGGATTCGCATCCCTATCTTGTTCGTGCTGGGGCTGTTCCTCGCGCTTGTGCTGCTGATGGGGTTGTTGATGGGGTTTCAGATGGCCTACCGCGACTTGATCGTGCCCAACGTGTGGGTGCAGAACATCCCGCTGGGCGGCCTCACATTGGCGGAGGCGCAGCAGCAGCTTGAACAAGAGTTCCGCATGGCCGATCAAGCCATCTTCACCTTCCGCGATGGCGATGCCTTTTGGCAGGTCAGCGCCCGCGAGTTGGGCGTTCAGTTCGATGCAGAGACTACCGCCCTGCAAGCCTATCGCATCGCGCATACCGGCGCCGTGTTCGACGACCTGCTCACGCAGCTTCGCACGCTGCTCACGGGGGCAACCCTCTCGCCGATGGTGGTCTACGATCAACAGCAGGCCCTTGAGCGTCTGCTGGCCATCCGCGCGGAGGTCGACCAAGCCCCCATCAGCGCGTCGCTCACCATGAACGGTGGGGAGTTGATCGCGGTGGAGGGTCAAAGCGGGCGGCAGCTCGACGTGACGCGCACGCTCCAACGGTTGGAGGAACGCCTGCTCACCCTAAGCGGCGGAGAAATCCCGCTGGTGATCCTCGAGACGCCGCCGCTCGTTGTGAGCGTTGCCGACGTCCGCCAGCAGATCGAAACAGCCTTGAGCGCGCCGGTGCAGCTCGTGGCGAATGACGCTGCCGGCGCGCCGCTCGGCCCATGGACGGCCTCCACCGAGCAGATCGCCCAACTGCTGCGCATAGAGACGATCACCAACAGCGACGGCACCCAGAGCTTTGCCGCGCGCATCGACGCCAGCGCCTTCGCCGATTACCTGCAAACGCTCGCGCCCGGCTTGATCGCCCCCGCTCAGAACGCTCGCTACCGCTTCAACGCGCAGACTGGCCAACTCGAAGTCACGCAGCCCGCCATCAGTGGGCGCACGCTCAACGTTCAAGAGACGATCCGCCGCCTTGAGGATGCCGTCTTCAACCCCGATAACCGTGTCGTTCCGATGGTGTTCGACTTCACCTTGCCTCGCTACCACAATCAGGTCAGCGCCGCCGAGTTGGGCATCCGCGAGATGGTGGCCGAAGCAACGACGTACTTCGTTGGCAGCCCGCAAAGCCGCCGCACGAACATCGCGCTGGCCGCCAGCAAGTTCGACGGCATCATCATCGGCCCGGGCGAAGAGTTCTCGTTCAACTATTTCTTGGGTGAAATCAACGAGGAAGGCGGCTTCCTTGAGGGCAACGTCATCGTCGGGGATCGCACCGTGATCGGCATCGGCGGCGGCACATGCCAAGTCAGCACGACGATCTTCCGCGCGGCGTTCTACGGCGGCTATGCCATCACCGAGCGCAACTCGCATGGCTACCGCGTCGGTTATTATGAGCAAGGCGGGATGCCGCCCGGGCTGGATGCGGCTATCTGGCAGCCCGAGCGTGACTTCCGCTTCCAGAACAACACGCCGTACCACATCTTGATCGAGACGAGCATCTATCCAGCCAACAGCGCCCTACAATTCCGCTTTTACAGCACGCGCTTCTTCAACACCGAGGTCGACCCGGCTATCGTCAAGAACATCACCCCCGCGCGCCCCGTGCGCTATGAGGCCAACCCGCAAGTCCCACCCGGCCAGAGCATCCAAGTGGACTACAGCGCCGAAGGGGCTGATGTCACTGTGTATCGGCGCGTCTACGACCTCAGCGGCAATCTGCTCGTCGAGGATTACGTGTTCACACACTATCTGCCGTGGGGTGCGATCTTCCAAGTTGCCCCGGGCGACAGCAGGCTTGGCAGCAGTTAGATCATGCGGGCGCTCGCTGGTCTGGCCGTCTTCTGGCTCGCGCTGAACGTCACCGCGCAAGAGCCGGTCAGCACGCCCCTAACGCCTAACTCTGCGGTGGGGCTGGCCGTCACCGGGCGGATCGACAACAACGCCCCACGCCAAGTCTACACCTTTGAGGGGTCGCGCGGGGAGGTTGTGCGGATCACGCTGGAGATCACCAGCGGCGATCTTGACCCGACGCTGACACTGTTTGAGGCGACAGGCCGCGCGCTGGTCGTGCAAGACGACAGTGACGACCCGCGCCAGATGAGCGTGACCGTCTCGCTTCAACGCGATATGCCGCACTACCTCATCATCGGGCGCTTCGGCCTCAACGTGGGCACGACCCGCGGCGAGTATCGCCTCAAGCTGGAGCGGGTCGGCGTTGTCAGCGAGCAGGGGTCAACCCTGCTGTATGGCGTGCCGGTAACAGGGACCATCTCCAACATCGAGCCGCAGATCTTCTACACCTTCCGCGCCAACCGCGGCGACGTGCTCACGATTGAGATGCAGCGCACCAGCGGCACACTAGACCCGTACCTCCAAGTGCTGGACAGCAATCGGTTCCTGCTGGCCAGCAACGACGACGTGCCCGAAGGCGGAAGCCACAACTCGCGCATCGACAACTTCGTCGCCCAAGAGACTGGCGTCTATATCGTTGTCGCCTCGCGCTATGGCGAGGCTGCGGGCGACACAGTCGGCAACTTCATCTTGAGCGTCTACGAAGGCCCATTCAGCGGCATCGGCAACAACAGCATCATGCCCGAGGACATCGCGCCCGATCAACCACTCACCGGTGAGATCACGAACAACCAACCGCAGCGCTTCTACCGCTTCAGCGCGCGCGAGGACGACGTAATCGACATCCTGATGGCGCGCACCTCCGGCTCGTTGGACGCCTACTTGATCTTGCAGGATATGAACGGGCGCACGCTGTTCCAAGATGACGACAGCGGCGGCGGCAAAAATGCAGCCATCAACGGCTTCCGCATCCCAGCAGACGGCAGCTACATCATCATCGCCCAGCGTTTCGAAGGGGCCAACGGCAGCACCACCGGCGGCTATCGGCTCACGCTGCGCAACCGCGGCGACGCCTACGCTGGGGTCAACATCGGCATTCCGCGCCTGCTCTATGGAACCACTGTGCCTGATGCCATCAGCGACGCCGACCCCGACAGCGTCTACGCTTTCTACGGGATGCGCGGCGAAGTCGTGACGATCACCATGACGCGCACCAGCGGCAACTTAGACCCCGTGCTCGTGCTGCTCGATCAAAATCAACAGCGCCTCATCAGCGACGACGACAGCGGCGGCAACAGCAACGCGGCCATCACGCGCTACACGCTCCCCTACACAGGCGTGTACTACATCAACGCACGACGCTATGAGGGATCACGAGGCACTCGCAACAGCGAAGGCACATTCAACGTGGTCTTGGTGCGGGTTGCGCCCGCGCCGGGGGGCAGTTAGCAGTATTCCACCGTCATCGACAGCTCGCCGAGCGTCAGCGTGTCACCGTCTTTGACAGGGTAGGAGGCAATCGGCATCAGGCGATGCCCGTTGAGGAATGTGCCGTTGACGCTGTTCAGGTCGCGCAGATAGAGCACACCCTTCACCACGACGATCATCGCATGGTAGCGGCTTACGCCACCCTCGACGCCGCCATGCTCTTGCAAGTCGACCGTCACTTCGGGGTCAGCCGGGCGCGAGCGGCGGCCAATGCTAATTTCACGCTCCGTGGAGACTTGAAATACCTTGCCGCTCGGCAGGATGAGCTTCAAGCACGGTGGCGGGGTCACCCCTTCACTGTTGCGATGCGGGGCGGTCTTGGCTTTGCCTTTCGGACGCTGTACCGAATACTGCGTTACAACATCGTCGTTGGCTTTCCGGAAGTAGTTCGACGTAGACATAATCAAATTAAGTCGTTGGCTTGTCCTTATAGTCTAGCCCGTCATTCGCAATCTGTAAAATGAAAACGTCCTCAACGTTCTTGATTGCAACATGTAGACAAAGCATATCATTCGTAAATGAAGAAGATCCGCATCTTAAGCCGCCCAATTTTCAACTCATCCCCATGCGCGACCGGGTAGTAGTGATTGGGCGTGAGCGGCTTCCCGTTCAGGCTGCTGCCGTTGACGCTCTCAAGGTCTTTGATCATGAGGCGATCCCCCACCGCGTCCAGCTGCACATGGCGGCGCGAGATGCCAAGTTCGACCGCGTTGTAGGGGCTGAGGTCAACCTCAACGCTGCCGTTCGATGAGCTGCGCCCGATGACAACTGATTGACGGGTTGACACTTCAAAGGTCGCACGCCCCTCGCTAACGTGGAGCCGAAGCCGATGTGGAACCCCAGTCGGCATGATTTCTGGCAAGCGATTCGACAGCGCTTTCGTTGTGTTGCCTTCCGGAGTTGTTATGGTGGATGAGATGTCATCCGCTGGGTTCTCGCTCACAGGACGCACATTCAAATAAATAAGCACAGGAATGATAATAATCTGAGTCTAGCATAATTTTGCTATACACGACAAATGAAGAAACCCTTGAGATATAGCTGACCCAAAGCCCCAAGGCTGCGATCTGCGCACAGCATTTTCTCATCCAAACCCGCTAGACTTACCGCCAAACACAAAATAGACAGGACAGCAAGCATGACGACCCTCAACGTGACGATCCTCGGCCTCGACCGCGTTGGAACCTCGTTCGGCCTCGCGCTGAAGCGCTATGCCAAAGAGAACGGCAAGTACGCGTTCACCATCGCGGGCTATGATGTCAAATCCGCGCATGAGAAGGCCGCTCACAAGGCAGGCGCAGTCGACCGGGTCGACCGTTCGCCCGAGGCCGCTGTTAAAGACGCGCAAATCATCCTGATGAACCTGCCCTATGACGAAGTGCGCAAGACGTATCGGTTGATCGCCAACCGCCTGCGCGACGGGGTGGTGATCTTGGACGCTTCGCCCGTAAAAGCGCCCTCGCTGGGCTGGGCTAAAGAATTTCTTAATGGGGACGTTCACGTGGTAGGTTTTACGCCGCTGCCTGCCGCACGCTTTCTTGAAACGACTGGCATCAGCGCGGACGACGCCAGCGCCGACTTGTTCGAGAACGCCCCCTGCCTCGTCGTGCCCGCGGTGGATAGCCTGCCAGAGGCGATTGACCTTGCCTACAACGTGGCCTACTTGCTGGGCGCAAAACCGCGCTTCGTTGACCCCGCCGACTACGACGCGATGATCGCCATGACGGAGCAGATGCCCCGCCTGCTTGGGATCACCCTGTTTTATCACCTCACCCAGAGCGAGAGCTGGAACGACCTGCGCTACCTCACTGGCAGCGCCTTTGGCCTGCTCACCCGCAGCCTGCACCACGAACACCCCGACGCGCTGCGCGACCAGTTCAACGGCAACCGGCAGGTGCTGGCTCGCTCGATTGACCGCGTCATCCACCACCTGCAAGAGGTGCGCGATGCCCTCACCAGCAGCGACCGCGCCGCACTGGAAGCCCTGCTCGTCAAAACCAGCGCCGACTACGAGACGTGGCTCAACGAGCGCATCCGCATCGACTGGGACAAAGACAAGAAAGACACCTACGAATCCAGCGGGATGCTGGGCATGATCGTCGGTGACAGCATCGCCAAGCGCATCAAAGGCAAGAAGTAGCCAACAGCCGGGCGTGAGGTCGTTCTCCCCCACGCCCTGCTTGTTTAGTCGCGCTTGTAAGCGATGTCCGACAAGCGGAACGGGTTAAAGTCCGTCTCGGTGTCGAAGATCTCGATCTGCTCTTCGCGCTTGAACCAGTTGACAATCGCATAGGTCACTGGCGTAAACAGCACTTCAATCCCCACCTTGAACACATAGTTCGACAAGGCGATCGTCAGCAGCAGATCATCGGGCAATACGCCCCAAAATGCGATCAACAGGAACACGACTGTATCCACTGCCTGCCCCGCCAGCGTGCTGCCGATGGTGCGCGTCCACAACCAGCGCCCGCGCGTCGCCACCTTCATCTTGGCCAGCACGTAGCTGTTGGTGAACTCGCCCGCCCAATAGCCGACAAGGCTGCCCAACATGATGCGCGGCGTCAGGCCGAGGATAGCGGCGAAGGCGTCTTGCAGTTCCCAATCAGGGGCAGGGGGCAGCGCCACCAAGATTTGAAACGTGAGCGCTGCGATGGCCAACCAGAGGAACCCGATGTAGATCACCCTGCGGCTTGCCTTGTAGCCGTAGACTTCGGTCAGCACATCGCCGAAGATGTAGGCCAGCGGGAACAAAAACGTGCCGCCATCCAACGCGAAGATGCCGACTTGCAGGATTTTGGTAGACGCGATGTTGCTGATCAGCAGCACGGCCACCAACGAGGCTGTCAGCAGCCCCAAGTGCTTGTAACCACTCATTCGATTGTCCTTTCCACATAACGAGACAAGCTATGGGATATACCACCCAGAATTGTATAATGCTCGCGCTTATCGCGCATGAGCTAAACTCGTTCCTCTTCAGAAAGGAAACCCGCTCGCATGTCGTATAAAGAGAAACTGCTTGCCAAGATTGCAAGTCGCAAGGCCACCGTCGCCGTGGTGGGGGTTGGGTATGTTGGGCTGCCATTGGTCGTGGAGTTTGGGCGTCAGGGGTTTTCTGTGCTGGCACTCGACCTTAGCGAGCGCAAAGTTGAAAGCATCAACCGCGGTGAGAGCTACATCGAGGACATTCCCAGCGACCAACTGCGCCCGCTCGTGGAACAGGGTCTCGTTCGCGCCACGACGCAGTACGCTGATCTGAGCGCAGCGGACGCGATTATCATCTGCGTGCCGACGCCGCTCAACAAGACGAAAGACCCCGACATGTCTTACATTTTGCAGGCCATCGGTGCGCTGTCGGGCATTGTTGCGCCCGGCATGGCCGTCATCCTTGAGAGCACTACCTACCCGGGCACGACGCAGGAAGTGGTCGTGCCCGCCTTGATGGAGCGCGGCCTCACCATCGGTGAGGATGTATTCGTCGCCTTCTCACCAGAGCGCATCGACCCGGGCAACAAGGTTTACCAACTGCACAACACGCCCAAAGTCATCGGTGGCGTGACCCCCAATTGTCTGGAGGTTACACAGGCTTTGTACAGCGCCGCCGTACAGGTCGTCGTGCCGGTGTCTTCTCCGATGGCAGCAGAGATGGTCAAACTGCTGGAGAACACCTTCCGCGCGGTCAACATCGGCTTAGTCAATGAGCTGGCGCTGATGTGCGACAAGCTCGGCGTGGACGCATGGGAGGTGATCAACGCCGCCGCCACCAAACCGTTCGGTTTCATGCCGTTCTACCCGGGGCCGGGCTTGGGTGGGCACTGCATCCCTGTTGACCCGCACTACCTCAGTTGGAAATTGAAGACGCTCAACTACAACGCGCGCTTTATCAACCTCGCCAGCGAGATCAACACCTCGATGCCGCTCTACGTCGTGGAAAAAGTGGCCGCGGCGCTCAACGACGATGCGAAGTCCGTCCGCAATGCGCGGGTGGTCGTGCTAGGGGCGGCCTACAAGCCCGACATCGACGACGTGCGCGAAAGCCCCGCCCTCGACATCATCGACCTGCTGCGGCATCGCGGCGCTGATGTCGTCTACCATGATCCCTACATCCCGCAGCTCTTCTTGGAGGGAGGCTTGGAGATGCACAGCGCCCAGTATTCGACCGCCCTGCTGCAAGAGGCCGACTGCGTGGTGATCGTCACCCACCACCGCGCCTACAACTGGGCGGAGGTGGTGGCCCACAGCCGCTTGATCGTCGACACGCGCCATGTAGCCACCCCAACCGCAGGGGGCGCACGCATCGTCACGCTCTAGGCCGCTTGTGACCCTTGTGAACGCTTGCTATACTCACAAGGGTCATCATGTTGTCATTATCGAACGGAGCAGCATATGCCCGCCCAGTTGCCCATGCACCTCATCCAGCTCGAGTCCCTGCCGAGCGCCCTCGACCTGCTGCGCTATCTGGCCAAACACCCCGAACGCGCCGCATGGCCCGAGGAGATGATGGATGACCTCCAGATCAGCGAACGGCGCTACTCCAAAGCGATGCGCCGCCTCGTCACCAACAACTATACCCAGATGCGCGGTGATAACCGATTTGAGCTGACGCGCAAAGGCGAAGCCGCCGCTGAAGAGCTGGCCGCCTACGACGCCGCAGCCCCCGCCGTGAATGCCTCGGCGCAGGGCACGATCCAGCGCGCCCTCGTCATTGCGCTGCCCCGCCAACTGGCTGCTGGCGAGCCGGTCGATGTCGTCGTCGGGTTTGAGCCAGCAGCGCAAGGCTTCACCCCGCCTGCGGATGTCGTGGTGCGCTTTGAGGCGCTCCATGCCGACCTCAGCACGCGCGACGAAATGCTCAAGCTCAGCCGCGCGGCCGAAGTACGCCGCCTGACCCTCACCCCGTCGTTTTACGACGCGGTGCGCCTCAAGGTGCAGGTGTTCCAACTCTCAGAGGATGGGGAAGACCTGACGGACTGCGGCGGAACGTATATCGACGTGGACGTGGTCGCTGCGCAGCCCAACAACGTCCTCACCGCCTACAGCAGCAAAATTGCGTTTAAAGCCTAAAGTTGAAAGTCGAAATAGTCGAAGGTGGATAACCTGACTTTTCACGTTCAACTTTCAACTCTTTCACTTTTGATTGTTTAATTCGTCCAGCCGAAAGGGGCGTTGTCGTCGATGCTGTCGAAGGGCAGCGCGCCCTCGGCTGTCATTTGCAGCCCCTGCGTGACCTGCGGCGGCACGTTGGCCACACCGCGCAGCTCATCGCGCGTGTTGAGCCGTCGCAGGTCGCCCGCGTAGTTGATCCGCCGTGTGGGGCCGCGCAGCACCAAACGGGCCACGCCGCGCGCCACCACATCCAATGGCAGCGGCGCCCAATTCCCCAGCCCCAACCACGACAGCGGCGGACGTCCAATAACCCCGCTCGCCAAGCGGTAGAACAGCGGGCGTGGCGCGCCGCGCACATAGACCAGCGGCGCGCGCACGATCACCCCGTTGAGGCCGATCCGCGCGAGATACGTCTCGGCCTCGCGTTTGGCGCGGATGTACTGCCGGTTGATCCACGGCGCGCCTGCCACGCTGAACAACAGCATATTCGACACCCCATCGCTGATGCACATGTTGGCCACGTTGCGCGCCGAGACGACGTTCAGACGGTGGTACGTCAGGCCGCTGCTCGGCTCTGCGACCATGCTGCCAACGGTGTTGATGACCCATGCGTGGCCGCGCGCCCGCCCGCGCAAGCTGGCCGGGTCCCACACGTCGGCCACGTGCCAGCGCACGCGATCCGCCAGCACGCCCAGCGTCTTCTCACGCCCGGGGCGCACAAGCAGCGTCACATCTGCGCCCTCGGCCAACAGCGCAGATGCGACATTAATCCCCAGAAAGGTCTCACCGCCCGTCACAAGGATTCGTGGCTTTGGCGGTATCATGGCGTCGTCCTTGCCTTCAGCGCACAGTTAAGGATAGCTGCGGTTGAGCAAGCGCGCGTAGGGGATCGTCTCACGCACATGGGGCAGCCCACAAATCCACGCGACAGTGCGCTCCAAGCCTTGGCCAAAGCCAGCGTGCGGCACACTCCCAAAGCGGCGCAGCTCCAGATACCACTTGTAGTTTTCAACCGGCAGCTTGTGCTCTTGAATGCGTTGGAGCAGCAGCGCCTCGTCGTAGATGCGCTCGCTGCCGCCGCAAATTTCGCCGTAGCCTTCGGGGGCGAGCAGGTCAACGCTGCGGCAGCGGTCAGGCTGCCCCTCCACCGGCTGCATGTAGAAGGCCTTGACCGCCGTCGGATAGTGATAGACGAACAGCGGACGGTCATAAAGCTGGGTGAGCGCGGTCTCGTGCGGGCTGCCGAAGTCATCCCCGCGCACAATCTTGAGCAGTTCTTTTTGTTCGGGGTCGGTGGCCTCGGCATGGAGCTGCTCGAGCTTGTCAACGGCCTCATCGTAGCTGATCCGTGGGAACGGCCCAACCACCCGCTCCAATGCGGCCACATCGCGCTCGATGATCGCCAGCTCTTGACGGTTCTTGGTCAGCACGCGCTCCACAATATAGCACTGCAAGCGCTCCTCGAGATCCATCAGCTCCTCGAGCGAGCAGAATGCCAGCTCTGGCTCCAACATCCAAAACTCGATCAAGTGGCGGCGGGTCTTGCTCTTCTCCGCACGGAAGGTCGGCCCGAAGCAGTAGACGCGCCCAAACGCAGCCATATTCGCCTCGTTGTAGAGCTGGCCGGTCTGCGCCATGTAGGCTGGCTCGCCAAAGTAGTCAATCTCAAACAGCGAGGTTGTGTCCTCACCTGCGGCCGGGGTGATGATGGGCGTGTCCATCAGCAGGATTTGGTTGTCGTCCATGAAGTCGCGCATTGCCTTGATGATCGTGGCGCGAATGCGCAGGATAGCCCATTGGCGGTTGCTGCGGATCCACAGGTGACGGTTGTCCATCAAGAACTCCGTGCCGTGTTCTTTGGGGGTGATAGGGTAATCCACCGCCTGCTGAATGAGGCGGACGCTCGTCACGGCAATCTCAAAACCCGCTGGGAAGCCCTGCGCACGCTCGTCCTCTTTCACCCTGCCGGTGATCACCACGGAGGATTCTTGCGTCAGCGCCTTGGCCACCTCGAACTGATCCTCCGGCAGATCGTCGCGGAATGCGACACACTGCACCTGCCCCGTGCCATCGCGCAGGCGAATAAAATGCAGCTTGCCCTTGCCTGTTTTCGCGTATACCCAGCCGCGCAGTTCTACTTCCTGCCCCACATAACGGGCGATGTGTTCGATCCTGATGACGGTCGCCACGGTGCTTGTCCTTGTGTGCTTAACAATGGTCTGATTATAACATGCTGGGTGTTATGCTTGAGAGATAAAACGACTATAATGAGCGTAAAATACTTTGTTAACGCATTCATGATAGAGAATGTCTAGAAGCAATGTGAAAGAAACTTCTTGGGAGGTTGTTATGGACAACAAAAACTATCACGTGCAGTACCTTGATGTCACCAGCCAATATTGGACGCCGCGTGAAGGGTACGCCGGTGGTGACCACCTGCTGACAGCGCTGCAAAACGGCTGGGAAATTGTCGACTGCGTCGAGGAGCTGGTTTGGTATACAGGCGCGCGCTGCGTGTCGATCTACCACTTCACGCTGCAACGCAAAGGGGAGACGATGATCATGCCAGTCGTCAACAACCCCTATGTGGATCGCTTCATCACCCAGTCCCAAGTGACTGTGCGGCGCAAGACGGCGCAAGCCGCCGATGAGCAAGCCAGCGCCTGACGCCTCACGGCAGCGTGTAGCGCGATAGGAACCCCCACAGCAACTGGGTCGCGTTGATGCTGCCATCATCGCGGCCACCCATGCGGCTCGCGCGGTTCGGGCGCGGTGTGCCCGGCCATGTGTGTCCGATCTCCGCGCCGGTGATGAGGATCACCTCGGCATCTTCGGCGCACTGTTCAAAGTGAACACCCTGCTCGAACGACGGCTCGCGCGTGGGCAAGCCCACGCATGCATTGCGACTAGCCCAACCCGCCACCCATGCGCTGACGCTGGGCAGCAGCAGCCCAGCCCCCTCAAACGGGACGACGCGATCGGCTAAGCCGTGCAGCGCCATCACTGGCACGGGGCGTTCAGGGGTGCAGCCGTTCGGAATGTTAGAAAAAGCCCCTGCCACCGTCCCAAACGCGGCGATGCGCTCGGCGCGTTCACACGCGAGGCGGTGCGCCATCCCACCCCCCAGCGAGAAGCCCACCACATACACCCGCTGCGCGTCCACACACCACTGCGAGGTCACATCCGCCAGCAGCGCGTCGAAGAACTGAACGTCGCGGTCGTCATCGAAAGGGCGCAGCACGCTGACGCCAGTGAACCACTGCGCTGGCTGTTCCGACGCGCGCGGGTAGACCACGATGATCCCCTGTTCATCAGCCAAGGGGTTGAAATCAGCCATGCTCATGATGTTCTCTGGGGATGACGCGAAACCGTGGAACACGAACAGCAGCGGCAGCGCCCGTGTGCCATCGTAGGACACGGGGATGTAGGCTAGATATGAGCGTTCGCGCCCGTTGACCAGCAGCGATCCCTCGATCAACCCTGTGGCAGAAGTCGAGCGGCAGGCCTGCGCCCCAGCCGCTGGCGCAGCGCCCAACATCATCAGGAGGCAGATAAACCCAACGAGATAATGACGCATCGGCGCTCCATGTGTGAGGCTGTTGATTTTTTGACAGTGCCTGAATTGGCTGAAGCAGGCCTGAATGCTGGTTAAGCGCTGGCTTCAGGGGTTCCGCGCCGCAGTTCGGCCTCTGGCACAGCAAAGATCATGCGGCCAGCGTCGCGCTCGATGAGCTTGGTGACGCGCACGTCCAGCACACGATCCATGTACTGGCGGCCATTTTCGACCACGACCATCGTGCCATCGTCGAGGTAGCCCACGCCTTGGTTGACATCTTTGCCCTCTTGGATGATGCGGATGGCGAAGCTCTCACCCGGGATGTACATGGCACGCAGCGACTTTGCCAATTGATTGATGTTCAACACCTGCACATCTTGCAGCTCTGCCACTTGGCCGAGGTTGTAATCGTTGGTGATGATCGCCGCCTGCATCTGCACCGCCAGCGCCACCAGCTTGTTGTCTACCTCGGTGATGTCCTCGAAGTCGTCCTCCACCATCCGCACCGAGAGTGAATCGATGCGCTGCAGGCGCTTCAGCACATCCAGCCCATGACGCCCCCGATTCCGCCGCAGTTGATCGGACGAATCCGCCACGCGGTGCAGCTCGTTCATCACGAAACGCGGCACAATCAACATGCCGCCCAAGAAACCCGTCTCCGCCACGCCGACGATACGCCCGTCGATCAACACGCTCGTGTCCAAAATCAGCTTGCGGCCAGACTGCGCCGCCGTCACGCGCGCTGCAGAGCGATTCATGCGCTCATTCAGCATGTCTAAAATCTCCCGATGCCGAATGCCGAACGTCGTCAGCCCCAAGTAAGCCCCCGCCAGCGAGAGCAAGCTGGGCAGCACCACTCCGAACGGCTCTGGCAGCAGCGACAGTGGATACGCCAACAGCAGCGCCAGCGAGAGGCCCACCGCTGCCCCCACCAGCGAGAGCATCAAGCGCTCCACTGGCAGCTCATTGAGCGCGCGCACCCCCCAGCGCACCGGATGCACTGTCAAGTATGGCGTTATGATCAACCCGAACAACACACCCGTCAAGCCAAACACCACCGCGCTGCTCGTCGCGTCGAGGCTGATGATGCTGCTCACGTCACTGCCCAAGCGCGCCCCCGCAATGCCGATGACGATCATGCCGATCAAGCGTGACAGAAAGTCAAATGTCATGAACCGATTTCTCCATCGGGGTCATCCTACAAAGAATCACAATTGCGCAGCTGTTCCAGTACGCTTCTCAGTGAACTTCACCCCCTGTTTGATGCTGGGGCTTGCTTGCTCGGATGCAGGCCTTTGTGAGCGCACTAAGCTTGACTGAGAATGAACCTATTGTAGCTGAACAATGTTGATAAAACACTGCAAGAGTTACAACCAGTTTTCAATCTAACTTAACCATTGAGAATTGAACACTTGTTTGTGCCTCTGAGCCTAAATGACGCCATTCTTAAACTTTAGATCATTGACAGATAAGAAAATATGTTCTAATCTTAGATCATAACCAAGAGATCGCATTATGAGATAACTAACGGCGCTGTATGACGTTGCCGGCATCGCGGCAGGGTGGTTAGAACTCAGCATCCTTGAGGCGAAGGCCGCGTTTTGCGCGGCTTTTTCTTTTTTGAATAACCTTTAACGGGAGTGTCTGAATGGCTGGTGTTGGCCCTCACCCCTAAATCCCCTCTCCCGTGGCGAGGGGGCTTTCCCCTTCTCCTTCGGGAGAAGGGGTTGGGGATGAGGCCTTGCCATCCATCGATCACGAGGGTAAAGGGGAGATCGCGCATCGCCACCATTTTAACCCCTACCTGTGAGCAACCCCACTCGTGATGTACAATCCGGTTGAGCGTTTGTGCCGCCGCTCATCGCCGTGCGGCCAGCGTGTTTGATCGTTGACAACTCAAGGATGCGAGCATGAAGCGCGTTCTCTTTTTGATGTCAGATACCGGTGGCGGCCACCGTGCTGCTGCGGAGGCTATCCGTGATGCGCTGACGCTGCGCTACGGCGAAGATCAGATCAGCGCTACGCTGATCGACGTCTTTCGCGCTAGTCGGTTTCCGATGAACTACATGCCAGAGTTCTACCCGTGGCTCGTCAACCACAGCAAGCGCAGTTGGGCGCTGGGGTACAAACTCTCCAACACGCGCCGCCGCGCTGATATGCTCTCGCAGTCCATGTATCTCACAAACCGTCGACGCTTTAAGAAGCTGTTCGCTACCCACCCGGTCGATGTTGTCGTCAGCGTCCATTCGGTGATTACGCGGCCTACGCTGCGTGCCCTCTACTCGTTCCCAACACGCCCGCCCTATCTGACGGTCGTCACCGATCTCGTCACAACGCACCACTTCTGGTATGACCGCCGCACAGACCGCTGCTTCGTGCCGACGCAGGCCGCATATGACCGCGGGCTGCAAGCGCATATGAAGCCCGAACAGATGCGTATCACCGGCCTGCCCGTTGATCCGCGCTTCATGCAGCGCCTGAAGGGCAAAGCTGAAGCCCGCGCCGAGCTGGGCTGGGATCCGCACCTGCCCGCGGTGCTGATGGTGGCCGGTGGCGACGGCATGGGGCCGCTGTTTGAGACGGCGCGCGCCCTCGACGTGCTGGCGCAGCCCTTCCAGATGGCGGTGGTCGCTGGGCGCAATAAACCGCTTAAAGAGCGTCTAGATGCCGCCTCGTGGTCGCACCCCATCCATACCTACCCCTTCATCCGCAACATGCCCACGCTTATGGCTGCGGCCGACATCTTGGTGACAAAGGCCGGGCCAGCTACCATCACTGAAGCGGCTATCGCTGGGCTGCCAATGATCTTAAGCGATGCCATCCCGGGCCAAGAAGACGGCAACGTCACCTATGTGATTGAATCACAGGCAGGGGCCTACTGCCCTAAACCCGCGCTGGTGGCAGATACCGTCGCCCAGTGGCTGAACGAAGGCCCAGACGCGCTGCGCCACCGCAGTGAGAACGCACGCCGCATCGCCAACCCCAACGCCGTCTGGGACATCGCCGATGAGGTGTGGGAGTGGGCGCATCACGGCCCGATCCAAACGCCGAACCGTTCGCTGCTGCGGCGCGGCGCGCAGGTGCTGCGGCGGCGCAGCCGTTCGTCCTAAGCCCCTCCCAAGTCCTATTTCTACACCACAAGGAGTTTCCCAACATGAAAGCGATTATTCTCGCAGCAGGTCAAGGCACACGGCTAAGACCGGTGACGCTGACGATGCCCAAACCGCTCGTGCCTGTCGCCAACAAGTGGCTCATCGCCTATGCGATTGACGTGCTGAAAGGCGCAGGCCTCAATGAAATTGGGATCGTCGTCAACAGCCCTGACTCGTCGATTGTGACCACGCTGGGCCACGGGGAGAAGCTGGGCGTCAAGCTCAACTACATCATCCAAAGCGAACAGAAGGGGCTGGCGCACGCCATCGGCCTTGCCCAAGACTTCGTGGGCGATGAGCCGTTCAGCGTGTTCCTCGGCGATAACATCTTCCAAGACAACATGCAGGGGCTGCTCACCAACTTTGCCAGCAGCAGCGCCGAGGCCACCGTGGTGCTCGGCGAAGTGCCTGATCCGTCGCGCTTTGGCATCGCCGTGTTGGAGGACAACCGCATCAAGGGCGTGGTCGAAAAGCCCAAAGACCCGCCCTCAAACTTGGCAATTGCAGGGGTGTACCTGTTCCGCAGCTCGATCTTCGACGCCATCCGCATGATCAAACCGAGCTGGCGCAACGAGCTAGAAATCACCGACGCGATTCAAGTGCTGATCGACAGCGGCAAACCCGTTGAGCCATACCTGCTGAACGGGTGGTGGATCGACGCGGGCAAGCCCGACCCAATCATCCTTGCCAACCAGCTCGTCCTAGAAACACTGCCCTACACCCCACCGCCGGATAACGGCGACCGCATCATCGGCGATTGCGACGTGTCGCACCGCGTCGTGCTGGGGCAGAACAGCAAGATCATCGACAGCGTGGTGCGCGGCCCTGTCATCATCGGCGATAACACGGTGATTCAAGGCAGTTACATCGGGCCGTACACCTCCATCGGCAACGACTGCCGCATCACCGGCAGCGAGATCGAAGCCAGCATCATCATGGACAACTGCGTCATCACGAACATCAGCGGGCGCATCGACCGCAGCCTGCTGGCGCACAACGCGCAGCTTCTCTCCACCACGCGCATGCCCAAAACCAACCGCTTCGTGTTGGCCGAAAATACCTACGTCGAAATGTAGCTCATCTCATGCCCACGCCGCGCGGTGTGGGTATTTTTGTCTAAAATGCTGTTTGAGGAGATGATTTGCAATGTCAGAACGTATTGAGCAGCTCAAATCGATGTTGAACGAATCTCGCGCGACGCTGCTGGCTGCTGTTGAACAGATCGGCGACCACAGCGAAGAGCAGATTTACAGCGACGGCGCAGGGTGGACGCTGCGCCAACTGGTCATCCACCTGCTCATCACCGAGCGCGGCATCGCCCGCGTGATTCAAGCGGCATACGCGGGGGCCAACCCCATCACGCCCGATTATGATGTTGACCGCTACAACCAGCGTTCCGTCGAGAAACACGCCGACATGACGATAGCCGAGGCGCTCGCTGGCCTTCATGAGGCGCGTCAGCAGTTCCTCGCATGGCTGGACACCGTCGAAGATGCCAAGTTGGATGTCGTCACCCGCCACCCACTGCAAGATGAGATCCCACTGTGGCAGTTTATCGAGCGTCAAGCGCTGCATGAGCGGATGCACGCTCGAGACATTATCCGCCATTTGAAAGGCTAATCACCGCGCGGATTTTGGCACATTCAGCATTCTGTGATACATTGACGCCAAGAGCATTAAAAGAAGTATACGACACCCCCCTTGGTATCGGTGTGACTCGTAAAGAATCTGCATGGCCATCTACGACGCAAACGCGCTGATCGTACAAACCCCTGACCTTTGCGACGGGCTGCCGCATATCGATGGCACGTCCGTCACCGTCGATACCATCTATGAGGCCTACTTCATCCTCGGCCTGAGCGCAGAGCAGATCATGGTGCGCTTTCAACTCCAACCGGTGCAGGTGTTTGCAGCGCTGGCCTTTGTCCACCAGTTTGAGCACGAAGTGCGCGGGCTGTACGAGCGCCTGCGCCGCCGCCGTCGTTAGGGCAGTGCCGCGATGAGTTCATCGGGCGTGGGCGTGTAGTTGCCCACGTGCTGGATGACAATGCCGCTGGCGACGTTGGCGAGCGCCACCGCCTGCCCCCACTCCGCACCGGCAAGCCGCGCCAACGTGGCCACCGCGATGAACGTATCGCCCGCCCCCACCGTGTCGAACACGTCGCGGATGCGCGGGGCTGGAATGCGCTGATACTGTCCCTCGGTGTAGAGCGATGCCCCTTCCGCCCCCCGTGTGACCACCACCGCGCCGAGCTGATGCATCGCGGCAAGCTGTGCCAAAGCCGCAGCATACGCGGCCTCATCGGTCGGCGTGTGGCCGATGACAGCCCTCAGCTCATCGGCATTGCACTTCACAAGGTCAAACCCTGTGTAGAAATCGAGGTTACCCTGTGTATCCGCGGTGAGCAGGTGCCGGGGGTGCGCCGTTCGCACCGCCTGCACCCAGTCCGCGGTGAGCACGCCCCCGCGATAATCCGAGAACAGCAGCGCCCCCACCTGCGGCGCTAGCGCCTCCACGCGCTGCATGAGGGCGGCGCGCGCCTCCGCGGCCAGTGTGGGGGGCGGCAGGTTGTCAATGCGCGCGACCTGCTGCGGGAAGCGCAAGCCCATCTGCGCGAGGACGCGCGTCTTGACGGGCGTCGGGCGGCTCGTCTGCACCAAGCCGCGCGCATCCACACCCATCTGCTGCAAGGCCGCTTGCAACTGCTCGCCCGCGCTGTCGTCCCCTACCACGCTTGCTTGGATTGCCAGCGCCCCCAACGCGGCAATATTAGCCGCTGGGTTGGCTGCGCCGCCCGCGATCGTGCGCCGCTCGCTCAACTCCAGAACAGGGATGGGAGCCTCGCGGCTCATGCGCGTGGCCGTGCCGATAAGGTATTCGTCAAGGATGACATCCCCGACCACCAACACGCCGACCGATTCAAACCGCCGCACCAACTCCGCCAGTGTCATCGCTTCCCCCGCAGCACTACCCGTAGAATAAACTGCGGGGCGCGCCAGAGCGCCCGCAGTCGTGACGGCTCGCGCAGCAGCAGGTAGAGCCACCCCAAGCGCAGCTCTTGCAGCGCCTCGGGGATGGGCGTGCTGCGCCCAGCCAAATCGCGCATGAGCGGCGTGCCGACGGCCATTGCCACGCGCACTTGCAAACGGCTGCTGTTGCGCGCCAGCCACAAATCCGCCACCTGCTGCGGCCACCCACAGATGAGCAAGTCAGCCTGCGCTGCGTTGACACGTTCAACCACGCTGGCCTCGTTCTCGGGGCGGCTGCTCGCGTCCAATGCGCCCGCGATGGTGAGGTTGGGCAGTTCACGGGCGAGCAGCGCCGCTGCTGCCGCCGCATGATCCCCCAACAGGAACACACGCCGCTGCTGTTTGGCCGCCTCGCGCAGGGCATAGGCCAGCAGCGCGGTGTTGTCGAGCGTCTCGGGCAAGTGCTGGCGCGTCCAACCGGCGGCCCAGCTTAACCCCACGCCGCCCGGCGCAACCAGCGCCGCCCGCTCAAACACTGTCCGCAGGATGGGATGATGGGCCGCCCGCAGGCTGTAGTCGTAGTCGGAGAGGATCACCTGATGATAGCTGCTGCGGCGCAGCATCTCGCTGATAGCAGCGCTGAACGTAGCCCCGCTCACCCAATGATGCGGCAAGCCGAGCAACAGCACCTCGGGCGCGTCCACGCGGCGATAGATCGGAGGGGGATGCACGGGCGCAGAGCGCTGCATGAGCAGGGCGCTGGCCGCTTCTAACACCTGCTCTGGCGTCACCATCTGCATACACGTCCGCGCAGGGCAGCCCTCGCGCGCACCAATGCGGTGCTCGACGTAGCTGCACGGGCTGCACAAGGGCGCGCTGCGCAGCACAACGTTGTGTGGGTGGCCAAGCCACGGCCCCCACGCCTGCGCGTTGCTGCTGCCGAAGATGGCAATCAACGGCGTGCCGACCGCACAGGCGAGGTGTGTCACGCCGCTGTCTGCCCCGATGTAGAGGTCAGCCGAGCGGATCACATCCGCTAACTGAGTGAGGGATGTGCGGTTGACAAGCATCACGGCTTTGTGCCGCATCTGCTGCTGGACATCCTCTGCGCCGTCGCTGGCCGTCCCGACGAACACCACCTGCGCGTCGTGCTGGGCGATGAGCGCATCCGCAAGCTGGGCAAAGTGCGACGCAGGCCAGCGGCGCGCTGGGCTGTAGCCGCCGCTGCCGGTGTGGATAACCACGCGCGGCTTGGCCGTCGCCGCCAGCGGCAGCACCCCCCCATCAAACGCGACTTGCGCCCGCCGCGGCGTCGCATCTGCGCCGAGCTGCGCCACCAACGCCAGCCAATAACGTGCTTGATGCATCGCTCCAAAGCCATCATCGCGCACAGATTCGGTCAGGAACCAACCGCGCCCGTTTTCAAGGCCAATGACGCGCCGCGCCCGCGATGCCCATGCGATCAGCGCGTACTTCAACGTCCCTGCCCACAGCGTCAGATGGTGGAAGAACACCACCACGTCAAACTTCAAACGGCGCAGCGCCAGCACCTGCCGCAGCGCGGACGGGTGCAGCGCCCCAATGGAGCGCGCCCACCGCCGATCTACCACGATCACCTCGTCCAGCAGCCCGCGCTCGATCAACGGGGCGCTGTGCGCCGTCGTGAGCAGCGTCAAGTGAGCGGTCGGATGCGCCTCGCGCAGCGCGTACAGTGCGGGCAGCGTCAAGATCAAATCGCCAATATCGGCAATCTGAACGAGCAAAATGCGCTGAGGATTGTCTGGTGGGGTGGTCATGCGCTAATTTTATAAAGTTCAGCCCGTTCGCGTAGGTGCAGTTATGCAGCAGCTTGAACAGTTGTGGAAAGTAGTGGCGCTGGCAGGCCAAGTGCGCGATCTGGCACAGGAGACGCGGCGCTATCAGTTTCAAGTAGAGGCCGATGTCACTTTCTACGCGCACGTCGAGCATGCGCTAGTGCAGATCAGCTATCACGACGCGCCGGAGATCACCATCGACGCGCTGTATCAGGCGCAGTTTGGCTGGCGGGCGCAGATCGAGCAGGATGAGCACGGCGTCTATCTGGTGGCGCGGCGGCGGCCTGTGGTAGGCAGCGTCAGCACGGCGCGCTTTCAAGTCGTGCTGCCGCGCACGGTCTATACTGTACTGCGCCTAGAGAATGCAGCCTACAGCGTCAGCGGCCTTACTCAGGATGTCCACCTGCCACCTCTGATACAAAATAAGTGAATTCTTATATTGTCTATAAGTTCGCGCTGTCACTTGATGCGTTCCTCGCATATAATGAGATGGTAATGTCGTTTCACTACACTTGCAGAGAGAGGAATGTCAGCCTATGACCGATATTGCTGCCCGCGGTTATGCCAAGCCCGACGTGTTGGTGTCTACAGAGTGGGTTGCTGCCCATTTGAAAGACCCCAACGTCCGGATTATCGAATCGAACGAAGACCCGCTGCTGTATCCCTCCGGCCACATTCCGGGCGCGGTCGAAGTCGACTGGACAACCGACCTCAACGACCAAGTCGTGCGCGATTATCTGGGGCGTGAAGGGTTCGCCGCGCTGGCGTCGCGCATCGGCATCACGCCGGAGACGACCGTCGTCTTCTACGGTGACAAAAACAACTGGTGGGCCACCTATGCGTTCTGGGTGTTCCAGTTGTTCGGCCACACCAACGCCCGCGTCATGGACGGTGGCCGCAAGAAGTGGGTCGATGAAGGCCGCGAGCTGACCCGTGAAGTGCCGACCTATCCGGCCACGACGTACCCCGCGCCAGAGCGCAACGACTCGGAAATTCGCGCCTTCCGCGATTATGTGCTCAAGCACGTGCAAGCAGGCGGCCAGTTGATCGACGTGCGCAGCCCAGCCGAATACACCGGCGAGAAACTCCACATGGAGGGCTACCCGCAGGAGGGAGCGCTGCGCGGCGGCCACATCCCGGGCGCACAGAGCGTGCCATGGGCGCGCGCGGCCAACGACGACGGCACATTCAAAGACGCTGAGGCGCTCAAAGCCATCTACTTGGAAGAAAAAGGCTTAGACCCCACCAAAGAGACCATCGCCTACTGCCGCATCGGCGAGCGCAGCAGCCACACGTGGTTCGTGCTGTCCTACCTGCTGGGCTTTGACAAGGTGCGCAACTACGACGGCTCATGGACGGAGTGGGGCAACAGCGTCGGCGTGCCGATTGTGAAGGGGCCGAACCCGCGTTAGCGCGGCAGATCAACGACAAGCTGGGCGCTTGTGATGCAGTATCTGAGTCAAAACAGATCTGCATCACCCCCAAGCCCCCTTTGGAGATGGCCTGCCTTGCGAACACTCGTGGAGAGGGGACTTTTGCCCCTTTCTCCACGGGAGAGGCGGGTTGGGGGATGAGG
Organism: Anaerolinea sp.; assembly: GCA_046719465.1. Taxonomy (GTDB): domain Bacteria; phylum Chloroflexota; class Anaerolineae; order Aggregatilineales; family Phototrophicaceae; genus JANWYT01. The sequence goes on from JBDNCV010000009.1 coordinate 28,799, forward strand.
CCTGCGTTCTCCTCTCGATTTACGATTGAGACACGCTTAGGTATCATTCTGCGAGAATCAACACAAAGAAGGATCGCATGGCCAACTACCCCCCCAAACTCATTGAAGCGCTGGAGGATTTTTCCTACATCACCACCCGCGCTGAACGTCAGGAGTATCTCATCCAACTTGCTGATGAGTTCAAGGATGTCAAAGTGCCCGCCGACGTCGCCACCCAGCCCTATGATGAATCGCACCGCGTGCCCGCCTGTGAGAGCGATGCCTTCGTGTGGGCAGTCGATCAACCCGATGGCAGCCTCAAGTTCTATTTCGACGTGTTGAACCCGCAAGGCCTGAGCGCGATGGCCATGGCAGTCATCCTCGGGCGCAGCTTTGAGGGCGCATCACTTGAGGAGATCGCAGCCGTGCAGCCCGATATCGTGTTCGATTTCTTCGGCAAAGACATCAGCATGGGCAAGGGGCAGGGGCTGATGGGCATTGTCACTATGGCCGTGTATGAGGCTAAGCGGAGGCTCAAGTAAGTCATGCGCCGCATCGCATTCGCCAGCTTCCTAGACGAGATGGGCTTGGAGGGCAGCTTCCTCTATGAGGATGAGCGCCTGCTGCGCGAGCCGCTGCTCGCCCGTGGGATCGACGTGCAAACCATCCCGTGGGAGCGTGCAGGCGTCAAGTGGGCGTCGTTCGACGCGGTCATCATCCGTTCCACGTGGAACTATCACCTGCGCTGGCCGGAGTTTTCCGACTGGTTGGCCAACCTCGAGGCGCAGCGCGTGCAGGTGCTAAACCCGATTGCCATGCTGCGCTGGAACATCGACAAGACCTACCTCGGGACGCTGAACGCCCTCGGCATCCACACCCTGCCGACCGTTTTCGTCACTTGCGGCTCACAAGCCGACCTCGCCGAGATCATCCAGCGGCAGGGGTGGGCGCGCGCCGTCATCAAACCAACTATCAGCGCAGGCGGAGACAACACATGGCGCATCAGCCGCGACCAAGCCGCCGAGCGACAGGCTCACTTCGCCGAGCAGCTCGAACACAACACGCTCATGGTGCAGCAGTTCGCCGACCATATCAGCGATGGTGAGTGGTCGTTCCATTTCTTCAACGGGGTCTACAGCCACACCGCCTTGAAAGTGCCTGCTGCGGGCGAGATGTTCGTTCACGCCCATCGTGGCGGCACGACCCACTCCGTCCAGCCCACCTCCCAACAGATCGCGGAAGCCTCGAACGTTGTCTACGCCGTCCAGCAGACGCTGGGCGTGCTGCCGCTTTACGCGCGCGTTGACATGGTGGAGCATGAGGGAGCGCTCGCGTTAATGGAGCTGGAGCTGGTTGAGCCGTACCTGTACATGCCCTACGGCGATCCCTATGTGCGGGATCGCTTCGCGGACGCTATCGCGCTGCGCGTCTAATCATGATCTACCACATCCTGACCATTGCCGATTGGCAGGCTGCATACCGTGCTGGACGCTACACCCCGACCAGCCTTGCCCACGACGGCTTCATCCACTTCTCGCAGGCGCACCAAGTGTTGGCTGTTGCCAACGCTTTCTACCGCGACGTCGGCGACCTTGTGCTGTTAGGGGTTGAGCCGTCACGCCTCACGGCCCCGCTGCGCTATGAGCCGCCCGCGCACCCCCAGCAGCCCACCGCCGAGCTGCCCCACACGGATCTGTTCCCGCACCTGTACGGCGCGCTCAACCTAGACGCCATTGTCATGGTCTGGCCGCTGCTGCAAGATGATGAAGGATTTTTTCTGCCGTTCAGCCTCGATTAAGGGCCACACCAGCGCCAGCGCCAGCCCCACGCACAAGCCCGCCGCCGCCCATGTTGGAGCGCGCTCCAACATGGCCAGCATCATCAACGGTGGATAATCAGGCGTGATGTGGCTGTGCCACGCCGTCTTAACGAACATCAACAGCGTTGTGGTGAAGGCCCCCAGCGCGCCGATCAAGCCGCCGGTTAAACTCAGCACGAGCGCCGAAGCGCGCCAATCCGGCTGTGCGGATGCCCACAAGAGCACCGCACACAGCGCGATCAAAACACCCAGCGCCGCAACCGGCCATGTGCTCGTATCCTCCACGCTCAACCACGCGAAGGTGGCCACCCCTACGCCGATGCTCAGCCACCGCAGCCACAGGCGCATGAGCTAGCTGGCGCTGGCCGTGGCGACCTGCTGCGGCTGCTGCGGCTGTTTGGCTGGCTCTGGCGCCGGTTCTGGCTCAGGGAATGGGTCACGACCGGCCAGTTTGTTGAGCGCATACACCACCAAGATACGGATCGTGCCCATGGTCGGCGCAACGAGGAACGCCCCCAGCACGCCGCCCACCGCCGCCCCGATGAACACGCCGACGATGATGAACGGCAGCGGCAGCTCCAGCGCGTCGCCCAGAATTTTGGGCGCGATGATGTTCCAGATGATCTGGTTGATGATGAGGTTCACCAGCACGACCAGCACGGCTACCCCCAAGTTGCTGATGTCCGTCAGCACGGTGGAACCTTGCAGCAGCGGCACGACCCCCAACGGGACAAGCGCGATGATGCCGCCTATGGTGGGAATGAGCGAGATCAAGCCGGTGATGACCGCGAGAATCTCCGCGTTGGTGATGCCCATCACAACCAGTTGAATGTAGGTCAGCACCCCAACAAGGATACCGATGCTCACCTGACCACGGAAGAAGCCGTTCCACACATAGATCACACGCCGGATCAGCAGGCGCACCTCCCGCTGATAAATCCGCGGGATCCACTTTTCGAGCGTGGCGCGGTTGTTCGGCAGGTCGATCAAGATGAGCGCTGAGATGAAAATCGCCAGCAGCAGCGTGCTCAAAAAGCCCACCACCCCGCCGATAGCGCTGGTTAACGTCCCGGTGAGGCTTCCTGCGATGTTGAGCAGTCCGTCTAGCACTTGGCGCAGGTCAATCGGGACGATCTCAGACGGTGGCGTGCCGATGATCGCGTCGTCTGCCCCTTGGGTCAGGCGCGCGCCCAGCACAAAGTTCCGCACGGGCACAATGATCGGGTTGAGATCAACCGGCGTGCCCAACACTTCAATGACGCCGTCGTTGTATTGGTAATTGAGCATCTCGCGCTGAAGGCTGAAGTAGGCGCGTTCCGCGCTGCTGCCGAGGCTGTTCACCGCGCGCACTAAGGCCGGTGAGGCCAGCAGCACCAGCAGCACCGTGAAGATGATCAACAGCATGTAGAGCAGCCCAATGGCTGCTGCCCACGGGATAGGCGTCCAGCGTGTGATGAAGCGCGCCGGCCCGTACATCAAGAAGGCGACGACGAAGGCAATCGTCAGCAGTTGGAACACCGGGGCCAGCAGCGTGAGCGCGTACACCCCTGCCACGAGCAGCACCAACGTGACCAGTGTCTTAGTGTAACGATCCCACTGGGGCTGGTACTCGGTCTCGTTGTGGTTGTCAACGTTCATGGTCATGATGTTCAGTGGGTTGCGTGGCTTGCAACAATCATATACGAAAACCCCAAAGAATTGCCCACGTTGTGGCATTGTCAGCGATCGCGTCTGGTTCTAAAGTTAAAGCGTTACTCATCTAACAAATCGTGACGATGCCCCATGACCAGCCTCCCCCCCATTGAACGCTACGAACCCCTGCCGGATGTTGTGTTGTATCGCATCCCGATGCGGGTTTTTCCCAGCGGTTTTATTGCCTATGCGTATGTGCTGCTCGGCCTTGATGTGCCGATGCTGATCGACACTGGCAGCGGCTTCGGGGACAGCACGCAGGATCTGCTCGACGGGATGCATGCGCTTCACACGGAGTACGGGGAACCCTTCCAGCCCACCGATATTAAGCGAATTCTCATCACGCACGGCCACGTGGATCACATGGGCGGGCTGGCGGACATGCTCAAGGCCACCGGCGGCGCTGCCGTCGGCATTCACCCGCTGGATCGTCGTGTGCTGACCAACTATGAGGAGCGCGTCGTCGTGGCCACCAAGAATCTGCTCATCTATCTGGAGCGGGCGGGTCTGTCCCCAGAACGGTTGGCACAGATGCTCGACATGTACAGCTTCAGCAAGCAGCACGTGCGCAGCGTCGGCGTAGATTTCATGCTGGAGGAGGGCCAGCCTCTAGCAGAACTGCACTTCTACCACGTGCCCGGCCACTGCTCCGGCCAAGTAGCCATCCGCATCGGCGACACCCTCTTAAGCGCCGATCACATCCTCGCGCGCACCTCGCCGCACCTCGCCGCCGAGTCGATCACCCACTACACCGGCGTGAGCCACTACCGTGAATCGCTCGACAAGATCGCGCAGCTGCCCGGGATCACGTTGACGTTGGGCGGCCATGAGGAGCCAATCTACAACGTGTATGAGCGCATTGAGCATCTGCGTCAGCGGCTTGACCTTAAGGCCGAGCGCGTCCTCGAGATCATCCGAAACGCAGGCCGACCGCTCACCATCAGCGATATCTCCAAGCAGCTCTACCAAGATAAGCATGGTTTTGATGTGCTGCTGGCGCTGCAAGAGGCGGGCGCACACGTGGAATACCTGTACGACCGCGGGTATCTGGCGATTGCCAACCTCGACGAAGTACAAGCGAAGCCCAACCCTGCCCTGCTGTACAGCGTGCTGTGAGGAGTCATGAGGCGCATCGCTCTTCTTGTGTTGTGGTTTGCTGGCATCCACGGGGCGCTTCAGGCGCAGGCAGTCGGCTTCATGTGGGAAGTCTACCTGCTGCGCAATGCCGCGAACGGGCTTGATCGTCTGACGTTCATCGACGTGCTGAGCGGCGACGTGCGCACCACGGAAGTCCCGGGGGTGCGCTACACCATCACCGGTGACCGCGTGACCTACTTCGACTACGTGTCGCAGCGCGTGATGCAGGTCGGCGTAGACGGTGTGCCGCGCCCGCACCCGTGGATGCAGATGGACACGCGCGCGCGGCGCATCGATTGGGTCGTCAGCGCCGATGGCCGCTACATCGCGTGGACGGAGACCTTCGGCACGCCGGAAGCGCTCACCACTGTGACGCGCGTCGCCACGCTCGAAGGGTTGGATCAGCGGGTGGTGTTCAATGATGGGCCGCGCGAAGGCATCCGAGCGCTGCCGGTGGGCTTCACCCCTGACGACACCCTGCTCATCATGGACGCACAGCCCGACGGCATCGGCGCGCTGGCCCCTTACACGCAGTACGCGGGGCTGTTCACCGTGAACTTGGCCACTGGCGCGATCACCCCGCTGCCCGGCGAACCGGCCTGCTTCTGCGCGGCGGGCTTCAGCGGTGATGTGTTCGTGCGCCTCACGCTCACCAATGACCTGCGCGGCTTTGACATCGTCGTCCGCAACCTAGCCGCCCGCACCGAGACGCGCATCCCCGCCCAGACCCCGCTCGACAACGTGACCCAAGCAGGGAACGTGTTGATCTCTCCTGATGGCACGCTGGGGGTGTATGCTCTCTCAAGCATCAGCAACTTCGGCACGCCCCGCCAAACCGTCCGCACCGTCTTTATGCTGGTTGACCTGCGCGCGATGACCCAGCGCCGCCTGACGGAGCCGATCACGACTTTCGTCGAGGCGATCCGCTGGACAGACCAAAACAACGCCATTCTCTTCACCAGCCCACAGCTCAGCGGCACGTGGAAGATCCGCATTGGGGATGGGCGCTTGCAGCAGGTAGCCGCCCAAACCTTCATCGGAACGCTGCTGCGCCCAGCATCATAGGCGCGTGTTCTGACGAAACTCTGACACAGCGCTGATGTTTTTCATACGTCGCAGCAGTACGTTAACAGTGACAAAACCAACAATTCCAAGTGGAACCATAAGGAGGTGTTGTATGTCACTGATGCGTCGTGATGACCCGTTCTACAGCATGAACCGCATGATGAGCCGCATGTTCGATCAAATGCGGACGATGATGGACGAGATGCTGCTGCCGCTGGATGGCGAACTGAGCAGCACTGTCACCACCAACCCGCTCGCCATTGACCTCAGCACCGACGACACGCACGTCACCGTGCGTACAGCCGTCCCGGGCTTCAAAGAGGATGACATCCACATCGACGTGCGCGGCAACGTCCTGACGATCAGCGCCGAATCGAAGGTCGAACGTGAGGACAACCAGTCCAACTGGCACATCCGCGAGCTGCGCTATGGCAAGTTCGCCCGCAGCGTGCAGCTCCCTGAGGAAGTGATTGCTGACAAGGCCGAGGCTACCCTCGAGAACGGTATCTTGACCGTCAAGCTGCCGAAGCACCAGCCCAGCCCCGTGCAGCGTATCATGGTGAAAGCGCGCAACCTGCTGAAGGGCGGCGAAAACAAGAGCTAACGCGCAGCCATCACACAAGGACTTCAAGAGACGCAGCAGCCCCGCCAAAGCGCGGGGCTGCTGCGTTTTACTGGCAAAACTCAGCGCTGCAGAAGGTCGCGCGGGTGCTCTGCTCAGAGCTGGGCAGCGCGCGGAACTCCAGCGTTGACAGTGTGGTGTCGTTGTAGTCAACAAACAACAAGAACCCTTCACCTTCGACCAGCATCATGTTGGAAAAACGCGAGGGGCTGCGTCCAATCGGGCGGACGGAAGTTCCTTCTGGAATGACACCCGCGCGCTGGGTAGCCGCCCGATTGAAGAAGGCCACCGCAAAGCGCGTGTCGATTCGCACTGTGCCGCGCGCCGCCTGCGCCCCTGATGAAGGCGGTGGCGCGAAGAGGGCCGTGTCGAGCGGCAGGTTAAGCAGGTTGATCTCCGCAAAGACCGAGGCCGCGCTGGCGACTTGCTGACAATAATCGAACGCCGCTGGGTCAACATCCAGCGTGAACAAGCCGCTGCGCTCCAGCAGCACCGCCAGCGCCTGTGTGGCGCGGTCGCAGCGCAGCAGCGGATCAGCCCCCACCCAGCCCTGCGGGCGCGTTCGGCTTTCGAGCAGCGCATCCGCCAGCAGTTCAAGGTCGTAGCGGATGTCGCGCGCGATGGCGTACTGTGTGCTCGGCACAGCGCCAATCCACCCCGCTGGGCGGCGATCAATCCCGAGGGTGTTGCCCGCCAGCGTTTCAAGGTCAAGCCGAATGAACAGTGGCAGCTGCGGGTTGCTTGTGTCGAGCAGGCCGCTCCAACCGTCGGGGCGGCGCACGCCGAGGACGTTGCTGGCCAGCGTTTCCAAGTCAGCGCGCGCGTTGATGAGCAGTGTTTGCGTGTCTGCGTCGAACAGCGTCGGGGCAGTAGTGGGCGAGATGAGCAGAGGCTGCGGCGTCGGCGCAGCGTCTAGCGTGGTCGGCAGAGCCAGCGTCGGCAGCGGCGTGAAGGGGGTCGGCGTGGCTTGAAGGCCTGCTGCTGCCAGCCATGCGTTGATCGCGCTGGCGCGCAGCGTGTCACTGGCAGGGTAAAGCCCCAATGGGCCAACCTCTGTTGGCGCGTTCGTCAGGTAGTAGTTGAGGAAGTCGGCCACCGTTGGGCGCGCGCGGAAGTTGTTCTCCGTTGTGTAGAGGTACAGCGGGCGCGTCAGCGGATATTGACCGTTCGTGACAGCCTGCGTGTTCGGCGCGATGTTGTCGATCAGCACAGGCCGCGCCAGCGAGCTGTTGCGGTTGGCAATCGACGCAGGCAGAATCCCGATGCCGGCGGTATCCTGCGCGATGGCCTGAAGCAGTTGATTGAAGTCGGCGCTGGTAGTCGTATTCGTGCCCGTTAGGGCGGGCAAAGGGTCGCCGCCGAACAGGGCGTTCACGAAGAACTGGAACTCACCGGTGGTCTGATCAGGCAGGTAGCGGTTGATGGGTGTGGGCGGGAAGCCTGTATCCACCTCCACCCAGTTGAACGCGCTGGAGAAGGCCTGCCGAAGCTGCTGCGTCGAGAGGTTCTGTAGGAAGGCGTTCTGCGGGCTGACCACGATGATGAGCGCGTCCGTTCCCACTTGGAAGCCGAGCGGCGTCACCCCGTTGGCAAGGCACGCGTTTTGCTCCGTCACTGTGATGAGCCGCGCCGCCAGCACAATGTCCACATTGCCCGCGCACAAACCCACAAACGCATCCGCCACCACTGAAGCAGTCGTGTTCACCGTGCCCGTGAACCCCTCAAGCTGATACAGCGCGGTAATGTTCTGGGTGAGCGGCAGCAGGGCTGGATCCCCTGTGATGATGATGGAACCAGCGTTGGCCGCCGGAGATGCAGGCGGGAGCTGCGCCAGCGCAGTCAACACCGACACCAGCAGCACAGCCGCAGAAAAGACCAATCGGCGCACAGGGCTTCCTCCTTGATAGTCCATTAGGTGTGATTATACATCATGACCGGCAGGACTTGCTCGCCGCCCACCCCTACCCAAAAGGGTGACTCAACTAGTCACCCTGACACCACCACAGCAGGCGCGGCCTAGCGCGCGTATTCAACAGCGCGCGTCTCGCGGATCACATGGACTTTGATCTGCCCCGGATACTGCATCGTCTCCTCGATCTGCTTGGCGATATCGCGCGCCAGCGTCATCGCACCCAGATCATCGACCTCTTCCGCGCGCACAATCACGCGAACTTCGCGCCCCGCTTGCAGCGCGTAGCTCTGCTCCACGCCCTTGTGGCTCATGGCGATTTCCTCAAGGTTCTTCACGCGCTTGATGTACGACTCGATGCTCTCGCGCCGTGCGCCCGGGCGCGCCCCGCTAATCGCGTCGGCGGCCTCCACGATGTAAGCCTCCACGCAGGTTTTTTCCACCTCGTGATGATGCGCCGCGACGCAGTTCACCACGCGCTCATCCACCTTGTAGCGCCGCAGAAAATCCGCGCCAATGAGGGCGTGCGTGCCCTCCACTTCGTGGTCAATCGCTTTGCCGAGGTCGTGCAGCAGGCCGCCCATCTTGGCGACCATCACATCCGCGCCCAGCTCCGCTGCAATCATGCCTGCAAGGTGCGCTGTCTCGATGCTGTGGGCGTGCATGTTTTGCCCATAACTGGTACGGAACTTCAACTGGCCGAGCAAGCGCAGCACCTCAGGGTGCAGCCCGTGAACGCCCGTCACGAAGGCGGCGCGCTCGCCTTCCTCGCGGATGGTGCGGTCAACCTCTGCGCGGGTGTCCTCCAGCAGCTTTTCGATGCGCGCGGGGTGGATGCGCCCATCGACCACCAGCTTGAGCATGGCCTGCCGCGCCACCTCGCGCCGCACGGGGTCGAAACTGCTGATGGTGATCGTCTCAGGGGTATCATCAACGATGACATCGACCCCGGCCGCCACCTCGAACGCGCGAATGTTGCGCCCGTTGCGCCCGATGATGCGCCCTTTCATCTCATCGCTGGGGAGCGTCAACACGCTGAGCGAGGTCTCGCTGACGTGTTCGCTGGCCAAGCGCTGAATCGCCAGCGAGATGATGTCGCGGGCGCGGCGGTCGGCCTCTTCGCGGGCTTCGGCCTCCACTTGGCGAATGATGCGCGCCATGTCGTTGCGAGCCTCCTGCTCGGCAGCTTGCAGCAGCTGCGCGCGCGCCTCTTCGATGGTCATCAGGGAGATCTTTTGCAGCTCAGCGATCTTCTCCTGTTCCTTTTGCAGCAGCTCGTTTTCCTTCTTATCGAGGCGGCTTTGGCGCTTGCTGAGGTTTTGCTCGGTTTGTTCCACACGAACAACGCGCTTTTCCAACTCCTCATAGCGCTTGTCGAGCTGTTCACGACGGCGCTGGACGGCTTCTTCCTCGCGCTCTACCTCTTTGCGGCGGCGGGCAATGGCAGCCTCCGCCTCGGCGATGCGTTCGCGTGCTTTGGCCTCCGCATCTTCGATCAGGCTCATGGCGTCTTTGGTCGCCTTCTCCATGATGGTTTTGGCCTGTTCTTCGGCTTTGACTAGCTCACTTAGAGCTTCGATTTGCTGGCGGCGCAGCAGCGATGAGCGCCCAAAGTAGGCCCCAGCAGCCCCACCCACCAGCAGGGCAGCAATGCCCACAACCAATATCAATAAGATGTCCATAGTGGTCGGCGTATCGGGTGACGAGTTCCGCCGTGTCTCCTTTCAGGTAATCTCAACGAGATCACGCGTTGGTTTAGGCATCTGCAAAAAACTCAGGGTGCTCCTCATCCAGCTGTTCAAACAGCGTGCGGATGGCCTCGCGCGCGGTGCTGTAGCTGAACCCGCGCCGCTGCAAGAACACCATGAGGTGATCGTGAAACGCTGAACGGGTCTGGCCTTCCCAACGCCGAAGCTGTGAACGCGCCGCGTGCAGTGCCGTCTCGGACTCTGCCACATCGGCCAGCGCTGCTTGGATCACCGCATCAGGCACGCCCTTGCTGCTCAGCTCATAGCGCAGCGCGCGCACGCTGAGCGGCTTGAACGCCGTGCGATTATCGACCCAAAAGCGCGCGAACACCGCATCATCAAGGTAGCCCAACGCCGTAAGACGTTCCAGCGCACGCTCTACCACCACCGAGTCATGCTTCTTTGCCAATGCCAATCGAACTTCATGAACACTGCGAGGGCGCGACGCAAGCAAACGCAGCCCTTGATCGACGGCTTTGGAGAGGGTGTCCTGTGCCCGCAGGCTGGCCACCTCGGCCTCGCTGAGCGTTTGACCTTTGCTCAGGCGGGCTGCGTCGATATCGGGCAGACCAAAGGCAAACTCACCATCCAGATACACATTGACGCGCTCTGGGTTCTTCTTTTGCCGTTCCAACCGCGTAATTGTTGGCATCCCATCCCTGCAACCAACGACAGCCGCCCTCTAAAGCTTAGAGGCGGCTGCCAAGACGATGTTGATTGCAACTGTGCGCAGGCGACAACGATCATGTCATTGTCACGTGTAGCCGGTGCGGTCGCTGTAGACCGCGACATCTGGTTGTCAAAACGGCGTTTGCCGCCGCAATCGTCGCCCCAGCAGCCTCGCGGCTATGCCCATGTAGTTCAAACTGGCGCGCTGTGTGTGCCATGCGATCACTGCACCCATCAGCGCCGGTGATGCTCGTATACGAACGAACAATTGGTTAAACGATAACCTTCATGCGTAGTATAAAGCGTTTTAACACGCGATGCAACCACAGTGCGCGCGCTTGCTCCTGCTGTTGTCCCCAGCCTGCCGATAAGCTCTAATGCAGTGCCTATAAACGTGTGATAGCCTGAAGTTTAGCATGTCATACATAAGGAGCAATTTCGTGCTTCTCTTCTCGCAACTGCCTGTGGCGTCCATCATCGCCACGATCCTCGTCATGTTGTTCAGCATGTCGATTCATGAGTTTGGGCACGCTGCCATGGCCACTTACTGGGGTGATGATACCGCCAAGCGCAGTGGCCGGTTAACGCTCAACCCCTTCGTCCATATCAACTGGATCGGCTTTGCCATGTTCGTTTTGATCGGCTTTGGCATCCTCGGCAGCGTACCTGTCAACGCTAGCCGCATGCGCAACCCGCGCTGGGGGTCGTTTTGGACGAGTTTCGCTGGGCCACTAACCAACCTCGGCGTGGCGATCGCAGCCGCGCTGCTGCTGCGCATCTTCTTTGCCGATCCAGTCATGGGGCTGCAATTCTTCCTGAACGGGGATCGTGTCCCGCTTGGCAGCTATCAAGGGCTTATCCCCGACACGATCATGATGCTGCTGACGGCCACCATCTTCTGGAATGTGCTGCTGTTCCTGTTCAACCTGCTGCCCTTCTTCCCGATTGACGGTTGGCATATGATTCTTGCTCTGCTGCCGGGCTATTGGCTGCGCCGCGATCAAGTGCCCGCCGTTGTGCGCGGGTTTTACCCCATCAGCCAGTTCTTGCAGCAGCCCGCCTATAAGTGGCAGCAGTGGGCTGCGGTCAGCCAAATTGTGCTGCTCATCCTCATCATGATCGGCTTTGTGCTGCCGGGCTTCAGCATCTTGGGTCGGCTGATTTTCATCCCCGCGCAGCAGCTTTGGCTGTCACTCATCGGGATCTGAGCATGCGCGCACCCTATCGACTACGGCAGGGGCTACGCGACATCTTCGCCTTCCGCCAGACGGTTGATCTGGCCTCGGTGCGCCAAGTGCTCACCCCGGCGCAGGTGTCGATCTTCTGCCGCATGGCGCACGCCGAACAGCTTCACAGCGTGAACGTGCTGCGCAGCGTGCTCAGCGATGGGGAACCTGCGCCGCATGACTTGCAGGTGGCGGCGCTGCTGCACGATGTGGGCAAGTCACGCTATGCCCTCAACGTGGTGCAGCGCAGCCTCGCGGTGGTGGTTCACCATGTGTTGCCATCAGCAGATGCTCGCCTGAGCCGCGAGGAACGCCTCGACCGCTGGCATGCGCCCTTCGTCGTGCGCCAGCATCACCCGCGGTGGGGCGCGGACATGCTGCGCATGACCGGTGGCAGCGAGCGGGCCGTCTGGCTCGTGGCGCACCACGCCGACCCGCTGCACAAGTGGGAAGGCCACCCCAACGCCCCGCTGCTCGCGCGGTTGCAAGCCGCCGACAACGCCAACTAAGCCCACGCGCGAAGATGACGAAACGGCCTTGTTCAGCCTATAATTTGCACTTGCAAATTATCTAAAGCATCATATGCATTCATAATACGCAAAATTGCCACGCGCGCTAGCCACAAGTGCGCTAGAATGCATGATCAAGTAGTGCTGCTTGTGGTGAATGAGGGCAATGGACGCATTGCGCGATCTGTACAGTGTGGTGACGTTGAGCGAGGCCTGCCGGTTGTGGGGGCTGCATCGGACGACGCTGGTCTACTGCATCGATATGGGCTTGCTATCGGCGCGCCGGTCGGGGCGGGTGTGGCTGCTCTTGTCACGGGAGCTGACGGCGCGCTACGGTCAGCCGGTGGCGCTGCCGTCTGATGAGTGTTTCCTAGCGTATCGGACTACCGGACGCCAGCCATCTCGGTAATATCTAACACTAGTGTTAGATAAGCCTAGAGGAGGGCTAACGATGGTATGGACTGCAAGCTACACAATTGAAGATGCGAAGGGAAAGGCGAGCACGCTAGAGGTCAACTTTGAAACTGCCGTGACGTTCGACAACGCGCGTCGAGCTGCACAGCGCATCGCGCAGCTGATCAACCCGCTCATCGGCGGGGCAATCCGCAAGATCAACATCACTTACAGCGTGGGGCTGCCGTCTGGGCTGCGTACAACGCCCGAAACCAACAGCGACGTTGAAGAGGGCGCCCGCTTTCAGTTCTTGACTGAGAACGGTTTCTATACCGGCATGCGTGTGCCAACATTCTCCGAGGCGGCGCTGGTTGCGAATTCGACGGAGGTCGATCAGACGAATACGAACGTACAAGCGTTCGTCAACGCACTGGTGAGCGGCGTTGCGCTCACAGACCCAGCGGCGCTTGTGCCGTGTGTAGACAAGCGCAATGAGGACATCACATCACTATCTTTCGCACGTGAGCAGTTTCAATCTAGTCGTCGCTAAGGGGGGTGTGTCGTGGTCTACAATTTCGATGGCCACATCGCCCCTCTCTTTTTGGAACTGCGTCGCGTTGTCGGCGAGGGGTTGATGCAAGCCGGTTTGGCGATAGGTTTGGATCACGCCAACCGCACGCCCAAGCCGTGGACGTACTACTTGGGGGTAGCGGCGGGCGCAACCGCCATCGCGTCGGGCATCCCCAATGCATCGCTGATCCTCTATTGCGCGGCGAGCGCTCTTGACCTGCTGATCTTTCAGTCGCCTGAGGGCGGCCTCGTGGATGTGTTCATCGACGGCGTCGCGGCTACCAATTTCACGACCTTTGCCGCTAACCAGATATGGGAGGCGTATCAGGTCAGCGTTAACGGCAGTGCTGAAAACGTGCGGCGCGTTGAGTTCGTGACGCGCGCTACTGACGCCAACGGCGATCCTGTGAGCGTTAACTGGTTTAGCGTGGCGGGCATTACCCCCGTCGACGGCAGCATTGTGACACGTCCGGCGTGGACTGAGTCGCCACCGTGGCAAGTAACGATTACGTTGCGCGATCAGCGGGGGCGTCGGGGCACAATGAGCTTTCACGTGCCCTACTTTGTGACGGGAACCGACTTGGAACGGTTTGTAAAGTACTTTGTTGACGTGGGCTTGAAACGTGTGGCGGTAGGGCGCGTTATCGCGGTTAACATCACGCGGCGACTGCTGGCGGATGATCGTCTATCCCCTGAAGATGATGGCACCGTGTTCGGGCGCGCCCGTCTGACCTTTACCGACAATAACGATCAAGAGTTGGTGCTGAGCGTCCCCTGCTGGCGGGAATCGCTCACCAAAGTTGACGACAAATCACGGATACCAGACCGGTTAGATGTGAACGTGTCTGGCTTCATCGATTTGGTCACAAATCCCAATCAGCCGCGCAACGGCGCTCACAACTTGCGCATCTGTGACGCTCGCGGCGTCATGCTGCACTACTATCGCAAAGGGCGTTTCTCGGTAGTGAAACGATGAGCCGACGCCCGCCTATGGAGGAAGTGGACGCGCTGCCGCATGTGCGCTCGCGTCCGGCCATTAACGAGCGGTGGCTGCCGCACGTGCTGAAAGTTTTGGAGCCGATGACGCGAGCGGAGTATTGGGCGTCGTCGGACGTGGAAGAACGGGAGTTTGCTGCCAACGAGGTTGAGCGCCTCATGTTGGCGCTGGTGACGCGGGTTGAGGACGAGCTGATGAGTGTTCCGGTGGGTGCGGTGGTGTGTTGGGCAGGAGGCACGCTACCGGCGGGCTGGCTGCTAGCCGACGGGTCTGAGCACGATGCTGCCGCTTATCCTAGCCTAGCTGCCGTGCTGGGCGACCGTTACGGCGTCGCCAGCGCGGGCAAGTTCCGGCTGCCCGACTTGCGGGAGCGCGTCCCCGTCGGGCACAACGCAAGCGGGACGTTCGGCAGCGTGTTGGGCGCGATGGGCGGCGCGGCCACTCACACGCTCACGGTCAACGAAATGCCCGCCCATACGCACACGATCGCCGCGGCGACTGGCGGCTCGCAGGCACACACTTTGAACGCACAAAATTCATCAGCGGGCACAGTCACGAGAACGACCGGCGCGACGGGGGGCGGTCAACCACACAACAACTTGCAGCCGTACATCGTGCTGAATTACATCATCAGGGCGCTATGACGAGTTACAAGGCGTTAGCCGTGCCATTTGAGCACATTGCAGCTCAACCCGATACGCAGCGCTGCTATCGCCTGAG
>JBDNCV010000090.1:0-15597 GCA_046719465.1 Anaerolinea sp.
AGCCAGATCGTCCACGTAGACGACGACGCCACCTTGGGCTGCGACTGCGGCTTCAACGTCCGCAATCGCACCATAGCCGACCGCGAACACCTCCACGCGCACGCGCCCGGCCTCATCTGTGACGAAGCTCGTCTCAGCGAGGAAGGCGGCGATGGCGGCGGCGTCACCCGTGTTGACGATCTCTTGCAGTTGGCTGAGCGTGCCCGTCAGCTTGTTAGAGGCGGTGGGGGCTGTTTCAATAGTCAGTGGTGCGAAGTCCGTCAGCGCGATGTCGTCGAGCATGACAGCGCCAGTCGTCGTAATGCTGAACGCTGCATACTCGCTGGTGACCGCGTCACCCTCAAGCACAAAGGATGTCTCGCCGAGGTTGAACTCAACCCCACTGGGGCGGAGCGCTGCGCGGATGGGATACCACACGTTGGCATCTAGAGCCAGCTCATGCGCCTCAGCCCTGTCATCCACCGTGAGGGTAAGCTGTGAGGGGCTAAGGGTTGCGCTGCGACCGCCAAGAGTGACTGTCAGTGCCGCTTCCGTTTGCAGCCAGCGCACGCGCCCGACGAGTTCAACATCGAGGAATGGCGTGTCGACATCAGGGGCTAATTGCCCTTCGCCCGCCATCAGCAGCACGCGGTTGACGTCGTTCTCAGCGACGATGCTGCCGGTGGTCGTCCAACCGACGAGGTCACTTTCGAAGTCACTGCTCAGGAAGGGGGCTGCCGCTGGGGCGAACAGCGCCACCTCGGCCTCGTTGTTGACGACGGGCGCATCTTCAATGCTCGGTGCGCTGGTCTCGTCTACGTCTACGTCACCCTCGGTGTCGCTTTCACCGGGTTCATCAGCGGCGATGTCGGCGTCAGTTTCTGCTTCTGCCGCTGCCTCGGGGCTTTCAGAGGTTGGCTCAACAGGCAGGGTTGGCTCCATGGGGGGGAACGTGGCTGCTGGCGCAGGGTCAGCCATTGGCAGGGGGGCAAGTTCTTCAAGGATCAACTGGAACAGCGCTGCGCTGCCCCCTTCTGCGAGGGTGGCCTCGAGGCGCAGTGGAGCGGGAAGCAGGCCGTCCAGTGCGACGAGATAGGTGTTAGCGCCGTCGACACTCACCGTGACGATCCCTGCTTGTGCAGTGATCTGCAAGGTGTAGGGTTCTGCTTCGTCGCTCGGCGGCATGCCAGCAGGGGAGGTGGCGATCACTTCATCACCCTGATAGAGACGGCTGCTGCCGAACGCATCCAGCAGCAGGTCAACCCCGCTCAACCGCACGCGCAGGGTGCTGCCAACGCTAACTGCTACCTGAGCGCTCAGCGCGAAATCTGCATGGAGGAAGTTATAGTAAGCGGCCGCAGCGGGTGATGACTCGGCGATGAGAGCTGCATCACCCTCCACACTGCCGAGGCTCCATCCAGTAAGTTCCCACCCCTCGCCGGTGAACGCATCGAACGTCTCGACAATGAGCTGGCGCGGCGCGACAAGTTCCACCGTTGGCGCGATCACAATCGGGCTAGGCTGCATGGTGGGCGGCTCTGTGGGTGCGGATTCGGTGGGGATATCCGTCGGGAGCATGTCGGGCGTGGGTTCGGGCAGGGGTGCCTCTTCCGTAGGGGTGGGGATTACTTCTGGCACTTCGGTGCTGAAGGGCGTTTCTGTGGCGATGATCGTCGCTTCTGGCTCGAGCGGCAGCTCGGGGGTTGCCTCTCCGCTCTCCTGTGCAAAGACTGACATCGACACGCTGAATGCCACCAAAATCAACCACCAATGGCGCAGTTGTAATGCGGCCATCCGATTCGCCTTCAACGGACGGTGTGTTTTCCCCATGAGTCTCCTCCATAGCCTAGCGCGCAATTTCCCATTGTATATAATGCTGAAAAATTGATCGCGGCTGTGTGATGCATTTTGCCTTTATTATGGTTCAACGTAGCGTCAGATTGTTGTAAAGGCTTCTATACAACGGTACGATTTGTGCGATACTTGTGGTGTTGATTTGCTGCCTGCACCTGTAAGGATGCGCTGTGACAGTTCCGGATGAAGCAAAGCAAGGCCTGCGCAAGCACTACCGCGAGATGCGCTGGCAGGTGTGGATGCCCTTTGCGGGGGCCGTTCTCTTGACGGCGCTCTTGGGCTTGCTGCTCGTCGTGCTGCGCGATGAGGGCACGCTCGCGCGGGCGAACGCGATGGCGAGTTTGGCGCTCATCGCGGCGTGCTTGCTGCCCGGGATTGTGCTGGCGCTGATCGTGTTTGTAGTTCTTGTGGTGCTGGTGGTCGGCATGAATTATGTGCACCGCATGACGATCCCGCCGCTTCAGCGGGTCGAGCAGGTGGCGTATCAAGCGCGGATGAAAGTAGATGGATGGGCGCAGCGGGCGAACCAGTCAGCGCTGCGGTGGGGCAGTTTCTTTGCACCGTTGGATCAATTCTTTGAGCGACTCGATCAATTCTTGAAGGAGCAGCAGCATGACCGTGAACAGAGATGACAGTTGGAAATCGCGGACTTACGTCATGGGCGTTCTCTTGGGAGCTGCCGTTGGCTTGATGTCAGCATACTTGTTCGTGCGCTCTGCTGAGGAAAACCCCGAAACAGGCCGCCCAGAGCCGATTCAGACCGGCACGCTGATCACGCTTGTGCTGGCGATTTTGGGGTTGATGCGGCAAATCGCGGAGAGCGGCAAGCCGAGGCGCAAGTAGCCATGTGCGGCCGTTATACGCTGGCTGCTGCGCCTGAGGCGATCCAGCAGGCGTTTGACCTTGAGAGTGTGCCGAGCGGCCTGACGCCGCGTTACAATATCGCGCCGACGCAGCCGATCCCGGTCATCACCAATCAGTCCCCACGGGCGTTAACGTTTGTCACGTGGGGCTTGATCCCGTCATGGGCGAAGGACGCTTCAATGGCTGCTCAGCTCATCAATGCTCGGGCGGAAACCCTCGCCGAGAAACCATCATTTCGAAGCGCCTACAAGTATCGACGCTGTCTCGTTCCAGCGGATGGCTTCTACGAGTGGATGAAGGATGGCAAGGTCAAACGTCCTCAGTATATCTATCGGCGTGACCATGCCTTGTTTGCCTTCGCTGGCCTTTGGGAGCGCTGGAACAGCCCGGACGGCAGTGAAGTGCTCTCTGCGACGATCATCACGACCGAGCCTAACGCGACCATTGCGCCGCTGCACCACCGCATGGCGGTGATACTCGATCCCTCTGATTACAAGATATGGCTCGACCCCGACGCCGATCCTGCTGTGCTGCAAGCCCTGCTGCGCCCTGCGCCGGATGACCTGCTCGCGCTCCATGAAGTGTCGCCTGCTGTCAACAATGCGCGCCATGACAGCCCCGACATGATCGAACCCCTCAAGCCTATCAGCCAGCAACGTTTGTTTTAAGATCGTTGGATGATCTTAACACGAACGCAAACTTTTCACTGCTACACTGATAAAGTGGGCAAAGTAGAGAGAAGGTCTTGTGAAGTGGATCACACGATGGCTGCTGCCGAGTTGATGAGGATAGTGACCTAGACCGATGGCTGTTGATTTTTTCGATTTAGCGCTGTGGGCAGCAGCTGCACTCTACATCAGGGCGATGGCTCCATGGGGACGGGCATGGTGGCAGCTTCACCAATCGCTGCAATCACCGTATCGAGAATCCGTGGAGGTTGTCGATGAGGCGCCAACCGCTGCCGTCGAGCGCATGCGCCCGCTTGTCGATCTTCTGACGGAATATGGTTTTGCGTTCGTTCGATATGTCAAGCATCACGGCCTCGGGCACAGTCGATACGAGAGCATTCACTTTGATGAATCAGGCAAGTGGACGGGCGGTGCGGTTGATGCAGCGGGCGATTTGCCTCCAGCATTGGAACTCGATGCATGGTTTGAAGATGGCACGATGCTGATCGTAACTAGCCCCTATGGTGAACGTGTCGATGCGTCTAAGTTCCATGCACGCCATGCATATGACCCACAGGCTGCTCTTGCCTACTTTCACCAGAAAGTCCGCGAGATGGAAGCTGTGCATGGCCCTGCCCGTCACTTGGCTGATAAAGCCACCAACGTGAGCATGATGGAATACTACCATCAAAACTTTCGCCGCTTGTATCACTCTCGGCAGTATGGTTACCTGTCGACCCAGCTGCTGCTCTATCTGGTGATTATTGCGACCCTTATTGGGTGGCCTATCTTGAGAATTCAGCTAGAAATGAATGCACTGCCGATGGCAATGGCGGTGTCTGCGGTTTGTCTAGCCCTGCATGGGCTGATCATTGCGCGTTATTATCGTTATCGGCGCTTCAGTGGCGCATTAGATGAAAGCATCAATCCTCCCCCGGTTATTGGCACGGCTGGCCGCAAGAAGAAAAAGAGTTAATCCTCGTCGGTGAAGTAATCGTCGCTGGATAGTTCGAGGTCGTCTTCGTCGTAGTATTCCTCGACGGGGCGGCGAGCAGATTGCAGGGGTTTGTTGCCGTGGCGCATTCTCGACTCGATGATGCGCTTGAACGGGTCTTCACCACGCGGGATGAGCACTTTGCGCGCCTTGCCACCGCCCACCACTTCTCCTACAACGCCGAGTTCTTCCAGCATGTCCATGATGCGGGCGGCGCGCGGGTAGCCGAGGCCGAGCTTGCGCTGGATGATGCTGGCGCTGGCCTCTTGCGTCTCGACAACAAATTCGATGGCGTCTTCGAGCATAGGGTCAGTCTCTGCGAGGAACTCACGGCGGGTGAGGCCGCGCTCCCACGGGCTGGGGCCGATGGCAGGGGCACGCCCTGCGGCGATCTCGGCTTGATGCCAATCAACCCAGTGCTTGACGATCTGGCGCACCTCGTCATCGGTGACGAAGCATCCCTGCACACGCTGCGGCCCAGCGGCGTCCTGCGCGAGGAACAGCATGTCACCACGCCCTAGCAGCGCCTCAGCGCCGCCGGTGTCGAGGATGACGCGCGAATCGACGCTCGACGCGACGCTGAAGGCGATCCGCCCGGGGAAGTTGGCCTTAATCAAGCCAGTGATGACGTCAACCGACGGGCGTTGGGTGGCGACGATCAAGTGCATGCCGACCGCGCGCGCCATCTGCGCCAGCCGCGTGACGGCAGTCTCGGTCTCTTCTGGGCGCGAGAGCATCAAGTCGCCAATTTCATCGACCATGATGAGGATGTAAGGGAGCATGTCCTTCTTGCTGCGGCGCAGGCCAAAGCGCGCGTTGTAAGCGTCGATGTTGCGCACGCCAGCTTCTTCGAGCAGCTTGTAGCGGCGATCCATCTCACGGGTGCACCACTTGAGCACGCCGATGATGCGCTCGGTGTCGGTCTCAACTGGGCCGAGCAAATGGGGCAGCCCGTTAAAGCGGCTGAGTTCGACCATTTTCGGGTCGAGCATGACCATGCGCACCGTATCGGGGGTGTTGCTCAGCAGAATGGCGGTGGCAATCGCAGCGATGCAGACCGACTTGCCGGAGCCGGTCGTGCCGGCGATCAAGCAGTGTGGCAGGCGGGCAAGGTCAACCGCCAATGGGCGACCCGCCACATCGCGCCCCAACGGAACCAGCAGCGGTGAGCTGTTCTTCTGCTGCATGTCGTAGAACTGCTTGCTCTCGTAGACCGAACGCAGCGTGACGATGCTCGGCGTTTTGTTCGGTACTTCGATGCCGAGGTAGTTCGTGCCCGGGACGGGCGTCTCAAGGCGGAGGCGCTTGGCCGAAAGCGCCAACGCGAGGTCGTTAGCGTAGGACGCGATCTTGCTAAGGCGCGTGCGCTCCGTCGTGCCGTCGCGTTTCGTCTGGAAGGGCTGTACGGCGAAGCGCGTCACTGTCGGGCCGATTTGAACATCCACGACGTCGATATCGATGTCGAACTCGAGCAGCGTGTTCTCGATCAAAACGACGTTGCGGTTGATTTCTTCCTCGTCGGGCATGACCATTTCGGCGTCTTGGAGGATCTCGAGCGGCGGCAGCGACTTCTCGCGTTTTCCCACTTTGCGCGCTTCTTTGAACTGCTCCATCGCAAAGTAGCGTTTTTCGCGCCCATCAGGGCGAATCACGATGCGGTGGCCGTCCTCGGTCTTGCGGTTGGTCAGCTCACCGATGATGTTGATGTTGACCTTCAGCTCACGCCCCGCCACGTTGAACAAGGGGTGCTTGGCCAGCTCCTCGTTTTTGGGGTTCTTTTTTACCTCAACGATGCCGCTGTGGGTGGGCCGCAGCGAGGGAGGCAGATCCTCAGGACGACGGCGGATGCGCATGATCTGGGCGCGTTTGGTGGGGGAGGTTCCCTCTGGGGTAACGATTTCCACTGGGGGGGGTGGGGGAGCAGTGCGATCCGCGATGTTGAGCAGGGCATCCCCGCTGCGGCGCAGCCACATCATGATGTGAGCGCGGCGCAGCCCCAGCAGCACCGCCACGCACAGCCCCAGCAAGATGGTAAACAGGGCAATCGAGAGGGAACGCCCCAGCAGCCAATCGGGCAAGGCGCTCAACCCCCAACCGACCACGCCGCCGCCCTGCCCGTCGCGCGCTGTCGCGCGCAGTTCCGCATCACTACCCAGCAGGTGCAAGAGCGCGAGGCCACACAAAAAACCAAGCTCAATGGCGAGGATGCGCGCAGTGGACAAGCGAATGTCGGGGATAAGGCGCTGCATCAGGCCCCACAAGCCGATCAAGAAGATCAACACCGAGACGATCCAACTGCCATACCCAAACAGGCTGAACAAGATGTTACGCCATGTGGTGGCGGTGGTGGTGGCAGTGTCGTTGTTGAGAAGCGCCAAGAACGACAGCAGCCCAAACACGATGACGACCAAAGACAGCAGCTCCGCGAGCCACGGCGGCAGGCTGTCTTTAAGATCGTCGATGAGGCTGCTGCGACGGGTGTACAGCGCTTGGACGGGCGCATCCGGCGCTTCTGCGGTGGGCGCGGCCGTGCTCGGCGGGCGCACACGTTGAATCGGATTGGTTTCAGGTTGTGTCACAGGTGGCAAGATGCTTGTTCAGGTTCACACATTGACTTCAGTATACCATCGCGCCAACCATACGCCAGACGAGCGCTAGGTCAGCCGCAGCGTCAGGCCGAGTCGACGCCCTTTGCCGTCAATGTTGAGGATGCGCGCGCGGATGCGCTGCCCTTCGGTGACGACGTTCCGCGGGTGGAGGAAGTGCCCTTCGGCCAGCTCTGAAAAGTGAATCAACCCCTCAAGGCCCTCTTCCACACAGGCGAACGCGCCAAAGTCGACCACGTTGGTGATGACGGCTTCGATGATCTGCCCAACGGTGTAGCGTTGTTCGACGGTGGCCCACGGATCCGGGCGCAGGCGCTTCATGCTCAGGGCAATGCGTGTGGCGGCCGGGTCAACATCCATCACGTAGAGCTGGACGGTTTGCCCACGCTTCAGCAAATCCGAGGGGTGAGTCACACGCCCCCAGCTCAGCTCGCTGATGTGGATCAAACCCTCAACGCCGCCTAGATCGGCAAATGCGCCGAACTCCACCAGATTGGTGATCCGCCCGTGCACAATGTCGCCGGGCTGGATCGCTTGCAGCAGGCGATGCCGCGCGCCGCGCTCCACCTGCGCTGCGCGCTCAGAGAGGATCAGACGGTTCTTGTGCGGGTCGATCTCGATGATCCGCAGCTTCAAATGCTCCCCGACGGAGGACTCCAGCGGGTTGCGGCCGTTGTGGGGGGTGCTGTGGGGCACATAATTCACCAACTGGCTGGCGGGGACAAACCCACGCAAACTGCGCCAGTTGACGAGCAGGCCGCCGCGGTTGAAACCAGTCACTTGCAATGTCAGCACGCTGTCTTCAGCCATCAGGCGTGCGGCCTCCTGCCAGTCGTTGGCGGCCTGCGGCCGTGGGGCAGGCGCAGCGCTGCTTGTGTTTTTGGCGGCTGCTGCGCTGGTTTCAAGTTGAACATTTGAGCTATCTTCGGAAAGGATTGAGTGCCAGTAAGCTTCGTCTACCGGTTCATTCTGGTGCCATTCAGAATCTTGAGAATAAAACCACGACATCAAAAAACCCCCTTCTGATGCCTGCGTTAACGATACACATGTCTCCTAAACGCAAAGTATAGGTTCTTAGTGGGGGATACGTCAATGATGCGAGTGGAGAGCTAAATATCAACGTTACAGCGGCGCAGTTTCGGAACGAGCGGCTGCTTCAAGCTCATGGAGCGTGGTGCTGAGGGCTTCGATGGCAAGGCGCTGCTTACGATACAGGTCGGCCTCGCTCATGCTCATGCGGCGGGCGACATCGCGAACTTTTTTCCCTTCGAGGAAGCGCAGCGTCAGGATGTTGTAGATCGTCCACTCAGGGGCGGTGAGCGACCGCTCACCGGCGGGGCGCTGCTGCTCAATGGCCTGTTGCAGCACCGTTCGCAGGGCGACGGTTGGGTTTTCGCCTTGCGCAACCAGCTTTTGAACAACGTGCAGGTCGTGCAGTCGGCTGCGGGTGATGCCCGGCCCGCCCCAGTAGTGGCGCAGCGCCGCTCGCACCTGCTCGTAGAACTCGTCGCGGTCGGTGGCGCTGTCTGGCGCGGGGTGCGTGCCGAACTCCATCTCATCGGCGCGCTGGCGGTTGCTCGTGATCTGCGGCAGCAGGCCTTCGACGGCGTTGAAGATTTCGGCTTGCAAACGGAAGTCCTCGATGGTTTGCTCAAGGCGCTGCACCATCGGACGCAGGGTGTCTTGCTCTGTCACAGCCAGCTCATCACGGGTAGCGCGCACACCCAGCAGCCCCACAACGGCGCCCTCATCCACGGTGCGGCGGCTTCGAAGCGGCAGCAGTTGATACTCCCCCCATGCGATGAACTCGGCGCTGGCGGCTGCCTCGGTCAGCAGCGTCTTCAGCTCGCCTTCCTGTTCCTGCAAGAAACCATTGAGGTGATCCATCCCGACGCTTTGGATCGGCTCGATGTCACCGTCTCGCACCAGCAGCAGGAAGGCCTCTTTCGCGCGGAGCTGATCTGCCACGGCTGCAAGCGTCGCTTCAGTGTATTGCAACAGGTCGTTGCGGGTGACGATGCGCTCGTTCAGGTCGCGTAGGCGCGCCATTTGTTCCTCATCCTCACCCCGATAGATGAGCCAATACTCCAGCGTGGGCATAAGCAGGTGGATCCCCCACTGCCACATGAGCACCGCGGCGACGACCCCGAACGGCAAGAAGTCGTCATTATCCAACCCTAAGACGCGCGTGGCACGACCAATGGTGAGGATCGTGGCAAGAGCAAGCAGGCCTGTCCCCGGCCCGCGCAGCAAGAAGTGCAGCAGCTCCACTTTGACGATGCGATCCGGCTTGTTGGAGCCGAAGAAGCTCAAAGGATACGATAAAAAGATGAGCATGGCGATGACGAATAGGTTCGCGCCCACCACCAGCAAGGTGAAGCTTAAAGCCTGTTCATCCGCAGGCGAGATGAAAATCGAGAACGGGAAGATCCCGATGGCAGGCAATAAAATGGCGTATTGCAAATAGCCCATGCGCCGCCGTGTGGTGCGCGTGAGGCTGCGCTGGCGGGCGCGCTGCATGTTGATGAAGGTGACGATGACGACGCTGATGAAGTAGGTGATGAACAGCCACGCCAGCGGGCCAGCGTCAAACGACACGATGCGCCGGATAATCGTGGGGACGATGATGCTGTCAGTGACGGTCGCTAGTACGAGGAACAAGGCGCTCATGGCGTATAGGATGCGAATAATGCGCTTGCGCCGCCCGCGCGAAGGCAGACCGGTTGTCGCCAGCAGGGCATCCGATAGGTGAAACAACGCAGCGGGGATGAACGCGATCCCAACCCATTGCAAGCGCGCCACCACGAGCGAAACCTCAAGATCGGGTTGGAGCGACAAGAACACGTCGCACACATACGGGATAGTCACACACGCTAGCACCGCGCCCGAGGTGCGCGCAACGCGGTTGTGCAGGTCGCGCGTTAGATTGTACAGCAGCATCGAAAACGCAAGGATGACGATGCTAGACGCGAGAATTTCGTTGATAACTTGAAGCAGTTCAAGCAGGCTGTCGGGCATGGTGAAGCAGGCACCCTAGATGAGTTGAGTGAAGAACAGCGCGATCTCATGATCGGCGAAGTATTTGTCGTTTATGCCGCTGAACTCCAACCCCTGCCTTAAGCAGAATTGGATGGCGGGGTAGTTCTTATGCTGGACTTCGCAGGCTAGAAAACGCGCCTGATGAGCGGCGGCCCAGCGGCGCAGCACAGCGAAGAAGCGGCTGCCCAACCCGCAGCGCCGCACAGCGCGATCCACCACAAGGTCGCACACCGTGACGATGGCATTATACGGATCGTGACGCACTACTGCATAGGCTAGGAGCTGCTCGGTGTTGCGCTCAGTGGCCAGCAGCAGTTGATGAGCGCTGACTGCGGCCTGCAACCGTTCGGCGCTTACAGTATGCGTCAGGCTGACACCGCGCGGGAGCCGCTCTGGGCGTAAGGTGAGCTGGTAGCCCGGAGAAAGCGGCAGAAAAGTCACTTGCCAGACGTAGTCTGTGTCGTAAGCGTGATCCAGCTTGAGGCAAGCTTCAACGTCTGCCTCGAGTGCATCGCGCACGATGAAGTTCAGCGCGGCCATATTACCCTAAGTAAATGTCGCCAAAGGTCGTCTTGAGCAGGATGGTGACGGGTGGGGCTTCAGGGTGGGCATCCAGCGCTTGATAGCTGCCATCGTCCATGTGGGCGTAGCGGCTGGACGCTACGTGCAGCTTGGCAAAACGCCCAGCGCGCACGATCACCCGTGTGTTATAGCCGATTGGGGTGAGCAGGTGAACGTTTCCCAGCACGGAGCGAGCGACAATCGGTTCTCCCAGCAGTTCCTGCGGCGCGACCACACGCACGCTGCCAAAGCCGCTGTAAAAGGTGGCGGTGTCAACAATCAGCCCCGACAGGTCAGCATCGATTTGCCCGAGTGAAGCGCTGCACCGCACCGTCCACGGCATGCCGACGGCGAGCGCCAGCTCCCAATCGGCAAAGGTGAGCAGCGACGTCTTGGCGCGATCCATCACCAGCACGGCTTGCGTGCCCTGCACTTCGAGCGAGGGGCGGGCGTTGTAGGCGTATTGGCCTGCGATGAGACGCTCACCTGTCGGCAGGCGGTCGATATACACGTCGACATCTGCTGCGTTGATCGTGATGTCACCCGCCTCCACGCTGCCGCGCGTGATGCCAAAGGTGCGCGACTCGGTGGAGGGCGTCAAATCACCGCGCAGCAGCACTATCATCCCAACAACCGCCAGCAGAAGGAACGCCAAGTTAATCGGGTTGAACTCGTCGACGAATAAAAAACTGCCGACCAGCAGCACCCCCCCGGTCACGATCAACAAAGTGGGCAGCAGAAGCGGAGTGCGGGGGGATGAGGCGGCACGTGCCATGACGACTATCCTTCGAATAGATAGTCACGCAGGATAACATGAGCAGACGACTGACGCAAACGGTTGAGGGCTTGCGCTTCGAGCTGACGCACCCGCTCACGGGTGACGCCGATGTTCTGGCCGACCTCTTCTAGCGTGTAGACGCGCCCATCCGCCAGCCCATAACGCAGGCGCAGGATTTGCGCCTCACGCGGGGGGAGCTTATCGAGGGCGTGCTGAATCTGCTCTTGCAGCAGGTGGGTGGCCACTTCCTCGGCTGGGGCAGGGCTGTTCACATCCTCCACAAAGTCACCGAAGGTGCTTTCACCTTCGTCGTCAATGGGCGTTTCTAAGCTCACGGGGCGACGCGAGATTTCGAGCAGGTTTTCGACCTTGTCGGGCGTCGTCTCCATGCCTGCCGCCAACTCCTCGAGCTTGGGATCACGCCCCAGCTCTTGCAGCAGTTGAAGCTGGACGCGGCGCATGCGGTTGAGCTGATCGCCCATGTGGACGGGCACGCGAATGGTGCGCCCTTGATCAGCCACGGCGCGGCTCACCGCTTGGCGGATCCACCACGTCGCATACGTGCTGAACTTGTGGCCGCGCTGATATTCAAACTTGTTGGTGGCGCGGATCAAGCCGATGTTGCCCTCTTGAATGAGGTCGAGGAAGGGCACGCCGCGCCCGATGTACTTCTTGGCCACGCTGATCACCAAGCGCGCGTTGGCGCGGATGAGGTGCTCCTGCGCCATCTCACCATCTTGGATGACCTCGCGCAGCGCCTGCTCCTCAGACCACAGCAAGCTGTCCTCGTCGGCTTCTTCGAGGCGCTTGCGCGCCCAGATGGCCGCTTCCATCCGCTTGGCGAGCGCGACTTCTTCCTCGGCGGTGAGCAGCGGCACGCGCCCAGCCTCCTTGAGATAGAGGCCGACCACATCATCTGTGTCGAGCGCCTGCTGGTAGCCTGCATCGTCGATCAGGTCGTGCATCAGGAACTTGCTGTCTAGCTCTGCCTCGAGCGACGCCAGATCAAGGTCGGCAGGTTCTACCGCCACAATGTCTTGATCAACATCCATGGGGGAGGCGCTGCCCGGGACAACCTCAATGCCAGCATCGAGCAGCTCATCCATGATGTCGTCGAGCAGCGCAACGTCCTTCTCGACATCTGGCAGCGCGGCGAGGATGTCATCGTAGGTGATGAAACCTTGTGCGCGCGCGTGGTTGACGAGTTGAACGCGGAGTTGGTCTTTTTCCATAGTAGGTACCATGCTTACGTCACCTGTGCTATCTCACGCTGCTGATTGATTGCAGCGACTCTTCATCAAATCAAAGTGCCATAGAGTATGACATTTTAAGAAAGCACTGCGAGACCTACGCAGTACCATTTTCTCTTTTCTAATCTAATGCGCTGAACGGGCGATGATCGTATTCTTGAGCTGCTGACAGCAAAAACCCGCTCAATAGCGGTTCACAATGCCGAGTTCTTGACTCACTCGACTTATAAAAGTATCGCTCTTTTAAATTTTTGTCAAGAAGGCAGGAACGGTTGAACTTGCCGCAGATAACCCGCCAAATACTCGACTGCACCACGGTTCAAGATATAAATCTCAGGACGATCATCCACCAGCGCATAGTAGCCTGATTGTGTGCCCGGCGCCAAGTTACCTACGACGATATTTCTTGTTTCCATTGAGGTTAGGATAACCTGAATTTGTAACCAAAAAGTTTCAGACGTTAATCCATAATTAACCAAGTTAAGGTCATTTGAAGGCGGCAGTACTTCGACGTAGGGGATGAAGGCCACCGTTTTGGCGATGTTTTCAGCCACGATAGGGTCAAGGGCGTTGGGGTCGGCCACCCCGATGAGACGCCAACCGCCGCTGCCGTTGGCCTCCAAGATGAGGTCACGGCTGCTGAGGGGATCGTCAATCCGCAGCGCTTGAATCGTCTCCGTAGTGATGTGACGGAACACGGTTTGCACGTCGCGCGGGTCTGGGGTGGGCGTGCGGGTGGCTTGGCCGGTGGCGCTCGGCAGGCTTTGCCACGTGGCAACCCCCACCAGCGCCAGCAGAACGATTATCAAGATGACAGCGGTTGGTATCTTTTTCATGCGGCTCGGTAGCGCCTCCAATAGATCAATCCAGCGATTAGCAGCATCGTGCCCGGCATCACAAACACGGTGATAAACGCGATGATGTCGAGCTGCTGCCCACCGCTGAACAGGACGGGGGTGGTCATGAACGCGCGCGGGGTGAACGCAACCTGCTGCGAGAACCCCGTCAGCCACCCGATGCTGTTCATGAACAGGGTAGCGTTGCCCGTGGCATAAAACTGGCTTTGGGCGCTGGTGTAGCCATTGGTGAGGAACTCGCCGTCGCCCACCAGCACGATCCGCGCGCCGGTGGTGGGGTTTTCGGCGAAGGCCACGAGCGAGAGCGGCCCGCGCAGGTCGGTGTTGGGGTCGGCGATGAACTCATTGCGTTCAACGATGGCGCGTGTGTCGGTCTCGCCCCAGCTTTGCTCCGATGAGAAAATCACCGTGCCGTTGGGCACGGGCGGCTGAGGGTTGACCTCGATCGCGCGCGCCATGTGGAACATCGTCGCGGTGGAGGGATTGTTGGGCTGGTTGAGGCCAGCGGTGAGCACGTTCTCCGTCACGACTTGGGCGCTGACGACGTGCAGGGCGCTCGGCCCGGGGGAGCGCGTATCGACGACGACGGCATCGGTCATGCGCAGGCCGAACGTCTCCCACAAATAAGCGTTGAACGGGCTGTCTGCGCTGAGGAACACGTCGGCAGTCGGGAAGAAATCCGCAGCGATGAACAGTGTGCCGCCGCGCTCCACATACTCGCGCACCACGGCTAGCTCAGCTTCGGTCATGTCGCGTTGGGGGCGGGCGATGATGAGGGCAGAGGCGTCGCGCGGTATGGGTTGGCCGCTTTGGGCCAAGTCGGAGAGGCGCAGCGCGTCGGTGACAATGCCGTTGGCGCGCAGGTTGTTGTTGAGGATCGACATCCCTTGCTGTGTATTGCTCAGGGCGTCGAGCGTTTGCAGCCCCTGCTCAAAGTAGACTTTGAAGGAACCACCTGCCAGCACACGCGCGATAGCCTCCGTCATGCTGCGCTCTTGGGTGGCTTGGTTAGATACAGGGGTGACCGTGGACAGGTCGAGCGTGCCGTCGGGGTTCACAAAGCCGACGAACACGTAGTAGTTGGCAGCCAAGGCTTGCGAGAAGGGGGCAGCGATCCCCGGCTCGCGCAGCGGGTCAACATACTGGCGAGTGATGGCCCCGTTTGATGCCGCTTCATAAAGCTGCCAGTAGGCATCGTCGATCTCACGCTGGAGCAAATCCTGTGGGCGGTAAAAGCCGAGGATGCGCAGCGGGCGCGGACTGCGCTCCACCACGCGCAGCAGGTCGAGCGTCTGCTCGGTAAGCGTGAAGCGGCGGTCAATCGTCAGGTCGCTCACGATGACGGCGCGCTGGACGATGATGTAGAACACGACGACAATCGCCACGAGCAGCAGCGTCGTGAAGATCGCGCCCGTGCTGCGCTGGACTTGCCTCCCTGTGAAGAACGCCTTGAACTCTTGCGGCGTCATGGCGGCCCAGAACGCTGCCCCAAACCCACCGAGCGCCAGCCCAAAGACGACGAACTCGTTAAACGCCAACGACCAGATGAAAGCCGCCAGCGCGATGAGGCCGCCCAAGCCGAACAGCACGCTGCCGAGCTGGCCAAACTGGCGACGTGTGATGACGACGGATCGCGTTTGCATCAGCGCCACCTCCGCGATTCAACTAAGCGGATCGAGATGAACAGCATCACCACAATCAAGCCAGCGTAGTAGACGATGTCCTCGGCCCGGATTACCCCCTGAGCGAACGTTGGGATGAAGTGCCCTTGCAGCGTTAGTTGGAAGATGATCAGGCCGAGGTCGATGTTTGAGACAATCTGGCCGATGCGGTCAGCGAAGTAGAGGATGAGCAGCGCAATCATGCCGAGGAAGGCCGCCAGCACTTGGCTTTCTGTGAGGGCGCTGAACACCAAACCGACCGCCAGCGTCGCCCCGCCGTACAACCAGATGCCGATGTAGGCCCCCAGCGTGTGTGACATGTCAGGGAACGCGATGTTGACGAGGATGATCTGATACACCAGCGTGAGCGCCAACAAGAACGTATAGTACACCCACGCTGCTAGATACTTGCCGAGGACGATGCTTGCATCGCTGACGGGCGCGGTGAGCAGCAGCTCCAGCGTGCCCTCGCGGTTCTCCTCGGCC
>JBDNCV010000091.1:0-15402 GCA_046719465.1 Anaerolinea sp.
AAGGCGAGTTCTACCGCCTCAAGCTCGACACAACCGACCCCGTCAAGCCCTATCAGCAGAACGGCGGGCCGCTGCTCTACTTTGGCGGCTACTCGCCTGACGGCAAAGACCTTTGCGCTCAATACTGTGATGTCTACCTCATGTGGCCAGAGCCGGAGGACAAGATCCTCGGGCACATGGAAGACCTGAGCGCACGCGCCGCCAAGTATGGCCGCACGATTGACTTTGGGCTGCGCGTTCACATGATCGTGCGCGAGACCGAGGCCGAGGCGCGCGCCCACGCGCAGAAGCTCGTCTCACGGTTGGACGACGCCTTCGGCACAGAGATTCGCAACCGCGCGCAGGACGCCAAGACGCTGGGCGTGGCGCTGCAAGCTCAGAACCGCGAGCTGGCCGATGAGGAAGGTTACGTAGAGCCGCTCATGTGGACGGGCATCGGGCGGGCGCGCTCGGGCTGTGGGGCGGCGCTCGTGGGCGACCCTGATCAAATCTACAACAAGATCATGCGCTACATGGAGATGGGCATCCGCGCCTTCATCTTCAGCGGCTACCCCCACCTCGACGAGTGCCAGTTGTTTGCCAAGTATGTGCTGCCGCGCTTGAAAACGGTGTCGATGCCGCAGGCGCAAGGGCGTATCCCTGAATCGACGCCCGCCACACCGCTAGGAACAGCGCCGCGCCGCTGAGTAGGGGCGACGTGCCGCGTCGCCCACAGCCCAAACCTTACGCAGTTGACCCAGTGTAGGGGCGATGTGCCGCGTCGCCCCCTTGTGAGAGATCAACATCATGACCATCAAAGAATTTCGCAACGTCAGCATGACGTATGACCCGCAGTTTGCCTATCTCTCGCCGCAAGATCGCTATGTGCTCACGCAGGGGCAGCCGCGCTACCGCTTCAACGTGATCGGCGTGGGCGTGAACGGCCAAGAGCACATCCGCGTGACGCACCTCGAAGGCCGCGCCACCATCAAGGGCGTATATGACCCGCACGCCGGCAGCATCAAGGGGGCGCAGATGCATCAAGCGCACTTCGCCCCGCACCAGCCTGAACTCGTCGTCTACGACACGTTAGAGGCGGCCTGCACCGACCCCGACGTGGACGGCCTCATCATCGCTACGCCCAACTACACCCACCTTGAGGTGGTGAAGGTGGCCGCGCAGTCCGGCAAGCACATCCTGCTCGAGAAGCCTATCGCCACCACCATCGCGGACGCGGCCGCCATCACACAGATCGCTGAGAGCTACCCCGCCGTGTTCCAGATCGGCTTGCAGTACCGCTACAAGGCGGGCTACGTACAGGCCATCCACGAGGCGCTGGAGCGGCGCACGCTGGGCGAGATTAAGCTGGTGCAGATGCAGGAACACCGCATGCCCTTTCTCGACAAGGTGGGCCAGTGGAACAAATTCAGCCAATACAGCGGCAACACGCTTGTCGAGAAGTGCTGCCACTACTTCGACCTGATGAACCTATTTGCGGGCGCGCGCCCTGTGGAGGTCTACGCCGTCGGGAGCCAAGCAGTCAACTTCAAGGACTTCCGCTACAACGGCCAAGCATCCGACATCTTAGACAACGCCTTCGTCATTGTGCGCTACGCCAACGGCGTGCAAGCCAACTTTAGCCTGTGCATGTTCGCGCCGATGTTCTACGAAGAACTGGTGATCTGCGGCGACGAAGGGCGGCTTAAGGCATGGGAAAACGCCGACTTCCGCACGGGCGCACTTGAAGCGCATATCGACATCGCCTGCGGGGCGCATCGCCCGTCGTTCAGCGGCACGCCAGCCTATCCTAAGTGGATCGAAACCAGCGGGCATGGCGGCGCAACCTACTACGAGCACGTCAGCTTCATTGACCGCATCGAAGGCCGCCCAACGCGCGCCGCCACGGCCCGCGAAGGCCTGTGGTCGGTGATTGTGGCCTCCGCCGCGCAAGAGTCCATCCAGACGGGCCAGCCCGTGCGCATCGACGACGTGCTGGCGCGCGAGCAGCTCAGCCTGTGAGCCGACCATGAGCAGCATAGGATGGCTTTCGGAACGTACAGGCGGCTGGGAGGGCGTGCGCCCGCTGCTGCCGGGGGTGGCGGTGGTGCTGGCGCTGGCGTGCATCGTGCAGTTTGGGCTGGCGCCGCTGCTGCCGAGCGTGGGCGATGTCACGCTGGCGATCTTCTTGGGGATGCTGGTGGGCAATTTGCTGCCGAGCATGGCGCGCTTCGACGCGGGCGCAGGCTTTGCAGAGCGGCGTTTGCTGCCGCTGGCGATTGCCCTGCTGGGCGTGGAGCTGCAATTGGGGCTGCTGCTGGCCAGCGGGCTGGCGACCATCATCGTAATTGGCGCGTCGGTGACGGTTGGGCTGACGGCTGGGCTGGTCATCGGGCGGCTGATGGGCTTCTCGCCGCGCTTCAGCCTCTTGATCGGCGCGGGCAACGGCATCTGCGGCACGGCGGCGGTGGCGGCCGTCAGCCGCGTGATCCACGCCGACGATGAAGAAACGGGCATCGCGCTCAGCGTCGTCGGGCTGCTGGGGACGGCGGGCATCGTGCTGATGCCGCTGCTGGCGGGGGCGCTGGCGCTCAACACAGCGCAGAGCGGGATGCTGGTCGGCGGGACGCTGCAAGCGGTGGGGCAGGTGGTGGCGGCGGGCTATGCGCTCGGCGCGGCTTCCGGCGGCTTGGCGATGATGGTCAAGATGGGGCGTGTGCTGCTGCTGGGGCCGGTGGTGGTCTTGATTAGCAGCCGCGTGAACCGCCGCGCCGACGGGCCGCGCGTGCAAGTGCCGCTGTTCATCGTAGGCTTCTTCGTCTTTAGCTTGCTGGCCAGCCTCCACGTGATCGACCCGCTGCTGCCCGCCATCAAGACCAGCGGCAAGTTCCTGCTGCTGATGGCGACCGTCGGGATCGGGATGCACATCCAACTCAAGGCGCTGCTGCGCAGCGGGCCGCGCGCGCTGCTGTTTGGGGTGTGCGTCTGGGTGGCGCAGATCGGGGCGGTGTTAGGGCTGCTCTGGGTGTTGACGTGAAGCGCGCCTCGTCATAGTCTCAATGTGACGTTAAGCGGTTCAACTCCTGCCATTTGTAACGGGTTTCACAAATGAAGTTCTTGTTAGAATGAGGGCGGGTTGAATCATAGACGACTCAAAAGGAGATTAGGATGCAATATCAAGAGCTGACGACGCCCGCCGAGCTGCAATTCCCCGATTACATCCGCAGTGAAGAAGTCCGGCAGTGGATTCGCGCCGCAGTTGAGCTGTGCGAGCCAGCCTCCGTCTACTTCTGTGACGGTTCACAAGAAGAATACGACCGGCTGTGCCAACTGCTGGTGGACGCTGGGACGTTCATCCGCCTGAACCCTGAACTGCGCCCCAACAGCTTCCTTGCACGTTCCGACCCCAGCGACGTCGCCCGCGTGGAAGACCGCACCTTCATCTGCAGCGTCAACCAAGCGGACGCTGGCCCCACCAACAACTGGATGAACCCGCGCGAGATGCACGCCATCCTCGACGGCCTGTTCAAGGGGTCGATGCACGGGCGCACGATGTACGTGATCCCCTTCTCGATGGGGCCGCTTGGCTCGCACATCGCCTATAACGGCATTGAAATCAGCGATTCGGCCTACGTAGCGGTCAACATGCGCATCATGACGCGCATGACCAAAGAGGTCTACGACATCATCGGCGAGAACGGCGCGTTCATCCCCTGCATGCACACGGTGGGCGCTCCGCTGGAGCCGGGCCAGCAGGATGTCCCGTGGCCCTGCAACCCGACTGTCAAGTACATCGTCCACTTCCCGGAGGAGCGCTCGATCTGGTCATATGGCAGCGGCTACGGCGGCAACGCCTTGCTGGGCAAGAAGTGCTTGGCGCTGCGCATCGCCTCGGTCATCGGGCGTGATGAGGGCTGGCTGGCCGAGCATATGCTGATTTTGGGCGTGGAAGACCCCAAGGGCGAAAAGACCTACGTTGCAGCAGCCTTCCCGAGCGCCTGCGGCAAGACGAACTTCGCCATGCTGATCCCGCCCAAGCCGATGGAAGGCTGGAAGGTGACGACCATCGGGGACGACATCGCGTGGATCAAGCCCGGCCCCGACGGCCGCCTGTACGCTATCAACCCCGAATCGGGCTACTTCGGCGTTGCCCCGGGCACGAACTGGGAGACGAACCCCAACGCGATGGCTTCCATCACCAAGAACACCATCTTCACCAACGTCGCGCTGACGCCGGAAGGGGATGTATGGTGGGAAGGCTTAGGCGCCCCGCCGGCTAAGGCCATCGACTGGCAGGGCAACGAGTGGACGCCCGACAGCGGCAAGAAGGCCGCGCACCCCAACAGCCGCTTTACCGCCCCTGCCCATCAGAACCCTGCCATCGACCCCGAATGGGAGAACCCCAACGGCGTGCCCATCAAGGCCTTTGTGTTTGGCGGTCGGCGCAGCACGGTCGTTCCGCTGGTGTACCAAGCCTTCAACTGGTCATACGGCGTGTACATCGGCGCGACGATGGGTTCCGAGATGACGGCAGCGGCCTTTGGCAACATCGGCCAAGTGCGCCGCGACCCGCTGGCAATGCTGCCCTTCATCGGCTACCACATGGGCAGCTACCTCAACCACTGGTTGAACATTGGCCGCCACATCAAGGACGCCCCGCGCATCTTCAGCGTCAACTGGTTCCGCAAGGATGCCGACGGCAAGTTCCTGTGGCCCGGCTTCGGGGAGAATATGCGCGTGCTGAAGTGGATCGTTGAGCGCGCCAATGGCCACGGCAATGCCACCGAGTCACCGCTGGGGTGGATGCCGCACTACAAAGACATGGACTGGCGCGGGCTGGAGAGCTTCACCGAGGAAAAGTTCAACGAGCTGATGGCCATCGACCGCGAGCTGTGGCTGCAAGAGCTGCTCGGCCATGAGGAACTGTTCATCAAGCTCTACGACCGGCTGCCGACTGAGTTCATCGCCATGCGCCAGCTGCTGCTGAGCAACCTGTGGCGCAGCGCTGAACACTGGGAAGTGGACGCGGGCGGCTACAACACCTAATTCACCACGGTATCGCATCTAACCGAGGGCGCCCCGCGCGCCCTCGGTGTTGTTTTGGGAGGGTCAACCGCCGGACGCTAAAGCATCCGCCCGCCACACGCCCCCTGAAGGGCGCTTCAGTCCCCGCGCGCCAGCCAAAGGCTCCAAAGGCTGAAGCCTCTGACGCAGTGCGGCTCAGACACTTCCTGTTTTGGGGCTGCAGCACCTGCGGCAGGCCGCATCCCTACAAACCTGTCATGATCTGCTATCATACGGGTGGAAACGAAGTACTGGGAGATGTCCCCATGCAATTTCTCAAACGCCTGTTGACCCCCGGGCCGCCCAAGGATCGGGCGCTCGTGCTGTACGTCAAGCCCAAGGCCTGCGCCGAAATCCTCAAGGTGCGCATCGACACGATGAACGAACTGAGCCGCGCGGATGACGGCGAGGGCTTCTTCGTGCGCAAGCTGGCGCGCGGCAGGCGCTGCCCCTTCCAAGTCGAGATTGAGCTGTCGCTCGACCGCCACTACAACATCGTCGAAAAGACGATCACCAACGGGACGGAAGCCACCGCAGAGGAGTACGAGGCCTTCATCGCTGGTCAGGGCAGCGCATGAGCCACCTGCTGGTCTTCAACCTTGCGACGGACGCCGACGACCCGATCTTGGGCTTCACGACGCGCTGGCTGAACGAGCTAGCCAAGCACTACGACACGCTGGACGTAGTGACGATGCGCGCGGGGCGGCTGGCCGTGGCGGAGAACGTGACCGTCCACTCCGTCGGCAAGGAGCGCGGCCTGAGCGAACCAGCGCGCGCGCTGCGCTTCTACGCGATCCTCGCGGGGCTGCTGCGGCGCAAGCGCTACGAGCGCTG
Source organism: Anaerolinea sp. (assembly GCA_046719465.1). Classification (GTDB taxonomy): domain Bacteria; phylum Chloroflexota; class Anaerolineae; order Aggregatilineales; family Phototrophicaceae; genus JANWYT01. The sequence continues at coordinate 5,875 of JBDNCV010000091.1, forward strand.
CTTTGCCCACATGATGCCGCTGTTCGCGGTGATGGGCGCGCCGCTGCTCAAGGCCGCCCGCGTGCCGATCCTGCTGTGGTACACCCACCGCCAGAATCACCGCATCTTGCAGCTGGCGGAGCGCGCCGCGTGGCAGGTCGTCACCGCTTCGCAGGACAGCTTCCCCTTCCCCACGCCCAAGCTGCGCGTCGTCGGCCACGGGATCGACACCGCGCTGTACGCGCCCGCCGCTGCCCCTGCGCCAGAGCCGTTCCAAGTGATGCAGGTGGCGCGCCTCTCGCCCATCAAGCATCAGGCGACGCTGCTGGCCGCGACGGTTGATCTGCCGGTGCAGGTGGTGCTGGTGGGCGATGTGCTCACCGCGGCGGATGCCGACTATGCGGCGGAGCTGCGCCGCCAAGCCGCTGACCCCGCTCGCTGCTTTCCTGCGCAGCTCACCGGTGCGCTTCCACCGACGCAGATCATCGCGCTGGCGCACCGCTCCCACGTGGCGGTCAACCTCTCGCCGCAGGGGCTGTTCGACAAGGCCGCGCTCGAGGCGATGGCCTGCGGCCTGCCGACCGTGGTCGCGTCGGATGGGTTCAACGCGCTGCTGGGGGCGCATCAAGCCGCGCTGCGTGTGGCGCACCCCGACGACGTGAGCGGCCTGCGCGAGCGCCTGCGTGCGCTCATGGCGCTGTCGACCGCTCAGCGCCAGCAGATCGGCGCGGACTTGCGCGCGGGCGTGGTCGCTCAGCACAGCCTGCCCGCGCTGGTGGCGCGCCTAGCCGCCATGTGAACAGCAGGGCGCAGACGCCTACGATCCTCATCATTTGTCGTATTGACGAAAACCCCCTACAATCCCGAGTAGTGACCGATTGACAGCAAAGGAGAGTGCCTAATGGCCGCTCGCACCCGCAAGGCTCCGGCATCGACTCGCAAGTTTGGCCTGCTGCGCTTCATCGCCTATTTGCATGTGTTTGTGGGGCTGTTGGCGCTAATTGGCGCAGTCGTGAGCGGCGTCTTAGCGATGACCCAGAGCAGCACGTTCATCGCGGGCGACCAAGTGGTGCAGCTTGGCGGGCCGGTGGCCGCCGCCAGCATCATCCTCGGCGGGCTGTTCTTCGCGCTGGTCTACATCGGCATCGGCCATGCCATCCTCGCTTTCTTGAGCATTGAGGAGCACACGCGCCGCAGCGCCACCGCCCAAGAGCAGCTCCTGCGCGCCAACATGCAGCTCCTGCGTCAGCTTGATCAACGCCTGCCTTGAGCTAATCTTGAATTTAGATTGACCGCAAGCAGAGAGATGTTTTGTGCATCATGTCACACCCCTTCGACGCGCTCAACGGCCATCAGTACCTCAGCCTGACCACGTATCGTAAAACTGGCCAGCCCGTGTCGACGCCTGTCTGGTTCGCGCGGGAGGGCGACACGCTCTACATCGTCACACAGGCGGAAGCGGGCAAGGTGAAGCGCATCCGGAACAACCCGCAGGTGCAGCTCGCCCCGTGCGACGTGCGCGGCAACCTCAAGGGGCCGAGCTTCCCCGCGGTGGCGCAGATCCTGCCAGAGAGCGCCTTTCAAACGGCCGATCAAGCCCTCACGCGCAAGTATGGGTTGATCAAGCGGCTGTTTGACTTGTTCCAGCGGCGCTCGAAGCGCGCCTACCTTGCGATTCGAGCCGAATGATGCCCCTGCGCGACGATTTTTTGCTCGATCCGGCGGTGGCCTTCCTCAATCACGGGTCGTATGGCGCTGTGCCGCGCCCTGTGCTGGAGGCCTATCAGCGCTGGGAGCTGATGATCGAGCGCCAGCCGGTGGAGTTCTTCTATCGGCGCTTCCACAACGCCATCGACGAAGCGCGCGCGGCGCTGGCGGCCTACGTCAACGCGCCGCTCGATACGCTGGCCTTTATGCCCAACGCCACCGTCGCGCTCAACATGATCGCGCGCACCCTCAAGCTCCACGCAGGCGATGAAGTCTTGACGACGGATCACGAGTACGGCGCGATGGACATCATGTGGCGCCACCTCACCGCTCAAGCCGGAGCCAGCTATCGCAGCGTGGCGCTGCCTGACCCCATCACCAGCGCTGAACAAGTCGTCCGCGCCATCGTCGACCAGTTCCAACCGCAGACGCGCGCCCTGTTCCTGTCGCACATCACGTCGCCCACGGCCATCATCCTGCCCATTGAGCCGATTCTCCAAGCGGCGCGGGCGCGCGGCATCCTCACCATCGTGGATGGGGCGCACGCGGTGGGGCAAATCCCGCTGGATATGCAGGCGCTGGGCGCGGATGTTTACACCAGCAACTGCCATAAGTGGTTGTGCGCCCCACGCACGGCGGCCTTTCTCTACATCCGCGCCGAAGCGCAGCCCCTGTTTGAGCCGCTCATCCTCAGTTGGGGGTTCATCCCCGAGAACAACTTTGCGCTGCAAAACGCATGGCTGGGGACGCTCAACGTGGCCGCCTATTTGACCGTGCCGGATGCTATCGCCTATCAACAGGCCAACGACTGGGACAGCGTGCGGGCGCGCTGCCATGCGCTGGCGCGGTCGGCCCGCGCGCGCCTGCTTGAGCGCTGCGGCACAGCGCCGCTCACGCCGGACGATGCGGCTTGGTATCAGCAGATGGTGGCGGTGGAGCTGCCGCGCGGCGGCGATTATGACACGCTCAACCGACGGCTGGCGCACGAGCATCAGGTTGAAGTCCCTGTAACGCGGCGCGGTGACCGTGCCTATGTGCGCGTGTCGGTGCAGGCTTACAACGACGAGCGCGACATCGACCGCCTGCTTGCCGCGCTTGCGCGGGCGCTCTAACCCTGCGCCTCACTCCATCGGGTATTCGACCCCCCATTCTTCGCGCATCGCGTCCATGATGCGCATCAGCGCGAGCGAGTCGTCCAGCGGCATCTTGGGGCTTTCTTTGAGGCCGGCCTTCAAACAGCGGTGAACTTCCTCGACCTCGTAGCGGTAGAAGTTTTCCTCAGGGAAGGTGACGACTTGATCTTCCTCGTTGGGGCGGATGAGGGTCACCTTGCGCGAGGCGTGGATGGGGTCAGCAAAGCGGATCAAGCCCTTATCGCCGACCAGCGTGCCTTCCCGCGTCCCACGCACGCGCATACTGAAGCTGAGCTGGGCGGTCTTGCCGCTTTCATAGGCGAACATGGCGGCCACATGCTCATCGACGCCCGTATCGCCCAAGAAGGCGATGCTGTAAACGTCATCCGGCACGCCCAGCCAATAGTGGGTAAACGAAATCGGGTAGATGCCGAGGTCGAGCAGCGCGCCGCCCCCCAGCTCTGGGTTGAAGAAGCGGTTGGTCGGGTCAAACTCGAACTGCACGCTCAGGTCAGCAAAGACCTGCTGAATCTCGCCGATGAGGCCTGCATCCACCCATTGGCGCGCCTGCACAAAGTGCGGGTTGTAGCGCATCCACATTGCCTCCATCAGGAACAGGCCGCGCTCGCGCGCCATGTCGATGCATTCCTCGGCTTGGCGCGCGTTGATGGTGAAGGCCTTCTCGTTCAGCACGTGCTTGTTCTGGTTGAGCGCCATCAGCACGTTGTCGTAGTGGTGGCTGTGCGGCGTGGCCACGTAGACGATGTCGACCTCGGGGTCGGCGCAGAGCGCTTCGTAGCTGTCATAGGCGCGGGGGATGTTGAACTTAGCGGCGAAGGCATCCGCCGTCTCCTGACTGCGCGATCCCACCGCCACCACCTCGCCATCAGCCGTCTTTTGAATAGCATCAGCCAGCGCATGGGCAATTTTGCCGGTGCTGATGATACCCCAGCGGAATTTTTCAGCCATGTGTGATCACTCATTTCCTTGTGTTCGACAGTAGGCCGAGTATAGCCAACTTCGCCCCGTTTCCCCAATATGCCCCATTGGGGATGAGGCCTTTTCCACGGGCGCGGTATAATGAATCAGAACTCACCAGCAGAAAGAAACCACCATGCAGCCGCCGAACCCCACCCGCCAGCTCAAGGTTGAAGCTGACCCCGCGCTGCGCGCCAACTACGCCAACACCGCCGTGATCAGCAACACCGCGCAGGAAGTTGTGTTCGACTTCATCCAGATCGTGCCGAGCGACCCGCGCGCCCGCATCGTCGACCGCGTTGTGATGACCCCGGCGCACGCCAAGATGTTCCTGCAAGCCTTAGCGGAAAATCTCGCACGGCATGAGGCCAAGCATGGCCCAATCCAGTTGCCGCCGCGCCCCCCATCGCTGGCCGATCAACTGTTCAGCGCTGTCTCGCCGCCTGACACTCCCACGGAGCCGCCTGCCCATGAGTGACGCCTTGACGGTCATCGCGGAACGCATCCGCGCGGAACTGACCGAGAAGAACCAAGCCCGCGACCTTGCGCTGGCGCAATCCCGTGAGCTGATCCGCCACTGTGCCGAGGCGATCCGCGCCGTCCACCGCCGCGATTGGGCCGAGGCCGACCGCAAGCTGGCGCTCGTTGATCAGCATGCTGCCGCGCTTCGCCGCACGACGCAGCCTTACCCAGAGCTGTTCTACAGCGGTTACACACAGGACGCGCTTAAAGAACGGGTGGAGGCGCACCTCACCAGCGCCATCGTCCGCGGCCAGCCGCTGCCAGATGCTGAAGCGCTGGGCGTGGAGGGGGCGGCCTACCTCAACGGCCTCTCTGAAGCTGCCACCGAGCTGCGCCGCTTCATCCTCGACATCATGCGGCGCGAGCAAGCCCACAGCGCCGAGGCCGAGCGCTTGCTCGACATGATGGACAGCATCTACGATCTGATGGTGACGTTTGACTTTCCCGACGCGCTCACCGGGGGGCTGCGCCGCCAGACGGACGTGCTGCGCGGCGTGCTAGAACGTACCCGCGGCGATCTCACCCTGAGCCTGCGCCAGCAGCAGCTCTACGACGCGCTGCAAGCGCATCAACCGCCCGACACCTCTGGCTGATATGTCAACCACCGTAACCCCCATCCCGTGTTATGCTAGGGGTATGATACGCCGGTTGATTTACTCTCTCGTCCTTTGCTGCGCGGCCTGTACGCTGGCGGCCCAGCGCCCTATAACGGAAGAGCCGCCTGCTGCCGTGGTTGCCTCGGTGGAAGTCACGCTCGCGCCGCCGGTGCTCGTGCCGACGGCCACGCTCACGCCGACGGCCATCAGCAGCGCGCGCTGCCCCAACGCGCCCCCCTCGCAGTTGATCGTCCACGAGCGCGGGCGGGTCACTCGGAACAACCAGCGCCTCAACCTGCGCGAAGGCCCGGGGACGGAGTATCGGGTGTTGACGCTGCTGGATGAAGGTCAGATCTTCTTTGTGGTGGGTGGCCCAGCGTGCAGTGGGAACTTCACGTGGTTTCAGGTGCGGGCACGCGGGCGCACGGGCTGGATCGCGGAGGGGGACGCCACCCAATACTACGCCGAGCCATACCTTACCGGTTGACGCATGCACAGGCTGCGCTACAATGTCGCATAGAGGGGCGGTGGTGAAATGGCAGCCACAGGAGTCTTAAAAACTCCCGCCTAACAAGCGTGTGGGTTCGAGTCCCACCCGCCTCATACACAAACATAGGGCAGCAAACGTATCTGCCAGCGTCAGCAGGCAGATACGTTGTCGTCTGCCAGAATTGAGCACGTGTTGGCCACACAACGATGAAGCTAAAAGCCATCTCGGGAAAGCGTGTTTGCTCCACGTCGGGTGGGTGTGCGCTAGCGAGTCAGAGGGTCGCTTATCTCATAAATCCAAACGTTGAGGCGTCGATGCTTGCCAGCTTCAACGCCGCTGAGCTTGAACCCGACTGCCGCGTAAAACACATTCGCGGCCAGCTCTTCTGGGCACTTGAGCAAAATCTTTTGCATTTGCAAGTGTCGGCCTTCAACCAACAAGGTGTCAATCAAGAGCCGTCCTACTTTCTCTCGCCGACGCTCACGAGCTACGGCAATGTGATACAGCGTCGTTTGCTTATCAAGACGATGATGGTAATGTACCGCCCCAATCAGATTATTCGCTTCTTCTGCCAGAATGACCTCTTGCAGGTCAATCGATTTCACGAGGGAGGGCCTCAAAACAAACCCTAATTCACGTGAATGTTGGCTGTAAAGGTGTTTGATTCTATCAACATCTGATAAGGTCGCTTTCCGCAAGTTCATATCAGCCACTGTTGTCGATTAACCGAACTTGTAACTTGACACGTGCTTTTTCATACAAGCCCCGCAAAGCCTGCCAAAATACCTCTTTGTTGCTGAAAGCTTCACGCAAAGCGACAAAGTCGGGGTCGGGCATACTCTGAATGCTGTTCATCAATTCCTTCTCTAAAGGTGTTAGCTCAACTGTCTGCAGCTGCTGATCGACATGATGTGCAGCTTTAAGCCACTGATGAGCAGAGTCACGCAGTGAAGCCCATTTACGCAAGGCAGTTTCAACGGCGCTTACGTCGTATAGGCCCAGCGCATGTGCAATTTGTTCGGACACTGATTTAAGACCACCGACAAGCGCTTCAGATTCTGCGAGCAGCTGCTGTGCCTCGGCTTGGAGAGTATCTCGCTGGCTAGGTGTCAAATCATGGAGGCGACTCTGACTGGTGCTCAAGCGCTGACGAGCATCCTCAACTTTGCGAATTTGCACGGTTTGCTGTTCCCCGATGATCCTGCGCACGTTGCGTGCCACCTCAGCATAGCTGCTTTCTTCGTCATTCTCATGGAATCGCACGTCGCGCCAATTCGCTAAAGTCAGTTGGTAGCTATTGAGGAGCTGCTTCATTTTGTCTTGAAAGTGGTTGAATTGATCACGTTGTGTCGCTTGTAAACTGCGCACTTTTTGGAGCAGAGCTTCCATCCGTTCTTCGTATTGCAAATAGGCGTTCAGAGCGTTCAATTTGCGCTGCTGACTGCTGATTCCCCCTCGAATGTCAATCGAAAGATCATTAAACAGCGTTCGCAGATCGTCATAATCAGCCCCTGTTTTGTTCTTGACCAAAGCCATGAACTGCTGGCCATTGTTCACAAGAGCCTGCCAACGTCCATAATCTTGATGCATGCCCTCGGCACGTTGGCGCTCGCGCTCGGCCTCCGGTTTGGAACGTTTGAGCTGCTCCAGTTTGCTGGCTTGTGCAGCCAACTCTTCGTAATTAGTCGGTGACTCCTGCAGATGTTGGTCTATCTCATCAATTTGAGTTTGGCGCGCCTTCAAATGATTTTGACTGCGCTCCAGCTCTTGTAGCAATGCTGTCCGCAAGACATTCACTTGATCGGCATACTCGACCTCTACCGGCAGTGGCTTCTGTAAAGCGGCAAGGTAGGCCGACGGAAGGAGCGCAACCCGCGTTCCTTGTAACGAATTCGAGAGCGTCTTACGTTGATCTTCAACCCAAGCCTCTATATCTTTGCGCATTTTTTGCAAAGCCATAGAAAAACGCGTAACTAGCTTATCGTCTGGATTCCCTTGCTCATTGAGGGTCTTGAGTGTTGGCCTGAGCTTCTCGAATTGTGTGATGTAGTTTTGCAACAGGGAAGAACTCCCGAAAGTATCTTCAAGCGTTTTGAGGTCTCTTTCTAGGCGTCTGAAGTGTTGGCGCAGCTCATCTAAGTCGAAGGTTTCAGCAACCACCTCCACCAGCCAATCCCCTTTAACTTCGGCAAGGCCACGAGCTTGCAGCAGTTCGAGAAGCTTATCGAACTCTTCCTTCAGATAACCGAGATTGGCGGCTTCTCGCCATGCTTTGGCGAGATTCAGCTGGTGGATGGTGTAAGTGCGGCTGCGACCCTGCTGTTGACTCGTGTGCTCGGATTGCCGTAACCATTGCATCAGCGTTTGTTCCATTGGATGCAACATGAAACGGACGCTGCCCGCACCGCCACCTCGAGCATACTCTCTCACCTGCTCGATTAGTATCCCTTCAAACGAACGCATAAAGCTGTCGAGGCCGGTATTGGTTAGGGTAAATAGCTCGGCAATTTTTTCTTTGGTGTTTTCAACTTCTAGTTCGCCAATCCGTTGCGCGAACGATTCGAGTTTCCCGAGGGCATTGATGTACTTCATGATCGAGCTTTGCCAGTTGTCAACAGTAATGAGGGGGTCATAGTCAGGATAGCGGGCCTCGAGCAGCAAGCCCACCACCTCCTCAGTCGAGCGGTACTGGTAGATATTCGGGTTGAATAAAAGCTTGTGCATGGCATCCATAAGCCCCGGCTGGAAGCCACGGGTTATGACAGATTCATCTGACTTGGGGATGACACCCTCCGCGCGTTTTTCCTCGATGAGCGCATAAATAGCCCCTAACACAACAGGCGAAAGCTCATAGGGTGACCACACATCTTGAAGCCACTGCTGCACGTTTTGGGGAATGTAGCTTAGTTGGTGATAGTACAAATTCAATTCGAATCGTGCTGTGTGTGCGCTTGACTCTGCTAATCTCCCCGGCTCCTGCCGATACGGGGGTTCTGGCAGAACAAACTGGTACTCGATGCAAATATCCCCGTCAATGCCCGTATCCTTGACCGGCTCATCACCCCATAAGAGCCTCACCTGTACTCGGCGGCTGGGGTACTTTGATCGAATGCTTTCAAAGGTGCCGCGGAACGTCAAACTGCGATTGGCAACATAATTGCGTTCTCGTTCAGCTTCCAACTTCCAGCGGTTGGCTGAAAATACCTTTTCCCGCAGAAGTTTGATAAATGCAGTCTCGAAGCGTTCTCGCGTGATGTCGGCTCGTTCGCTAAAACCCAAGCGAAACTCACGGATGATCGAGGGCAGCCAGCTCGTTTGTTCGCGCACTTGTGCCAACCCGCTGAGGCGCACTGCGCCTTCGTCGATGAGGCCGGCTTGTACCAAATCACCGATAGCTCGGCGCATTAATTCACTCAGGGGTTGATCAAGCCGATAACGCTTTTGAATCTCGAGGGTCACGCCTTTCGTTGGAAAGGCCGCGGCCAACTTCACCGCATCGGCGTAGCGAGCCGGGTTCTCGCGCACAAACGGGCTTTCTAGCGCGCGGCGCAGCACCTTGCGCAGCTTGTCGTCACCCGCAAAGCTGATCACTTGTTCGTCGAGAAAGTCCGTCATTAAATCAATCGGAGTATAGGGGGGCAAATGGGGGGCCTCCACATGCCGCCGTACCATCCGCGCAAAGACGTTGACAATCGTGCGCGGGCCATCGGATAAATCGCTGCGGGCGCTGATCTCACCGAGGGCACGCAGCGTCTCAGGGGCTACGACGCGGTTTTTTTCAGCTTCAAAGCCGAATTGTTTTGCCATCAAATGCCACAGGTTGGGCGCAAATTCTTCATCGTAGAGGGACGTGAGGTCAATTTGCAGGTCTTTCATGCGGTGCAGCAAGTCACCACGGCGGTAATTATCTCGAATCAAGGACAGCTCTTCGCGCGTGATGACCATGACAAAGCCAAACGGAAGCTCTGCGCTGGTTGCCCGCGTGGTGAGCATTTGAATGATGCCGAAGAAGGGCGTGATAGGGTCACCACTTCCCTTGACCCTAGGTCGTATATACTGCTGGATTTCATCCGGAAGGATCACCAAGCCCTCATAACCGGCCTCGAGGGTCAGACGTGTTGCT
>JBDNCV010000092.1:0-15389 GCA_046719465.1 Anaerolinea sp.
CCCACGGGAGAAGGGGGCAAAAGTCCCCTCTCTGCGGGAGAGGGGATTTAGGGGTGAGGCTTCACCATCTGTTTAGGTTTAGACGCTCCCGATGCTGCAAACTGCTTGACAAATGCGTTTACTCGCGTTACTGTAACCACAATTGAATACGCAAAGACTGTGATCCAGAAGAGTAGCTTGCTACTAGCAGACAGAGAATTCCCCAAGGTGCTGAGAGGGGAAGCTGCCACAGGGTAGGTGAATGGGCTGGGGAGTTGCGTGGGCGAATTAACAGTAGCTCACGACGGCGAGCGCTCCGTCATCATGGCGCAGGGTATCAGCAGTGAAACGCTCGTACCCACAGAGTGGGGCATAAATGCCCAAACAAGGTGGCACCGCGGGAAATAACTTCTCGTCCTTGTGTTGGAGAGAGGTTTTTTGTTTCCAAGTCAATGAGGTGCGCCGATGTTTATGCCCGCTCAACGCTATCGCAACGATCTACAACCCACATTGGACGACGCTTTGACCTACTTCGAACAGGGCGATCTCGTGCCTGTTTATCGCGCGTTGTTGGCTGACCTTGAAACGCCCGTTTCGGTGTACATGAAGCTGACCCACGCTGGTAAGCGCGCCTTCCTACTCGAGAGTGTCGAAGGCGGTGAGCGCGTCGGGCGCTATTCGTTCATCGGGGTTGACCCGGCCGGCATCCTCAGTGTGCAGAACCGTGAAGTCATCCTGCGCACGAAGGAAGGGGTGCAGACGCGGCCACTGGGCGATGGGGAAGACCCGCTGCACGCGGTCGAGGCGTACATTCGCCAATTTCGCCCGGTGAAGGTGCCCGGTCTGCCGCGCTTGATTGGTGGGGCGGTAGGCTTCATGGCGTATGACATCGTGCGGCATTTTGAGCGCCTGCCCGCGACCGCAGTGGATGAGCTGGGCGTGCCGGATGCGATGTTCATGCTGGCGGACGCGCTGGTGATCTTTGACCATGCGAAGCACCAACTGCTGGTGCTGGTCAACGCGCACAACACCGGCGACCCGAAGGCGGCCTATGAGCAAGCCGCACAGCGCATCGAGGACATCGTGAACGTGCTGTATCAGCCGCTGCCCCCGTTTGCGCCCCCGCCAACGCCTTTGGGGGATACGCTCACGTCGAACATGACGCAAGCTCAGTTTGAGGATGCAGTGCGCGCAGCGAAGGTCTACATCCGCAACGGCGATGCCTTTCAGATTGTGTTGTCGCAGCGCTTCAGCCAGCGCACGTCTGCTTCCCCGCTGGCGATTTATCGCGCGCTGCGGGCGCTCAACCCGTCGCCTTACATGTTCCTGTTGGAGTTTGACGATGATCTGACGTTGGTCGGTGCATCACCGGAGGTCATGGTGCGCCTCGAGGATGGCACGGCCAGCGTGCGCCCGATCGCGGGGACGCGCAAGCGCGGACGAACCGAAGCGGAAGATCAAGCGCTGGAGCGCGATCTGTTGGCTGACCCGAAAGAGATCGCCGAACATGTGATGCTGGTGGACTTGGGGCGCAACGATTTGGGGCGCGTCTGCGAGTATGGCACGGTGTCGGTGCGCGAGATGATGGTAGTCGAGCGCTACAGCCACGTGATGCACATCGTCAGCCATGTTGAGGGGCGGCTGCGTTCAGGCCTTAACGCCTTTGATTTGCTGCGCGCGACCTTCCCAGCGGGGACGTTGAGCGGCGCGCCCAAGGTGCGGGCGATGGAGATCATCGAGGAGCTGGAGGGCACGCGACGCGGCACGTATGGCGGTGCTGTGGGCTACTTCAGCTTTGATGGCTCGATGGATACGTGCATCACAATCCGCACGCTGTTGATGCGCGGCGACCGTGTCTACTTGCAAGCGGGCGCTGGCTTGGTGGCGGACAGCGACCCCACCAGTGAACATCAGGAATGCCTGAACAAGGCGAAAGGGGTCGCGCTTGCGCTACAATACGCGGAAAGCGGCCTACTATAAAACCACCTCAAGGAGGCTTGAAATGGCCATTCAAAGACTCGTTTTCCTGCGGCCGGGCGAGACGGATTGGAACAAGATGGAGCGCTGGCAGGGCACAGTTGCGGTTCCTCTCAACGAGACTGGGCGCGCTCAGGCCGAACGGGTCGCGCAGTACATCCGTAACACTGGCATGAACGCCTTGTACACCAGCGATCTTCGGCGTGCCGTTGAGACCGCGCAGATCATCGCTGCAGCTATTGACCTGCAACCAGTGCAAGATGCCCGCCTGCGCGAGCGTGCTGTGGGCATCTGGCAGGGCTTGACCCGTCGTGAGATCGCCCTATGGTACCCTGAGGAATACGCGCAGCTTCAGGCTGACCCTGAGAACTATCGCATTCCGGGCGGTGAATCGCGCCGCGACGTGCGCGAACGGGTGCAGTCTTTCATGGCGGATCTGTTTGCCAAAGAACAGGGCGAAGTCGTCGGCATCTTGTCACATACGACCGCTATGCGCACGCTGCTGCCGGAGCTAGTGCCGGATTTTGCCGCAGACAAGATCAAATACAGCAACATGAGCGTGACGACGCTAGGCCGGGAAGGCGATGGCCCGTGGCGGATCATCATGTTGGATGACACGCGGCATTTAGAAGGGCTTTCAACGATGGCATTTGGTGAGTTAGAGGATCGGTAATCTGTATGATTTTGGTCATTGATAACTACGATAGCTTTACTTACAACATTGTGCAGGAAATGGGCGAGCTTGGGGCACAGATCGAGGTTGTCCGCAACGATCAAATCACGGTGGATCAAGTGCGCGCGATGCAGCCCTCCCACATTGTGATTTCACCCGGGCCGGGCTTCCCAAAGGACAGCGGCATCTCGCCACAAGTCATCCGTGAACTGGGGCCGACTACGCCGCTGTTGGGGGTTTGCCTTGGGCATCAAGCCATTGGCGAGGTGTTCGGCGGCGTGGTTTCACACGCTAAGCGCCAGATGCACGGCAAAATTAGCATGATTCACCACGACGATGATCCGTTGTTTCGTGGTCTGCCGAATCCCTTCCAAGCGACGCGCTATCACAGCCTTGTGGTGCTGCCCGAAACGCTGCCCCCTGACCTTGTGGTGACTGCGTGGACAGACGAGGATGAGATCATGGGGCTGCGGCACAAACACTATCCGATTGTGGGGGTGCAGTTCCACCCAGAGTCCATCTTGACGACCAACGGCATCCAGATTTTCCGCAACTTCTTGTCGATGGTGACTTCGGAGACGGTGTAGCGCTATGGCGCGGCATCCTGCCTATTTTGAAGCAGTCCATTACACGCTCTATCAACGGCTGACCGACGACGAACGCCGTGATCTAAACGCCCTGCTCGACGCGCACTACGCGACGGGGCGGCATCTGGAGCGGGTTAAGCCCGGTGATGTGCTGTGGCTGTTGAACATTCACCACGGTCGCCTGTATCTGCTGGGGCGCGTGAAGGTGGCCGTGGTGACGCAGGATGCGCTCACTGCGTCGGAGCTGGTCAACTCGGAGAAGCCGTGGCGCGAGGGGCCGTGGTATGCCATCTCAGATCGGCGCGACGTGGAACCACTACGCTTGATCGACATCACAGCGCGAGCGAGCGAGATTATCCATCTGGAGGAGGCAGCAGCGGGCGGAGGGCTGTTGGGTGTGCCGCGGTGGCGGTCACTGCGAGCGCTGCGCCCAGAGAGCGCTCAACTGCTCAACGATCTGTGGTCTGCCTATCAAGACGATGCTATCGCTGTACAGGACTTTGTGCAAGACTATCTAGAACTGACCGAGGATGACCGCGCGTACACCGAAGGACGGCTTGTGCTGCGGACGCTGCAAGAGCGTCAGCGCAACCGCGCACTGATCCGCGATGCGAAGCTGCGACACCAGCAGCGTGACCCGCAGTTGGCATGTGAGGTGTGCGGGTTCAGCTTTATTGAGGTGTATGGTATTCCCTACATTGAGGCGCATCATGGCGTGCAGTTGGCGAGCTTCCAAGGTGAGCAGCAAACACGGGTTGAAGATCTGCACCTGTTGTGCGCCAACTGCCACCGCATGGTTCACACACGCACCCCACCGTTGAGCGTGGACGAGCTGCGCCATTTATTGACCAAGAGCAAACATCTCTCGACGCAAACGGAGTGACACACGTATGGAGACTTCACCGATTCAGCAAGCCATCGACATCATCAGTCGCTTTGGTCACCTCCAAGAGGCCGACGCGGAAGCAGTGATGAATCAGATCATGAGCGGCGGCGCGTCGGATTCTCAGATCGGCGCTTACCTGATGGGGCTGCGCATGAAGGGCGAAACGCTGGAGGAGATCATCGGCAGCGCGCGCGCTATGCGCGCTAATGCGCATCCTGTTCGAGTGCAGTCTGAGGGGGACTTGCTCGACACGTGCGGCACAGGCGGGGATCGTTCACACACCTTCAACATCAGCACGACGGTGGCGTTTGTGGCGGCCGGGGCGGGGGTGCGCGTGGCCAAGCACGGCAACCGCGCTGCCAGCAGCAAGAGCGGCAGCGCCGATGTGTTGGCCGCGCTGGGGGTTAACCTCGACCTCACTCCTGAGCAGGTGGCAGCGTGCATCGACGACATCGGGATCGGCTTTTTGTTCGCGGCCAAGCTGCACCCGGCGATGAAGTACGCCATTCAGCCCCGTCGTGAGATGGCCGTGCGCACCATGTTCAACATCCTCGGCCCGCTGACCAACCCCGCTGGCGCCAACCGCCAGCTCATGGGGGTCTTCGCGCCTGACTTAACAGACTTCTTGGCGCATGTGCTGCGCGCGTTGGGCACGAAAAGCGCAATGGTTGTGTGCGGCTATGGCAACCTCGATGAGCTGACGATCACTGGGCCGAACACGGTGGCGATCCTGCGGGAGGACGGCAGCGTGCAGCGCACGGAGATCAACCCGTTGGACTATGGCTTTGAGGGGGCGAACATTACCGAGCTGCGCGGAGGTGACCCTCAGACGAACGCGGAAATCTTGCGCGGCGTGTTGGATGGCAGCATCCGTGGGGCCAAGCGCGACGTTGTGCTGCTGAACAGCGGGGCGGCGCTGATGGCGGCTGGGAAAGTGTCCTCACTGCTAGATGGCATCGACATGGCGATCGAATCGCTCGACAGTGGGGCGGCACTGGCCAAGCTTGAGGCGTTGATTGCGTATAGTCAAAGCGTAAGTGTAAATTGAAAGGCAGCCGATGAGTCCCTTTTCCAAAACCGACACGATCTTAGACCAAATTCTGGCCCGCAAAGTGGTAGATGTTGGCAGGCGCAGCATGATTGCCTCATTCGCCACGATGCGGTCAATGGCTGAGCGCTCACCTTTCCCCGTCCGTGATTTTGCGGCTGCCTTGCGCAAGCCCACAGTGGCGCTCATCGCTGAGGTGAAGAAGGCCTCGCCAAGCAAAGGCATCCTCGTCGCTGACTTTGAACCGGTGCGAATTGCTGAGGCATATGCCGCCAACGGCGCGAGCGCGATCAGCGTCTTGACCGATGAGCGGTTCTTCATGGGGCACTTGGAGCATCTGGCCGCAGTGCGTCAAAAGGTCGACCTGCCAACGCTGTGCAAAGACTTCATCATAAGTGCCTATCAAGTGGATGAGGCGCGCTTCTACGGAGCAGACGCTGTGCTGCTGATTGCGGCGGCTTTGGACGATGATCTGCTGCGCGATCTACATCAACGCATCACAAGCTACGGCATGACCGCGCTGGTCGAAGTCCATAATGAGCTTGAAATTGAACGTGCGCTCAAGGTTGGCGCGTCGGTGATTGGCGTGAATAATCGTAACCTGCACACCTTTACTGTCGACCTCGCTGTGACTGAACGACTGGCGCGCTGGATACCAGAAGGGGTAACGCTGGTTGCCGAGAGCGGTATTCACACGATAGAGGACGTTGAACGCATGGCACAAGTTGGCGCGCATGCTGTCCTTGTTGGTGAGAGCTTGGTAACTGCGCCCGACATGTCAGAGCAGATACGCAAGCTGAGCGGAGTTGTGCGCCCATGACGGTGGTAAAGATCTGCGGCATCACGCGGCCAGAAGATGCAATTGCTGCGGCCGAGGCAGGCGCTGACCTCATCGGCCTCAACTTCTATCGTAAGTCACCACGCTATCTAGAGGTGGGGGCGGCGCGCGACCTCGTGCGCGCGCTGAGGCGGCAGTTAAGGGCGGCTTGCCCGCTGTTTGTGGGCGTATTCGTGAACGCAGCCACGTATGAGATCTCAACGACAGCGACCACGGTTGAGCTGGACGCGATTCAACTTTCAGGCGATGAGAGCTTGGAGGTGATGAAAGAAGTCAAACTGCCGGTGTTTAAGGCGATTCAACCGGCGAACCCAGCGATGGCGCGGGAGGACGTGAGCTACTTCAGCCAACATCCACAGCCTGATGAACGCTTCCCATCGCTGCTGTTAGACGCCTATCATCCGACGCTGCGCGGAGGGACAGGCGAGGGGGTGAGCGCTGAGGTCATCACCGCGGTGAGCGCGCTGACGCCGCGCCTGATGCTGGCAGGTGGCCTCACGCCAGACAATGTGGCCGGACGTGTGGCGCAGTTTCGCCCGTGGGGGGTAGATGTGGCCAGCGGCGTTGAGAGCGGCACGGCTGGGGTTAAAGATCACGACAAGATGAGACAGTTTATTGTGAGAGCAAAGGCGGGTGTGTGATGAGTATTCCAACGACAGTTCCAGATACACGCGGTTACTTTGGCGAGTTTGGTGGGCGCTTCGTCCCTGAGACGATCATCCCCGCGCTCGATGAGCTAGAAGCCGCCTATCAAGAGGCGATGCAAGATGCCCATTTTCACGCCGAGTTGAGCCACTTGCAGCGTACCTATGTCGGGCGGCCTACGCCGCTGACTTACGCCAAACGGCTGACGGAGCTGCTGGGCGGCGCGCGAATTTACCTCAAGCGCGAAGACCTTGCGCACACGGGCGCGCACAAGATCAACAATGCGCTGGGGCAGGCGCTGCTCGCTAAGCGCATGGGCAAGCGCCGCGCCATCGCAGAGACGGGGGCGGGGCAGCACGGCGTGGCCAGCGCTACCGCGTCGGCACTGCTGGGCTTGGAGTGTCACGTCTACATGGGCAGCGTGGACATTGCCCGCCAGCAGCCCAACGTGTTCCGCATGAAGCTGATGGGCGCAGAGGTGATCCCCGTGGAGAGCGGCAGCAAGACGCTCAAAGACGCGATCAACGAAGCCATGCGCGACTGGGTGACCAACGTCCGCAGCACGTTCTACCTGTTGGGGTCAGCGTTGGGGCCGCACCCCTACCCGCGCATCGTCCGCGACTTTCAAAGCATCATCGGCGTCGAGGCCAAGCAGCAAATTCTCGAAGCGACGGGCCAGCTCCCTGATGTGTGCATCGCTTGTGTGGGTGGCGGCAGCAACGCTATCGGCTTGTTCCACGCTTTCCGCGATGATCCAAACGTAGAACTCATCGGTGTGGAGGCCGGCGGTTTAGGCGTCCACACAGAAAAACACGCAGCGCGCTTCGCCAACCCCGACGTGGCACGTCCGGGTATCCTGCATGGCACGCGCTCATTCGTCATGCAGACGGAAGATGGTCAAGTGCGCGAGACGCACAGCGTCAGCGCCGGGCTGGACTACCCAAGCGTCGGGCCGGAACATGCCTACTTGCGGTCGTTAGAGCGAGCGTTCTACACCAGCGCTACCGACGATGAAGCGATGCAGGGCTTTAAGGCGCTGTGTGAGTATGAGGGGATCATCCCCGCGTTGGAGAGCAGCCACGCCATCGCCGAGGTGATCAAGCGTGCGCCCACCATGCCGAAGGACAGCATCATCCTTGTTAACTTGAGCGGGCGCGGCGACAAAGACCTCGACACGGTGATGAGGCTGCTAGGGAACTGATGCGCATTTTGGGGGCAGATTTCAGCGGGGGGCAGTCGCCTAGCATCACCATCGTCGGCGGTGTGCTGCATGACGGCGTGCTGACGATTGACACGCTGCGACACTGCGATGATCGGCTCGATTTGTACGCTGAAATTGCCCTGCGTGGTGAGCCGCTGCTGTGTGGGCTGGATTTCCCGTTTCGGCTGCCGCAAGCCGCGATGAAGCAGCTTTGCGTGGACGATCTGAGCGCGCTCAGTTTGCGCTTGTTGCGGTCAGAATTTGCGGAGGTGCTTGCGACACAGGTGGGGCGCTACGAGGGAAAATGCAGCGCGGCCTCGCTTTACTGCCGTGAGACCGACGCGGCATGCACTGCTTACAGCGGCTTGAAGCGCGTCAACCCTTCGCTGGTGGCGATGCTCTATGCCGGGTCGAAGCTGCTGTCTTACCTGCGACGCAGCGGCGTGATGATCTATCCACTGGATGTGCCCGCTCAGAAGCAGGTGTGCGAGGTTTACCCTTCGCACACTTGGGCGCGGGTTGGGCTTGCAAGGTCGACTGACATTGCGTCGTTTGTAGGGGCCTTCAACGCGCTGGGTCTGCTCCACGTGGTGCTGCCTGCCGAGTTTCATGCTGTGGCCAGCCAAGACACCGCCGACAGCATCGTAGCGTGCATCACGACCGCGGCAGCGCAGCATATCGACCGCATCTATGAAGATTGGACATTCCGCCCATCATTTGCGACGCACGCGGAATGGGTGGTGGCACACTTAGAGGGCATTATTGTTCGAATTTGAGGGTAAATCATGACAATCACACGCACACAGCACGGCATCGCAGCATTGGATGCGATGTTTATGACAGCAGGCGCGGAGAAACGTCCTGCGTTCATGCCCTACTTCCCGATAGGCTACCCGACTTATGATGAGAGCCTCGCAGCGATTGAAGCGATGGCAGCGGAAGGCGTCGACGGTTTTGAGATCGGCATCCCGTTCAGCGACCCCATCGCGGACGGCCCAGCGATTCAAATGGCGACGCAGGTCGCGCTTGACAATGGGGTGACCGTGCGCAAGTGCTTGGAAGCGGTGGCGACACTTCGAACGCGCGGCGTGGCGCAACCTATGATGATGATGGGCTATGCTAACCCGCTGCTGGCCTATGGCGCTGAACGATTCGTGTACGACGCGCGTTCAGCGGGCGCAGATGGCATCATTGTCCCCGATCTGCCTGCCGAGGAAGCCCACTACTTCAGCGCCGCTTGTGCTGAGGCGGGGTTGGCGCAGGTGTTCATGCTCGCGCCGACCAGCAATGAGCGCCGTATCGACCTTATTGCCAGCCGCGCCACAGGCTTCATCTATGTCGTTTCATTGACAGGCATCACTGGCGCACGCTCCGAGCTGCCCGCTGACCTGACCGACACGCTGGGGCGCATCCGCGCGCGGACGGACAAGCGCCTCGTGCTGGGGTTCGGCATTAGCAAGCCGGAACATGTTCAACAGATCAAGCCGCTGGTTGATGGGTTCATCGTAGGCAGTGCGTTGGTGCGCGCAGGGCAAGAAGGGGTGGAAGCCGTTCGCTCCCTGACGCGCGCGCTTGTGTCTGCCTTAACGTAATCAGCGGCGTTTTAGACGCTTTGTCAGCCTCTGGAGAGGTTGACAAGCGCTCAATTCGTCGTTACTCTCTACAATTGTACACGAGGTAATTCCTGACATGGTGATACACGCTGTCCGCCCATTTTATTACTACGGTTGCGACATATCCGGCAGATGATGAGTCGCTAGCGTTTGTTTGGCTTAAGACAGCCCCATAGACTAATCAGCGCGAGACGTTCATCATCGCGCTTTTTTTGTGGAAAGGGCAGTGATTATGTTGATGGTGAGGGGGGTTCGCGGTGCGATTACCGCAGAGGCGAACACCGCAGAAGCGATCTACGCGGCAACGACTGAGGTGCTGCAAGAGATCATCCGTTTGAACGGGATTCAACCCGAGGACGTGGCCAGCGTGCTGTTCACGACGACGCCGGACTTGAACGCAGCGTTCCCGGCCAAAGCCGCGCGCGACATGGGATGGCATCAGGTGGCGCTCATGGGGTTTCAAGAGATGGATGTGCCCGACGGAGTGAAGTTGTGTATCCGTGTGCTCGTCCATTGGAATACAACCAAGCAGCAGCATGAGTTGGAGCACGTATACTTAAAGGGGGCTGTATCACTTCGTCCGGAGCTGTCGACATCACGCAAGAAGTGAGCAAACGATGACAACAACAGGGTTTCGCACCAAGCATTTGGCAGTGGTTGGCTTGGGGCTGATGGGTGCTTCGCTGGCGATGGCGCTGCGGCCTCGTGCCGAGCGCATCACAGGCGTTGACCCTTCCCCGCAGACGCGCCGTTATGCCATTGAAAAGGGCATCTGCGACCATGTGACCGATGATCTGCGTATGGGGGTGATGGACGCTGAAACCGTGGTGTTGTGTGCCCCTGTGCAGGTGATCACCCACATCTTGCGGATGCAGATTGGATCGTATCTGCGCTCCAACACGCTGCTGATCGACATCGGCAGCACCAAGCACGACATTTGTGAGGCGATGGGGCGCTTGCCTATAGGCATTCAAGCGATTGGCGGCCACCCGATGACCGGCAAAGAGGTCAGCGGGATTGAAGCAGCCGATGCAGCGCTTTACGAAGGACGGCCGTTTGTGCTGTGCGCCACGCGGCGCACCACCCCGGGTACGCGCATCCGCGCGCTGGCTTTTGTGGAGGCGTTAGGCGCAGAGCCAATCGAGCTTGACCCTGATCGCCATGACAAGATCGTGGCAGGAATTAGCCATCTGCCGTATATTCTGAGCGCATCACTGGTGGCGACGATTGCCAACGAGGCCCGCACGGATGAGGCTTACTGGCAGCTTGCGGCGGGCGGCTTCCGCGATACGTCGCGCTTGGCCGCCAGCGACATCAAGATGATGGGCGATATCATCAGCAGCAACAGCCGTGCGGTGGCCACGCTGCTGGCGCGATTCCGTGTCCAGTTGGCGTTGATGGAGACGCTGCTCATCAGTGGTGAATACGAAGAACTCACCAATATGCTTTCTCCGGTGCGTCAGGCGCGATTAGAATGGATGGAACGGTATGAACAAAAGCGAAACGGCCACAATGGATCTGCTGCGAGTGCGCCCCGGGAACCCGCTGCGCGGGACGACCAGCGTTCCGGGGGATAAATCACTGTCGCACCGCGCAGTGTTGATGGGCGCGATGGCCAGCGGCGCGAGCCACGTCCGCGGGTGGTTGGCCGCTGGTGACACCGAAGCGACGCTGGCCTCGGTGCAGGCGCTGGGTGTGCGCGTGGATCGGCACGATAAGCACACGCTGACGGTGCACGGGGGTAAGATGCAGCAGCCTACTGCGCCATTGAACTTCGTCAACGCGGGGACGGGCATTCGCCTTGCCGCGGGCGTCTTGGCAGGGCAGCCTTTCCCAAGCACACTGGACGGCAGCGAGCAGCTCCGCCGACGCCCGATGCGCCGCATCATTGAGCCGCTGCGCCTGATGGGGGCGGATATCGAGGCTGTCAACGACCGCGCCCCCCTCACGATCCGCCCGGCAAGGCTGCGCGGAGTGCGCTACGAGCTGCCGATGGCTTCGGCGCAGGTCAAGAGCGCGATTCTGCTGGCGGGCTTATACGCTGAGGGCGTGACCGAGATTGTGGAACCCGGCCCCGCGCGTGACCACACCGAGCGGATGCTGGTCAGCATGGGGGCAGACATCCAAACGCACGGCAGCGTGATCCGCGTTACGGCGAATGGTCATCTCAAACCACTCGATATGACCGTTCCGGGGGACATTTCTTCGGCGGCGTTCCTCATCGTGGCGGCCTGCCTCGTGCCGGACAGCGACATCACGCTGACGAACATCAACTTGAACCCAACGCGCACGGGCATCCTCGACGTGCTGCTTGAGATGGGGGCGGGGCTGGAGATTCACGAGACCGGGCTGGAGGCGGGCGAACCCGTGGGCACGATCCGCGCCCGAACGAGCGCCTTGCGCGGCGTTGAGGTCGGTGGTGATGTCGTCGTCCGCATGATCGATGAATTTCCCGTGTTCATGGTGGCTGCCCTGTGTGCAGAGGGTGAGACGCTTGTGCGCGACGCCAAAGAACTGCGCGTGAAAGAAACAGACCGGATCGCCGTCATGGCGGGCGAGCTGCGCAAGATGGGCGCGGTGATCGAGGAGCGCGAGGATGGTTTCCGTGTGGTAGGGCCACAGCAGCTGCAAGGGGCGGAGGTGACTGGCCATGACGATCACCGCATCGCCATGAGCATGACAGTAGCCGGGCTAGTGGCACAAGGGGCCAGCGTGGTGCATGAGATTCGCTGCGCCGGGGACAGCTTCCCCGGGTTTCCGCAGACGATGGCGCGCCTCGGGGCTGACGTTGTGGAAGGTGAGCCGCTGTGAACCGCGTCGGGATCATCGGGTTTCCGCTTTCGCACACGCTCAGCCCAGCGATGCACAACGCGGCCTTTCGCGCGTTGGGCATGAACGACTGGCTGTATGACGCGATGGAAATTCCGCCGGACATCCCGCGCCATGCAGTGGAAGAGCCGCGCCGTCACGGTTATATCGGGCTGAACGTCACCATCCCGTTTAAAGAAACGTCGATGCGCTACTGCGTGCCGGATGAGAAGGCGCGGGCCATCGGCGCGGTCAACACGATTGACTTTCGTAACGATGTGGGGACGAACACCGACGTAGACGGCTTAATCGGTGACCTGCTGGCGCATGAGGTGCGCTTGCAGGGCGAGACGGTGATCGTCTTGGGGGCTGGCGGGGCAGCGCGGGCGGCGGTGTATGGGTTGTGGCAGCAGGGGGCGCGCGTGCTGATCGTCAACCGCAGCCGCGAGCGTGCCGAGCAGCTCCTCATGCAGCTGACGATCAGCGCTGGCCTGCGCGACGCTGAGGTGGTGACCCTCGACGAAGCCGCCGAGCGCGATGTATCTCTCATTGTGAACTGCACACCGGTCGGCATGTACCCGCACGTGGACGCCAGCCCGTGGATTGCGGGTGTGCCGCTGCCGCGCCATGTGACGGTGTATGATACGATCTATCGGCCTGAGCAGACGCGGTTGATGGCACAGGTCGAGCAAGCCGGGGGCCGCGCGCTGGGCGGGTTGGGGATGCTCGTCCGGCAGGGGGCAAAAGCTTTTGAGATCTGGACGGGGCGGCCTGCCCCAGTTGAAGTGATGTTCCAAGCGTGTCGTGATGCGCTATCCAGTCGATCGTAAGTGTGTGGAGTGTAGTTAAACAATGCCAATTCGCTTTTTGACGGCGGGTGAGAGCCACGGCCCACATCTCACCGCCATTGTGGAAGGGCTTCCCGCTGGAATCCCGCTGAACGCAGAAGTCATCAACACAGATTTAGCGCGCCGCCAAACGGGCTACGGCAGCGGCGGGCGTATGCACATCGAGCGCGACGAGGTGTATATTTCGGCGGGGGTGATGGCAGGCCATACGACCGGCGCGCCGATTGCGCTCACCGTACAAAACCGCGACTTCAAAAACTGGAAAGAGAAAGACATCGAGCCGATCACCGTGCCGCGCCCGGGCCATGCTGATTTGACAGGGGCGGTCAAGTACGGGTATCGTGAGCTGCGCCTCTCGTTGGAGCGCGCCAGCGCGCGCGAAACGACGATGCGCGTGGCGGTTGGGGCGATCTGCAAGGCGTATCTGGCGCAGTTCGGGATCGAGGTGTTAGGGTACGTGACGCAGATCGGCGATGTGGTCGCGGCGCTCCCGGCTGACCCCGACTACCGCGCGCTGTTCGCCATCGCCGAGGCAAGCGACGTGCGCTGCCCTGATGTGAGCGTGCAGGAGGCGATGCACGAGGCCATCCGCCAAGTCAAGATCAACAAGGATACGCTGGGCGGCGTGATGGAGATTGTGGCGTTGGGTGTGCCGCCCGGGCTGGGGTCACATGTGCATTGGGATCGTCGGTTGGACGCTCGCATTGTGGGTGCGCTTACGAGCATTCAGGCTATGAAGGGCGCTGAGATCGGGCGGGCGTTCGAGAATGCGGGGCTGCCGGGCAGCCAAGTTCACGATGAGATGGAGCCGGACGGGCAGGGTGGCATCCGCCGCCGGACGAACCGCGCGGGCGGGTTAGAAGGCGGCATCACCACAGGCGACCCGATTGTGGCGCGGGTGGCGATGAAGCCGATTGCCACCATGCTGCGCGGCGCAGACAGCGTGAGCCTCGTTACCGGCGAGGCTGAGCGCACCGTTTACGAACGCAGCGACTTCTGCGCGCTGCCGCGTGCGATCCCCATTGGTGAGGCGATGATGGCCATTGTGCTAGCGGATGCGCTCATGGAAAAGCTGGGCGGCGACAGCATCGAGGAGATGAAGCCCCGCTTTGAGGCGCTGCGACGGAATCATGTGGCGGATCTGCCGATGAATAACGCCGTATGGCGGTTCGGCTATGAGTGACCGCCGTTCTATCGTCCTCACGGGGTTCATGGGGACGGGCAAAAGTACGGTGGCGCTTCTGCTTGCAGATCGGCTTGACCGTTTGGTCGTGGATATGGACACGCTGATCGAACAGCGCACGGGGTGGCCGATTGCGCGCATCTTTGCCGAACGAGGGGAGCCGTTCTTTCGCACGTTAGAGCATGCGCTGTGTCTAGAGCTGTCGCTGCGCGACGAATTGGTGATCGCAACGGGTGGCGGCGCACTGCTCAACCCGATGAGTCGTGAGGCGCTGGTCGGGTCGGCCTTTGTTGTGTGTTTGCAGGCGCGCCCCGAGACGCTGACGGAGCGCCTTGCAGACAGCCCCGAACGCCCGCTCGCTGGGCGGTGGCAGGCGCTGCTCGCCGAGCGTCAAGCGGTGTATGACGCACTGCCCCATCAAGTTTGGACGGATCACAAAAGCCCGTCCGAGGTGGTAGAGGAGATCATAAGGCTGTGGAACGCATCCCAGTGACGACGCCGGAAGGCAGTTATGACATCTTGATTGGCAGTGGGCTGTTGGGCGATGCTGTGGCGCACCCAGAACGCTATAACTTGGCGACGCGCTCGGTTGTCATTACCGATACCACGGTGGCGCAGCTGTACGGTCAGCCGTGGGTGCAGCAGATGCCCGATGCGGCGCTGGTGGCCATGCCTGCGGGCGAGCAGCACAAGACGCTTGAGACGGTGCGGATGCTGTACGATCAGCTTGTGGCGGCGCGCGCTGACCGGAGCACCACAATCATTGCGCTGGGCGGCGGCGTGGTAGGTGATACGGCGGGCTTTGCCGCCGCAACCTACATGCGCGGCCTGCGATTGATGCAGATCCCGACCACGCTGCTGGCGATGGTGGATAGCAGCGTCGGCGGCAAGGTTGGCGTTGACCTGCCACAGGGCAAGAACCTCGTGGGAGCGTTCAAGCAGCCCACCCTCGTGCTGATTGACCCAATTGTGCTGACCACGCTGCCGTCGGTGGAGTGGCGCGCGGGGATGGCGGAGGTCATCAAGCACGGGCTGCTAGCGGATGCGGAACTGCTCAACCCTGCGCTGCACACGCCGGAACGCGCCGCAGAGCTAATCGGGCG
>JBDNCV010000093.1:0-14970 GCA_046719465.1 Anaerolinea sp.
GGGAGTGTCTAAGGTCGCGGTGATGCGTCATCTCGTCTTGTTCGGTTGGTGTTACAAGGCCTCATCCCCCAACCCCCTTCTCCCACGGGAGAAGGGGGCAAAGTCCCCTCTCTGCGGGAGAGGGGATTTAGGGGTGAGGCTTCACCATCTGTTTAGGTTTAGATACTCCCCACGACAATCGACGCTCAACCAGCGGTCAAGCGTCTGATGCGGTGTGGATGCATCCGCAACGCAATCGCAGGGTACGCTTAACGCATACTTTAAGGCCTCTTAACATCGTTTCGGTAGCGTAGAGAGGCAAGATTGCGAAACATTTCAGATCACGAGTCATCAGGAGATTATATGCTGCGTCGAGTGTTGTTAGCCACCGTTTTGATGTTGGCGGCGCTTGTCCCGTCTATGGCCCAGAGCGGCCGCAGCGGCACGCTGGTCGTCGCGCTGCCCAACGACCCAACGTCCCTGTTCCCCCCGCGCGGCGCAGATATCACTGCCGGCAACGCTGCGCGCCCGCTGTATAACTCGCTGGTGCGCCTGAACGATGCCAACGAGCTGGAGCCAGAGCTGGCCACAAGCTGGGTGATCGACGAGGACGGTGTGACCTACACCTTCACCCTGCGCGAGGGCGTGACCTTCCACAACGGCGAACCGTTCAACGCGGAGTCGGTGATCGCCTCGTGGCAGGCCAGCGCTGACCCCAGCAACGACTACGCGCAGGTCTACACCAAAGTGGTGAGCGTCGAGGCGCTGGACGATATGACCGTCCGCATGGTGACGGCCAACCCTGACCCCGTGTTCATGACCGAGCTGGCCACAGGCTGGGCGATGTTCCCGCCGCAGTATCTGGCGGAGGTCGGCATCGAGGGCTTTGAGGCTGCGCCGGTCGGCACGGGGCCGTTCCGCTTTGTGGAGCGCGTCCCCGGGGATCGTATCGTGATGGAGGCCAACCCCAACTACTGGGAGCCGGGCCTGCCGCTGGTCGAGGGCTTGATCTTCCGCATCATCCCCGACGCGACGACCCGCCTCGCCGCCATCCAAACCGGCGAGGTGGACATCGTGAACCGCCTGAGCGGTGACCTCGCCGCGATCCTCGAGATGAACCCCGACGTGCGCGTGATCACCTACCCCAACGACCGCGTGTACTATGCCGCGTTCAAGAACGTCGGCAACGGCGTCGGCACGCCGATTGAGAACGTGCTGGTGCGCCGCGCGATGAACTTGGCGGTCAACCGTCAAGGCATCATCGACGCGATCTTCGGCGGCAACGCCACGTTGGTATCGGGCTTTGTTATGTCGACCAATCTGGGCTTTGACCCGTCGATTGAACCCTTCCCCTACGACCCAGAGGCGGCGCGCCAGCTGCTGGCGGAAGCTGGCTTCCCCGATGGTTTCTCGATCAGCATGGGCTGCCCGGTGGACGCTTACCTGAGCATCAACGAGGTGTGCTTGGCCATCCAGCGCGATCTCGGGCGCGTCGGCATCGACGTTACCCTTGAGTTCAAGACGAGCAACAGCTTCTGGAGCCAGCCGCAGTATGGCGCGGTCGGCCCGATCTTTGTCGACAGCTGGTCAACCAACCTCGGCGAGGCCATCAACCGCCTGCAAGGGGCGCTCATCCCGGGCAACTACTACACCGCGTGGGAAGACCCCGTGCTGACCGACCTCATCCAGCGCATCGAGAGGACGGTGGATCGTGAAGCCCGCGCCGAGCTGTACCGCGAGCTTCAGCGCGTGATGCACGACGACCCGCCGTTCATCTACCTTTACCAACTGTTCCTGTTCGAGGCTGTCCGCGCCAACGTGCAGGGATACAACCCGCAGCCCAACGAAGGCTTCGACCTGACGCGCGTCTCGAAGTCGTAAGGCTGGTTCACGAAGCCTCATCCCCTGCCCCCTCTCGACGGGTGGCCGCAGGCAGGCCACGTCGAGGGAGGAGCTGAAAGTCCCCTCTCCACGGGAGAGGGGATTGAGGGGTGAGGCGCATTTTTGTCAACGCAGGCTGAGGCTGCGACCTCATGGCACGATTTATCGTCTTTCGCTTGTTGCAGTCGGTCGGGCTGCTCATCGGGATTTTGGTGCTGGTGTTTGCGATGGTGCGCGTCACGGGCGATCCCGTCAGCTTGATGGTGGCGCGCGAGGCAACCAACGAACAGCGTGAGCGCTTCCGCGAGATTTATGGCTTCGATCGCCCACTGCACGAGCAGTTCATCAACTTCTTTGGGAAGCTGCTGCGCGGCGACCTTGACCGCTCGCTGAGCCTCGGCACGCCCAACGCGGAACTCATCGCGCAGCGGCTGCCCCCCACTTTGGAGCTGGCGCTGGCCTCGCTGCTGCTGGCGCTCACGGTGGCGATCCCGTTGGGCATCCTGAGCGGGATGCGGTCTGGCGGCGTGTTTGACTTCTTCGCGCGGGCGCTCAGCTTGATGGGGCAGTCCATCCCCAGCTATTGGATGGCGATGGTGGTGATCTTGATCTTCGCGGTCAATTTGCGCTTGCTGCCGTCGTTCGGGCGCAGCGGCGTCGAGTCGCTCATCCTGCCGACGATCACGCTGGCGCTGGCGCAGACCGGCCAACTGGTGCGCTTGATTCGCGGCTCGGTGATGGAAGTGCGCCAAGAGAACTACATCCGCACCGCCCGCTCCAAAGGCCTGAGCAGCGCCGCGATCATGCGCCAGCACATCCTGCCCAATGTGGCTGTGCCGTTGGTGAGCGTGATCGGCGTCAACTTTACCTATCTCATGGGCGGCTCGGTCTACGTGGAGACGGTGTTCGCGTGGCCCGGGCTGGGGAGCCTGCTGAACAACGCCATCAACGGCAGCGATTTCCCGCTGGTGCAGGCCATCACGATCTTCATCGCCCTGTTCGTGATCTCCATCAACTTCTTGACCGATCTGCTGTATGCTGTCGTTGATCCGAGGATTCGGTATAGCTGATGAGCGCTGTCCCTACTGCTGCTGTTGCCCATGTTGAGCGCCGCCCGCGCCGTCTGCCCGCCTTGTTGAGCGAGCCGAGCGGGGTCATCGGGCTGGCGATTGTGATCTTGCTGGTGGTGTGCGCGGTCTTTGCGGATGTCATCGCCCCGTTCGGCCCGCTGGATGGCGACCTCGCCGACGCGCGCCGCCCCCCCGCATGGGAACCGCGCGGCGTGCCGGAACATCTGCTCGGCACGGATCAACTGGGGCAGGACATCTTCAGCCGCATTATCCACGGCTCGCGCGTGTCGCTCACGGTGGGCTTCTTCGGCGCGACGCTGGCGGCGCTCATCGGCGTGACGCTGGGGTTGATGGCCGGTTACTTCGGCGGGTGGGTGGACAGCGTCATCTCGTCGCTGGTGAACGTGCTGCTGTCGCTGCCGTATGTGGTGCTGGTGATCGTAATCGCCACGATCTTCGGCCGCAGCCTGCTGAACGTGATCCTCATCTTCGGGGTAACGGGGTCGCCGATCTTCGTCCGTTTGACGCGCGGCGAGGCGCTGCGCCTCAAGAACGAGGAATACGTGCAGGCGGCGCGCGCGTTGGGCGCTGGCTCAGGGCGGATTTTGTTCCGCCACATCTTGCCCAACATGGTCGGCGCTGTGGTGACGCTGGCCACATTTGAGATGTCCGCGATGATCTTGTACGAATCGGGCTTGAGCTTCCTCGGCCTGAGCGTGCCGCCGCAAGTCCCCAGTTGGGGCAACATGCTGGCGTTGGGGCGGCAGTTCCTGCCCGTCTTCCCGTGGATGTCGATCTACCCGGGGTTGGCCATTGCGATCACCGCGCTGGGCGTGAACCTGTTGGGGGATCGCATCCGCGAGATTATCGACCCGCGCCTGCGCCAGAAGCGTTAGTCACCCATCACACACCCTAAGGAGACCTGACTTCATGACCCATCCGCACCCCCTCCCGCTGATCGGCGCGGCCATTCGCCTGCCGGAGATTCCGCAGTATATCGATTGGCTGGTGGCCGACCAGCGCGACTTGGAGATTCAAGACCCGTGCTACCCGGGCTATCTTGACCTTGACTGGCGCGCCGAGGCCGAAGCGGGGCGCGCCCTGCTCAGCGCGCGCGGCTTTCAGGGGCGCTTGGGCGTTCACGCTGCGTTTGACGGCCTTGAGCTGTTCACGCAGGATAAGCTCATCCGCGAGGTGATCGTGACGCGCTACCAGCAGAGCCTCGACTTCGTGGAGGCCGTCGGCGCGTCGCAGATGGTCATTCACAGCCCGTTCATCGCCTTTGGCAGCGCGGCGGGCAACTTCAGCACGCGCCGCGAGCGCCAATGGGTGATTGACGCGGCCCGCGCCGTGCTCGATCGCGTCCTGCCGCGCGCCGTTGACCTCAAGTGCGCGCTGGTGATCGAGTGCATCATGGACAAAACGCCCGACCCGCTGATCGACCTCGTGCGCGCGTTCGACTCGGAATACGTGCGCGTGAGCATCGACACCGGCCACGCCTACCTCATGGAGCAGCAGGGCGGCACGCCGCCGCATCAATGGGTGCTGGCCGCGGGGGAGCTGCTGGGGCATGTCCACGTGCAGGATGTCGACGGCCACGCCGACCGGCACTGGGCGGTAGGCGACGGCAACATCAACTGGCCTGCGTTTTTCTGGGCGCTGCGGCAGCTTGAGCATCAGCCGATGCTCGTGCTGGAGGTGCTCGAGGTGGAGCGCTCCGCCCGCTGGCTGACCTCCCACGGGCTGGCGCGGTAGGCTTCCCCCTGCTGGCGGCTCAGGTGCGAGGGCGCGACCTATCGCCCCCGTGGGCTGAGGGAGTGTCTAAGCCGCAGCAGAAGGTGGCCGTGCGCCAGAGGCTCAGGCCTCTGGCTGGCGCGCGGGGGCGTGTGGCAGCCGGAGGCTTGAGCGTTCGGCGTTCAACGTCCGTTTTGTACGATGTGGGTAACGCCTAGCGGGTGAGGTGCAGGGGGCAGGCCGCGCGCCTATTTGCAAGAAATTGATAGAACATTTTTTCTGAATTCGCATATAATGGTCTAGGGTTTGAAAACTGTAACGCAAAGGAGATCGCCCGATGACCGTCATCACCAACCCGCAAACCCTGCGCATCTACGCATACATTCGGGATTACATCCAGCAGACGCGCCTCAACCCCACCATCCGCGAGATTGGGGAAGGCGTTCACATGTCTCACAGCGCCGTGTTGGGGCATCTGGCGTATCTAGAGGCCAAAGGCTGGATCGTGCGCGAGATCGGCGTGGCGCGCAGCATCCGCCTCGGCGAGTTTGCGCCGGACTATGTGCCTTGAGAGGGCAGGGCGTCGCGCTTGCGCAGCAGGTTGATGAGGATGGCCAGCACCACCTTGAACATGTAGTAGACGCTGCGCAGCGGGGTAATCGACGATTGGCCACCGGCACGCGGCAGCATCCGCGCGGGGATCTCACATAGGCGCAGGCCCGCGCGCCGCGCCAGCACAATCGCCTCAGGTTCAGGGTAGTCGTAGGGGTACACCTGCGCGAACAGGGCAATAGCGCGCGCGTTGAAGGCCGCAAAGCCGCTGGTGGGGTCAGTGATGGGCTGTTGAGCGATGCGGCTGAGCAGCCAGCGCAGCACGCCAATCCCGGCCAAGCGCGCCGCCGATGTGCCATAATCGCCGCCGTTGAGGAAGCGCGAGCCGATCACAATGTCGACATCGCCGCGCTGGAGCCGTTCGAGCACCTGCGGGATGCCAGCGGGGTCGTGTTGGCCGTCGCCGTCGTTGCGCACCACCACATCGTAACCGTGCGCCAGCGCGAAGCGGAAGGCGGTCTGCACGGCCGCGCCAATGCCGACGTTGTAAGGCATGTGCAGCACCATCGCCCCGGCCTGCTGGGCAAGCTGGCCCGTGGCATCCGAGGAGCCATCGTTGACAACCAAAACCGCCGCCGGTGGAAACGCCGCGCGGATGTTGCAGACGGTGCGCTCGATGTTGCTGGCTTCGTTATAGGCCGGAAGAATGACAAGAACGCGGGACATGCAGCCTGCTTTGGGTCAGCCAGAGTGTGCCGCTGCATGGTAATGGAAAAAACAAGCAGGCGCAACCTAGATCAAGGCTGCAAGGCAGAGACCTCGCCGAGGCATGTTCGTAATATTTCGTAACTAGTCGTCGTGCTTGCGCCATCCGCCCTCGGGTGCGTTCAACGAGGACTGCACATACTCGGTCAGCTCGGCTTCGTAGGCGACCAGCTCGTCCTCGTCCATCTCACGCAGGTTTTGCATCTCGATGATGACTTCCGCCACGGCTTGCTGTACAGTGGTGCGAATAATGTGCTGCAATTGACCAACGGTTAGGTCTGCCACGCGCGTTTGTTTGGTCGCTCGATGATGTGACATAGCCGCTCAGCCAGCCTTTCTCTCACCTATTGCTAGATAGGACTATTGTACTACCAAGCCAAATTTTTGCAGGTGAAAAAGGCCTTAGATAACCTCATCGTATTCAATTATTTACAAATTTAGCCGCAGTCACGGCTTTAAGTTAATGTATTGTAATGTGGCAGTCTTCCTACGGATCGCAAAAATTCGCCCACGCGCTCATGAATGACTCATCTTGCGCGTGGGCTGAGAAATGGCTTAGTATTCGTTCTGGAAGATCAGCTCCTCCATCGCGCCGAGGAACAGCGTCCGGTTGACCGGCTTGGCAAAGTAAGCGTCGAAGCCGACTTCGAGCGCGTTGTGTTTGAGCATCGGCGTGTGATAGGCCGTCACCGCCACACATTTGAGGCGGCGCAGCTTGGGATGGCTGCGAATCAGCGCCAGCATCTGGAAGCCGTCTTTGCCCGGCAGCGCAAGGTCGATGATCGCGCCTGCAAAGGAGCGTTCTTGCAGCAGTTCCCAGCCTTCTTCGGCGCTGGCGGCCAGCACAACGTCAAGCTGCACCTGCTTGAGCATCCGCGCGATCACGAATTGTCCGTCGGGGTCATCCTCAATGACGAGAATCGGTAGCTGCGACATGGTATCTGTTACTCCTCAAGGTTTTACTGTGACACAAGCAGGCGGGTGAGATGCGGGACGTCGGCCAGCAGCATCATCAACTGCTGGATGAACTTGCTCGGCTCGAGCGGCTTGGTGATGTAGTTGTGAAAACCGGCAGCGATGCCCCGCTCACGATCCCCGGCCATGGCGTGAGCGGTGAGCGCGATCACCGGGACGTGGCCCGTGCGCGGGTTGTTCTTGATCTCGTAGAGCAGCTCCCAGCCGTCCACGCCGGGCATGGAGAGATCGGTCAAGATAAAGCGAAACTCTTCCGTGGGCTGGCGCAGGATGGCCAGCGCTTCGCTGCCATTGCTGGCGGTGGTGACGTTCGCCCCGGCCAGCTTGAGCAGGCGGCGCGCCACCTCGAGGCTGTCGCGCTCATCATCGGCCACCAGCACAGGCCACCCTTCAAACACTTTGGGTATCTTGTTCATGATCATGACTCCTCTAGTTCAGCGAAGGCACGAGGCGGGCTTGATCAATGCTGTTGGCGAACACCGCGTGTTCGTGGTCAGGCTTGGCCTGTGCGTTGAACGTCGGCAGCTCCAGCGGCAGCGTGACGGTAAACGTTGAGCCAACGCCCACGGTGCTGTCAACGTCGATCTTGCCGTTCATCAACATCACAAGGCGCTTGACGATGGCCAACCCCAGCCCAGCCCCTTGATGCTGGCGCGTTGAGGAAGCATCGACTTGGAAGAAGTCGTCAAAGATCAAGCCGAGCTTCGACTTAGGGATGCCGATACCGGTATCCGAGACGCGGATCACGAGGGTGTTGTGCTCTCTTGCCACCTGCAGGCTGACTTCGCCTTTCTCTGTGAACTTGATGGCGTTGCCCACCAAGTTGGTGATGATCTGCGAGAGGCGCGTTTCGTCGTGCTGGATCGTCTCTGGCAGGCTGTGATCCACGTCGAGTGTCAAGCGCAGGCCTTTGTCGTAAGCCAGCATTTTGAGGTCGTTGTACAGCCCGGCAATCATGTAACGGATTTGCAGCGGGGCGGGCACGATTTGCAGGCCGCCAGTGGCAATGCGCGAGAGGTCAAGGATGTTGTTGATGAGCGTCAGCAGGCGCTGTGTGTTGGCCAGCGAGCGTTCAGCCATGTAGGTGTTGTCCTCGTCGAGTTGGTCGCTGTAGATCATCAAATGCAGGAAGCCGATCATGGCGTTGAGCGGTGTGCGCAGCTCATGGCTCATCGTCGCAAGGAACAGATCTTTCATGCGGGTGGCTTCTTCTGCTTGACGGCGCGCGCGCTCCAGCTCTTTGATGTTAGCTTGCTCGTTAGCCGCTGCCTTGTTCAGCGCTTCGCCCAACACCCCCAGCTCATCATGGTATTTCACGACAATCCGCGCCTCGAGGTTGCCCTTGGCAAACTGGCGGCTGACCTCGGTCATGTGGGTGAGGCTTTGCACGATATAGCGTGTGATAAGGGTTGCAGTGAGCAAACACATCACAAATAAGCCTGCAACTGCCACGATGATCAACATCAGCGAAGTGGTGAAACGGTTGGTGATGGCAGCTTGTTGTTCCTTCATGTGCTCAACGTGGAGGTTGAAGAAACGGTCAAGCTGCGTTGTGAGCTGGTTCTTCAACTCCTGATAGCGCCCAGTGTAGACATCGCCAAACTGCGTCACATCAGGGTTGGCCAGCAGCGACTCCTCGATGATCACCATCTCCGCGCTGATGACGTCAATCTCGGCAAAGATGGCTTGATCTATGGCGTGATCCTTGGAGTGGATGGCGAGGCGGCGCACCTCAGCCAGCGCGTTATCATACAGCTCGGCGTAGGCAAAGTAGCGCTCGTAGGCGGCGGTGTCTTGCGGGTTGAACACATAGGCGCGGAACGCATCGGTCAGCACAGCGTCGTAGTAACGCAAGTCATTAGCGAGCTGCAGCAGCGGGACTTCAGTCGATTCGAAGTACTGCAAATCGTGTGCCCCTGCCAGCACGTAGAAAAAGACCGTACCCGCTGAGAGGGCAATGAACACAAAAATGGCCGCAAATGCGCCCACCATTTTTGTCCGAATAGGTGCGCCAAGAAGCGCATCGCGCCATTGAGTTGAACGTTTAAGGCTCAAACCACCCATTGCTGTATGACTCTTCCTAACAAAACGATGAACCAGTGCCGCGTTTAGATTAATCCTTTTCAGGCCTCAAAAACAAGACGCCTAATGGCTAGTTTATGACTAGCCACAGGGCCTAGCCACATGGCTAGGCCACCTGAACAGAAAAGCCCCCGTGATGGGGGCTTTGTAACGAAGTTGCAGCAGAGAGTTACATCTCGGTGGTGGGTTCTTCGACTGTTTCGAGCTTCAGCTCGTTGTTTTCCACCGTCGCGCGGATTTCGCTGGCGAGCTGGAATCTGCCAGCGAGGATGCCATCCGAGAGCGCGTCTTCGACCTCGTTTTGGATCAAGCGGCGCAGCGGGCGCGCGCCATACTCAGCATCGTAGCCCTTCTCCGCCAGCCAGTCCATCGCCTCCGGCGTAACTTCAAGTGTGATGGCATGCTCGATGAGGCGCTCACGCACCTTGTCCAGTTCGAGGTTGACGATCTGCTTGATCTCGTCCTTCGTCAGGCTGCGGAAGATGATGGTTGCGTCCACACGATTGAGGAACTCCGGACGGAACATCTTGCGGACTTGATCCATGACGTTCTTGGTCATCTCCTCATAGCTGGACTGCGCCTCGCGCTGCTCGTCGAGGGGCAGCCCGCGGAAGCCCAACGACGCCTGCCGCTTGATCTGATCCGCGCCCACGTTGCTCGTCATGACGACAATCGTGTTGCGGAAGTCCACGCGGCGGCCGCGCGCATCGGTCAGCGTGCCTTCTTCCATGATTTGCAGCAGCATGTTGAAGGTCTCGGGGTGGGCTTTCTCGATCTCGTCAAAGACGACGATGCTGTAGGGGCGGCGGCGGACGGCTTCGGTCAGTTGGCCAGCATCCTCATAGCCCACGTAGCCGGGCGGCGCACCGACCAGCCGAGCGACGCTGTGCCGCTCCATAAACTCGCTCATGTCGAGCCGCACGAGCGCCTCTTCACTGCCGAACATAAACTGCGCCAGCGCTTTGGTGAGTTCCGTCTTGCCGACGCCCGTCGGCCCCAAGAACATGAACGACCCAATCGGGCGGCGCGGATCCTTCAAGCCTGCGCGCGCGCGGCGGACGGCCTTGCTGATCTGGACGATGGCCTCGTGCTGGCCGACGATGCGCTTGTGGAGGTGTTCCTCCATCTCCATCAGGCGCTGCGTCTCGTCCCCGCCCAAGCGCGTGACGGGGATGCCCGTCCACATCGTGACGACCTCGGCGATGTCGTCCGCCGTGAGGCGCGGCTGGCCGGTTTCTTCGTTCCAGTTGGCGCGGAAGTCGGCCAGCGAGGCGTTCAGGCTGTCGATGCGGCGGCGCAGCTCCTCAATCTCGTCAGCGGGCAGGCCGTCGTCCTCAGCGCGCTCCAACTCCCCGTGGAGGTGCTCCAGCTCCTCGTTGATGCGGCGCACTTGGGCCGCTTCCGGCGATTTGTACATGCGCAGGCGGGCCGAGGCCTCGTCGATTAGGTCAATGGCCTTGTCCGGCAGGAAGCGATCCGGAATATAACGCGCGGACAAGTTGGCCGCAGCTTCGATGGCCTCGTCCGTAATTTCAACGTTGTGGTGCTCCTGATAAGGAACTTTGATCCCTTGCAGGATTTCGATGGTCTCCTCGATGGTCGGCTCATCGACGAGGATCTGCTGGAAGCGGCGCGCGAGGGCGGCATCGCTCTCGATGTGCTTGCGATATTCGTCCAGCGTGGTCGCGCCGATGCACTGAAGCTCGCCGCGGCTGAGGGCTGGCTTGAGGATGTTGGCCGCGTCGACGCTGCTGCCCGCGCTGCCCGCGCCGATGAGCATGTGCACCTCATCGATGAACAGGATGGTATCGCTGGCCTTGAGTTCTTCGATCACGCGCTTGAGGCGCTCCTCAAACTGGCCGCGATACATCGTCCCCGCGACGAGCGAGCCGACATCAAGCTGAAGGACGCGCTTGTGCAGCAGCGGCTTGGGCGTGTCGCCGTCGATGATGCGCTGGGCGAGGCCTTCGACGATGGCGGTCTTGCCTACACCCGGCTCGCCGATGAGGGCAGGGTTGTTTTTGCGGCGGCGGCTCAGCACTTGGATCACACGCTCAATCTCGGTCTCGCGCCCTACGACGGGGTCGAGCTTGCCTTCGCTGGCCAGCGCGGTGAGATCAGTCGCCAGTTGATCCACCAGCGGCGTTTTGTTTTCTTTGGGGCTGCGGCGCTGTTCACGCTCGGCAGTGGGGGTGGGGGATGACTGCTGGACGGGGCTTTCGCTCAGGACGCGGCGCGTTTGGCGGCGCACTTCCTCTGGGCTGATCCCGAGGCGGCGCAGCACATCAATCGCCACGCCGTCTTGTTGACGCACCAAGCCCAGCAGCAGGTGCTCCGTGCCGATGTAGTGATGCCCCATGCGGCGGGCTTCATCGACCGCCAGCTCCAACACTTTCTTCGTCCCAGCCGAGAGGTCGAGCGTGCCACCCGGGGCACGGCTGCCGCTGTCTGTCAAGCGGACGACTAGTTCTTCCACGCGGCGTTGATCCAGACCCAGTTCACGCAGAACGCGCCCAGCCACGCCGCCCTCTTCGCGCATCAAGCCCAGCAGCAAATGCTCAGTGCTGATTTGCCCGTGCTGCAAGCGCTCGGCTTCTTCCTGCGCGAGGCTCAACACGCGGCGCGCCCGCTGTGTAAAGCGTTCCATTTTGTTCGGCACGGTAAAACCCCTCCAGATCAGCGCAGGGCTGATCGTTACAATGGACTATTGCACACTTTAAAGTATACCAGCACTTACCTAAAAGACGGTAGACAGCATCATCGGAGACACGTTAGAAATTTGTCTATGCGGGGGGTGTGATGGGCGGTTCATAATGGGGGAATAGGACGCGAGAGCCTCACCCTGAAGCCCTGCGCGGTGTGATCTGCCGTGCGGAGAGGCCTCACCCTGACGTCGCGCTGCTCCGTCGCCCCTCTCCTGTAGAGAGGGGCAGCTGCTGTATGCCCCCCGTCTCTACGGGTGGCCGCGGGCAGGCCACTTCGAGAAGGGGGGTGGGGGGGTGAGGCCTCTCGCGGACGAGGCAGGCCTCGTCCCTACTGCGGTGAAACGAGGCACTCGCCTGTGCCCGGGTCGCACATCGGGCTGACGCTGGCGTCGCCGTCCAGCAGGCGCTGCACCCAATCGACGAAGCGCACGCCCTGCACCTCATAGGTGTAGGTGATGTCGAGCGGCGTGATGCAGTGTACTGTGCCGCCGGGCATGAAGTTGGCGAAGTTGCGCGCGGTCGCCTCGAGGCTGTAAATGTTGGAGAGCATCTGGCGTGCCCACTCCGGCCCGATCTCAGCGAAGTTGCTGGCGTCGACCATGCGCCCCGTTTGCAGCGCGTAGAAGGCTACCTGCACTTGATCGAGGAAGGTTGTGTACTGGGCAAAGACGTTCTCAGGGAAGGCGCGCGCCAGCTCGCGCATGTGGAAGGTCGTGTTGTAGCGCTCCGGCGTGACGTTCTCAAACGCGGGGATGAAATCCGGCAGGGAGGCGTAGGTGTTCCACAGTGCCAGCCCTTCCCACGCGCGCGGGGTGACGCCCACCGAAGCATCGGCCAGCAGCACCACGCGCTGATCGGCATAGTTCTGCATGATGTTGCCGGCGTGGAACAGCGCGCCGTAGCCGCCCGCGCTGCACCCCGTGACGAACACCTGCGCGGGGTCGGTGTAGTTGGCGAAGGCCCACGCCAGCGCCGCCGAGGCGTTCTCAAAGCCGGTGAAGTTGACCGTCACTTCTTCGACGGGCAGGCCGGTTTCGGGCGGGACGGGCAGCGTGACGGCGGGGGTGCTGCCGCTGTGG
This sequence comes from Anaerolinea sp., assembly GCA_046719465.1. Lineage (GTDB taxonomy): Bacteria > Chloroflexota > Anaerolineae > Aggregatilineales > Phototrophicaceae > JANWYT01. The sequence continues at coordinate 12,823 of JBDNCV010000093.1, forward strand.
ACGTCACCGCTGCAATACGGGATGAACACCGTGTTGTAATCGCGCACGGGGTTTTCCTCGTTGTCGAAGTCGAAGAAGCCCGCGCGCAGGGCTTCCGGCTCGGTCTCATCGACGAAGTACTGCGACGCGAATTGACCGCGCGCCCCGCAGGTGAAGCCGTCCCAGCATGCGCCGCCCCCCTCGAAGTAGATCATCAGGTTGGCGGTTGGCTCGCTCGCGGGGCGCACAAGGAAGCTGTACTCGGTGTCATACAAGCAGCGCGCCCCCTCCACGGGGATCTGTGTCCACTCGCCGACCGGCAAATCGCCCAAAGTGGGCATGTCTTGCGCCAGCGCAGGCAGCGCCATGAGGCCAACGCTCAAGCCAATCAACCACTTTTTCATGATGGTTCCTTTCAAAAACACTGTTTAAAGAACGCACTATCGCGTTGTTTCGACGTTTATTATAGCAAAGGCTCCCCCGCGGCAGTGGATACCAGATGAGAAGTTGGTATGGACACGTTAGCGCCCGCCTGCGCGAATTTTGGATACAAAAGCGCCCGCCGAGCCGGTATAATTAAGCTCATGTTAACCGGCTGAAGGTTGTAGAGGTATGCGCATCGGGATTATCTCGGATATCCATGGAGACTATGTCACACTAGAACGAACCCTGAACAAATTGCAGCAAGAGCACCGCGTCAGCAGCATTTTGTGCGCGGGCGACCTCGTCGGGCGCGGGCCAGAGCAGAACCGCGTTGTGGAGCTTCACCGCCAGCTCGGCATCCCCACCGTGCGCGGCAACCACGACGAGTTTTTCTACGGCTTGAGCAAGGAGAACGCCGCGTTCCTCAAGGCGCTGCCGTTGGAATGGCGCGGCGAGATCGGCGGGCGGCGCTTCTTTATGTGCCACGGCAAGCCCGGCAACAACATGTGGGGCATGTACCGCGATCACATCAGCGATACCTACCTCAACATGATGATGAAGGCGCTCAAGGTGGATGTGCTCATCACCGGCCACACGCACGTGCCGCTGTTCGTGCAGGTCGAGGCGGGCTGTGTGCTCAACCCCGGGTCGCTCTACACGTTTGAGAGCGGCCGCAACACCAGCCACACCTACGGCGTGCTGGACGTGGACACGATGGCGTTCGAGTTGTTCGACTCGTGCGCCGAGCAGATCGCTGTGCCCGCACCGTGGAAGGTCTCATGACGACCCCGGAAGTGCCGCGCCAGCACTACACCGCTGAGTACTTCCGCAAGTGGAACTATGCGGATCGCCCGTTGGGGCGCTTCAGCATGTATTGGTTTGCGCGGCGCTACTACGCGGCGCTGGTGCGGCGTTATGCCCCCGCAGGCGGCCCAGAGCGCAAGCTGTACGAGATGGGCTGTGGGCTGGGCGACCTGCTCGGCCTGCTGCAAGACGAATTCACCTGCTACGGTGTTGACCTCATCCCCTACAGCGTCGAGAGCACGCGCCGCGTCGCGCCGCGCGCCATCGCATGGATGGGCGACGCGACCGACTTCAGCGAGTTTGCGCCGCAAGAGCTGAGCGTGATCGTGGCGCTGCACCTCATGGAGCACCTGCCCAACCCCCGCCAGACGCTGCAAGACGCTTTCAACGCCTTGCAGCCGGGCGGGTTGTTCCTATTCGCCACGCCGCACCCAGAGTACAGCTTGCGCCGCTTCAAAGACCGCGAGACGGACGCCATCGGCAAGGATAAGACTCACATCAACTGCCACGTCCCCGCCACGTGGCGCGCGTGGAGCGAAGCGGCAGGCTTCCAAGTCCTCAAGCAGTTTGGGGACGGCCTGTGGGACGTGCCCTACTTGCCTGTGATCCCCAAGGCGCTGCAATTTGCCGCGTTTGGGATGCCCGCGCTGGCGCAAGTCCTCACGCAGACGACGTTTATGCCGCTCGCACTGGGCGTGAACCAGATCAACATCCTGCGCAAGCCACACGCGGCATAGCAGCGCCCTGTACGGGCGATGCAGCGCATCACCCCTACCAATCGTGGTGGCGGACGCGGCCTGCCGCGTCCGCTGCGCCCCTTGAAGGGGGCTGCGGCCTCGAACCGCGCCACGCGCTATACTAGATATGCCTCAAGCATTGAATAGTGATTCTTCATAAGAGATAGGAGCTTGTATGTCGATCAAAGAGTTTCGCCTGACGCTC
>JBDNCV010000094.1:0-14829 GCA_046719465.1 Anaerolinea sp.
AGGGCGTGGGGCTGAGCGACGGATCAGGCTCGCTCATGCCGCTGCCGCGCCCGCCTGCGCTGGGCAGGGGCTGCCCGTCCGGCCCCAACATGGACGCATCCGCGATGCGCTGCAAGGTCACGCTGATGTATAGGGCGCAGTCGCTCAAGGCCAGCGTCTGGAAATAATCCAGTGTGATGAGGTTAGCCTCCACCACACGGTAGAGGTAGTAGTACGGCTCGGTCTGAATGCGCGGGATCACGGCGAACGTCCCCGCCTCTTCGTTCTCGGTGAAGAAGAACTCCGGCGTTTCAGCAGTTTCCTCGGCGGCCACCACGCGGTGCATCTCCAGCGCCAGCGCGCCCTCTTCGGTGAAGATCAGCCCATGGGTCGAGCCGTCTGGCGCGATCCATGCGTCTTCTGTCGGCAGCTCAACGGGGCAGTTGTTCTGGACGTCAACCCATGTGGCCAGCCACACGCCCGACAGCGGGAAGGGCATCCCCGCGTTAACGCCCGACTGAACGATCACGATCTGATCTTCGCCCATGCCCTCGGCCTCAAATGGCGGGGTGGGCGGCGGCAGGGGCTGGCGGGCGGGCTGCACTGTGAAGCGCAGCGTGACGCTGGCGTTGTTCGGCCCGATGATGAGCAGCGAATTTTCCCCCTGCGCCAGCATGACCGGCGCAGTTGTGCCGTTGGCGCTCAGCGTCTCGGTCGAGATGCGACGGCCTGCCGCGTCGTACCACTCAATGCGCACTGGCGCGGGGTCGCCGAGGAAGGTCAGCGCGACGCTGTACTCGGCGGCGGCAGGATTTTGAAAATCGTAAGCGGCAATCGGCTGCTCAGGGCGCAGCGCGGCCAACACCGGCTGACCTGCTTCCAGCGTGAGGATGGCTTGAGCCAATGCAGGAACAACAAACAGGCTAAGGCCAAGAACAACCAGCGCGCGTGCGCTTCGGAGTATCGACACAACAAATCCCTTCTGTTTTGTGAACATGAACGAAGCCCATGGTTTCATAGTAGGGCAAAATGTAAGAAACGCAAAGAGTAGGGACAGGGCCTGCCCTGTCCGAGGGCCTGCCCTGTCCGATTAACGCCAGCGGACGCAGCAGGCCGCGTCCCTACGATTTAACGCCAGCGGACGCAGCAGGCCGCGTCCCTACGAACGGGATGGGGCCTGCGTTGGGCGCAAGTGGTGCAGAACGGGGCGCGCTGGGTACAATCTGCAGCAAGGCCGCAGCACTAGAGGGGGCAAACCGCATGAGCAACCCGTTGATTGGCAAACAGCTTGCGAACTTTCGGCTTGAGCATCTGCTGGGGCAGGGCGGCATGGCCGAGGTCTACTTCGGGCGCGATATCAGCCTTCAGCGGCCTGTCGCCGTCAAGGTGATCAACGCGCGCTTCCGCGATGACCCCGCCTATGCCGAGCGCTTCATCAGCGAGGCGCGCGCCGTGGCCGCATGGCGGCATGAGCACATCGTGCAGGTCTACTACGCTGGCGAGCAGGACGGGCTGATCTACTTCGTCATGGAATACATCGACGGGATGGACTTGGCGACGCTCCTCAAGCAGTACGCCGCCGCGCGCGAGCTAATCCCCGTGGCGGATGTGCTGCGTGTGGGGCGGGCCGTCGCCAGCGCGCTGGACTATGCGCACGCCAAAGGGGTCATCCACCGCGACGTGAAGCCCGCCAACACCATGATCGCCACCGATGGCCGCGTCGTGCTCATGGACTTCGGCCTTGCGCTCAACGTGCAGCAGGGTTCCATCGGCGAGGTGTTCGGCACGCCGCACTACGTCGCGCCCGAGCAGGCCCGCAACTCGGCCGAGGCGCGCCCCCAATCTGATGTCTACTCGCTGGGCATCATGATGTTCGAGATGCTCACGGGGGCGCTGCCCTTCGACGACCCCTCACCGACAGCGGTTGCCTTGCAGCACCTGACGACCCCGCCGCCCTCGCCACGCTCGATCAACCCGGCGCTGAACGAGGCGACCGAGGCCGTGCTGCTTAAAGCGCTGGAGAAAGACCCTGCCAACCGCTATCAGACCGCCACCGAGTTCATCAACGCGCTGGAAGCAGCGCTCGCCGAGACCAGCGCGCCCCCCGCCGATGCGCCCGTGCTGCCGCCCGATCGCTCTTTCAGCGGGCGCACCATCAGCGAGCACGTCGCGCAGAACCTGCGCCACACGCGCACCCTCCCCGCGCCCGATGCGCCGCGCGTGCCCGCCACGGCCGCGCCCGTCCCGCCGCCCGCCCCGCCTACGACCCCCTCCGCTGGCCGGACGATCAGCCAACCCGTGCTCGTGGTGGGGGCGCTCGTGGCCGGCGCGCTTCTCATGGGGGTGTTTGTGCTGATTGTCGGGCAGGGCAGGCAGGCCGATGTCGCGGCTCAGATCGCCACCACAGAAGCCCCCACCGCAGCGGATTTGCCCATGACCGCCACCGACGCGCCGCCCACCGCCACAGCCATCCCCCCAACAGCGACCGATCTGCCGCCGAGCGACACGCCGTTCCCCACGCCGACGCTGATCGACACCAGCACGCCCATCCCAACGCCAACCCCGCTCGACACGCCAACCCCGCTGCCGACTGACACGCCTATCCCAACGCCCACACCGCTGCCGACCGAGACGCCGCTGCCCTCGCCGACCCCGCTGCCGACCGAGACCCCCATCCCGCTGCCGACCGTGCTGTTCCCCGATGGTCGCCGCGTCTCGCTGGTGTGGAACGACACAAGCTTCTACTGGCACAACCCTACCAGCCGCGCCATTCGGGTGTCGCCGCTGGATTTTGAGCCGCTCGACGCCAACGGCAACCCCACCGGCCGAGTGTTTGACGGGCGGCGCTGGACGTTGGGCTTCAACGCGGTGGAGCCGAACCGCTGCGTGGCCATTGAACTGCTCGAGACGACCGGCTATCTGCGCCCTGCCCAGTGCCAGCGCTACAACTCGATTGTGACGCTGATGCGAATGAGCCGCGACATTTTCTGGGTGGAGGATGGCCAAACGGTGCAGTTCCGCGTGCTGTGGGAAGGGCGAGAGGTGGGGCGCTGCTTGATCAGCGCCCGTTCGTGCGAGGTGTTCATCCCGTAGCAGGCAGAGAGGCCTGCCACGGTTGAGGGGGCAGGGGCAGGCTGTTCAAGCGGCCTCATCCCCCAGCCCTCTGCTCCAGACGAGCGCTTTGGCGCTCGGCGGGCGTCACAAGTTCAGCTCGCGCAGGATGACGGTGGCGATGCTGAGGTAGATGATCACGCCGGAGATATCCGCCAGCGAGGTGATGAGCGGCGCGCTGGCGGCGGCCGGGTCGAGCTTGAACAGGCTGAGGATGAAGGGCAGCGCCGTCCCGATGATGCTGCCGATCACAACGACGGTGGCCATCGTGAGCGCGACGGTGATCGCAATTTCCGGCCCTGCGCGGAAGAAGCCGATGACCGAGACCGCCGCCGCCATCGTCACGCCCAGCGAGGCCGAGATGAAGACTTCCTTGGCGAGCAGCTTGCCCCAATCAGACAGCTTGACCTCGCCCGTGGCCAACGCGCGCACCATCAACGTCGAGGCCTGCGACCCGGCGTTGCCGCTGCTGTCGATGAGCAGGGGCAGGAAGAACACCAAGGCGACATTGGCAGCGATGATGTCCTCAAAGTTGGCCATGGCTGCGCCAGAGAAGATGTTCACGAACACCAAGATCACCAGCCAGCCGATGCGCTTGCGGTAGAGTTCGAAAAAGCTTGCCTCGCGGTAGCTGCCCTTCAGCGGGGCGACCGCTGCGCCCTTGTGGAAGTCCTCGGTGGTTTCTTCCTGCGCCACATCAAACACGTCATCAAACGTGACAATGCCCAACAGCGTGCCGACCGAATCCACCACAGGCAGCACGGCTACGTCGTAGCGCTCCATCATGCGCACGGCGGCCTCACGGTCTTCCGTGGCCTGAAGGCAGATGAACTGATGATCCATGATCTCCTCGACCTTCATCTCTGGCTCGGCCATGATGAAGCGGCGCAGGTCGAGCGCGTCGAGCAGCTTCCACTTGTCATCGACGACATAGAGCACCTCAATCGTCTCGCTGCCCTTGGCTTTCTTGCGCACATGCTGAAGCGCCATCGCAATCGTCCAGTGAGAGCGCACCGCGACATAGTCGGGGGTCATCAGGCGGCCGACGCTCTCCGGTGGGTAGCCGAGGATCTGGCGCGTCTCGCGCAGGTCTTCCGGCGAGAGCAGGTTGAGCAGCTTCTGCGTGACCTCCCCGGGCAGCTCGCCGAGGAAGTCGGCGCGGTCGTCGGGGCTGAGTTCGCTCAGCAGGCGGCGCGTCTCTTCCTGCGTCATCTCGTTCACCAGCGTGTTGCGTTGGTCGCCTTCTAGCTGAGCAAAGACCTCCGTTGCGATATCGCGGGGCAGCAACCGAAACAGCACGATGCGGTCGTTGGTGTCGGTTTGAAACAGCAGTTCCGCGATCTCAGGCTCTGGCAAGGTGATGATCGATTGTCGAACAGCATTCCAGTCCTTGCTTTCAATCAATGCGTGCACGCTGGCGACACGTTCTTCCAACATGGTTCACCTCCACAGGGCTTGACACGGATATTTATGATGTGGGTCTTGCTAGGGAATACGCCTGATTATACCCCGAACAAAGCGCTCATGTGAAGTTGGAGCGAGGGATGGGAGTGTCTAAATCACGCCGGACGCTAAAGCATCCGGCTGCAGCACGCCCCATGAAGTGGGCTTTAGCCCGGCGCATGGCCACCCTCTGCTGCGGCTGAGACACGTCCCCCCTTATCTGACCGGGAGTGTCTAAGGTCGCGGTGATGCGTCATCTCGTCTTGTTCGGTTGGCATTACAAGGCCTCATCCCCCAACCCCCTTCTCCAGTGGGAGAAGGGGGCAAAAGTCCCCTCTCTGCGGGAGAGGGGATTCAGGGGTGAGGCTTCACCCTCTGCTGCGGCCTAGACACGCCCCCTCATCTGACCCAGCAACTTTACTAAAATAATTGAGGTATAATTAAAATTGTTGGAAATTTTCATCGATGTGACTTTTATTACATCATATCACAAGAAGTCGTACTAATTGTGTTGGCAAAGTCTGTTATACTGATATTACACTTGATGAGACTACCTGCCGATGAAAGTCACGTCTAACCTCTTGAAGGTTTATGGGCCGTACAAAGCCACCGACATGCTGGATGGCACTGCTGATATGGCGCTCTACCATGCTATGCACACCCAGTCTGGGCAAACGGTGCTGCTGCGCGTGCTGTCTGTCCGTAAGAAACTGAGCGACCCGGCAGTGCAGCAGGCCATAGCGCAATGCGTGGACGAGATCGGCCTGCTCGCGCGGATCCAACATCCTCACCTGCTGTCCGTCGTCGACTATGGCGTGGATGGCAAGTATATCTACATGGCCTACCCCGGCTTGAGCGGCCAGCACCTCGCGGAGATGCTTTACGGTTCCCAATCCAACCCCGACGTTCCCTTGTCGCGCCTGCCCTCGCTGGGGGAGACGGCCCGCTTGCTGGGCGAAATCGGGGCCGCGCTGCAAACCATCCACAACGCCGGTCAAGTCCACGGGCAGTTAGAGCCGCGCAGCATCTTCATCGAGGGTGGGACTGCTCACGTGGCGGATGCGGGCCTGCTGCGCCTGCAAAAGTACATCTTCCAGCTCGAGACGACCAGCTCTTTCAGCATGACGCGCTACAGCGCGCCGGAGGTGTGGGAGGCCGACCGCGCCATCGCTGCCAGCGACCAATACGCGCTCGCCTGCCTCGCCTATGAGCTGGTGACGGGCGTCGCCCCGTTCGAAAGCCCCACGATCATCGGCTTGATGAACGCCCACCTCAACGATATGCCCGCGCCGCCGCATCGCGTCCGCCCTGACTTAAACCTCCCCGCCGAGCTGGGCTTCGTGTTCTGGCAAGCGCTGGCCAAAGCCGCTGAGGATCGCTTCGCCTCGGTGATGGCGTTTGTGGACGCCTTCACCCAAACTGTCCGCGGGCGCGAGGGCGCGCCCAGCACATTTTTTTGAGGGAGTGTCTCAGCCGCAGCAGAGGGTGGCCGTGCGCCAGAGGCTAAAGCCTCTGGCTGGCGCGCGGGGGCTAAAGCCCCCTTCAGGGGGCGTGTTGCAGCCGGATGCTTTAGCGTCCGGCGTTCAACTAGCACAAGGGATGAGGTGCAGGGGGCAGGGCCATCACCAGTGATTTAGACACTCCTTTTTTTGACCCCCTCTCCTAAAGCGCCGCGCCATTCGCTATAATCTGGCCTGTGATTTGCTCAGCTTAGCCTGTGGAGAGCCTGCAATGTCGGTGATGGCCGCTTTGAAATTCCTCGAACGTGTCGAACGTGAAGAAACCCTGCGCACGCAGCTGTACGTCAGCCGTGCCGATGACCTGCCGCGGCTGCTGCAGTTCGCGCATGGCAAGGGCTTCGTCCTCACCGAGGATGACCTCAAAGAGGCACTCAACACTTACAAACCCAAGTTCCCCACTGGCAGCGTCGAACCGCTCAAGCAGTTGGTGGCCAAGAACGACTAGGCGCTGCGTGTGCTGGAGGCTATGGCCTCTGGCGATGGGTGGGCGTTTCTCAACTGAATACCGACGCGCTTAGCGTTTGGACAGTGCACGGATCGCCATTTTTTCCAATTGTGGGTGTCCATTTTCAGATGAATGCCGTTCAAGCCTCATCCCCCAGCCCCCTTCTCCGAGGGGCGAAGGGGGCGACAGTCCCCGCTCTATGGGAGAGGGGATTCAGGGGTGAGGCAGCTCTGTTCAGACTTGCAAATTCCACTCCAACCTTTGTCACCGACAAAACCGCCCGTGAGAGGTATACTCTGGCAAACAGACATGAGACCGTTGCATGACGATTGATTGGTGCAGTGTTCCTTGTTTTGCCGGTGTGGCCCCTGCCGTGCTGCGCCGCCTCGATGAAGCCGCTCACAAACACACCTACCAAGCTGGCGCAATGATCTTCGCCGAAGGTGAGCCATGCGCCGGCTTCCACGTGGTGACGGAGGGCATGGTGCGCATCTACCGCATCAGCCCCGAAGGCCGCATGCACACCCTGAGCTTGCTGCGCCCGTTGGCCACCTTCAACGAAGTCGGTGCGGTGGATGGGCGCGCCAACCCCTACAGCGCCACCGCCCTCACCCAAACCAGCGTGTTCCGCATCGCCCATGAGCCGTTCATGGAACTGCTGCACCAAAACCCGGATTTGCTCCGCAGTTACTTGCAGGCGCTGGCGCAGGTCAACCGCGAGTATATCGAACGGCTGGAGGATATGACCTTCCGCACGATCCCCTCGCGCCTCGCCAAGCTGTTCCTCCACGAGAGCACCTACGCTATCGCCGATATGCCCAGCAAGCTGAGCCAAGAGGATTTGGCGTCGATCCTCGGGACGACGCGCGAAGTCGTCGGGCGGGCGATGCGCGGCTTGTTCAACGCGGGGCTGCTGCGCAAGCGCGGACGTGAAGTCTACATCGCCGATCGAGACGGGCTGGCGTATCTGGCCGAGACCAACGAGATGCCCGAGGATGCCCTCGTCCCGCTCGTGCCCGTTGAGCGTAAGCCGCGCAAGGCTGCCCACCCCAAACGGAGACCCACCCCATGAAGAAAATCGTCACGCTGACGTTGAACCCCAGCCTCGACAAGAGCACCGCCGTCGACACAGTGGCCAGCGAGATCAAGCTGCGCTGCGACACGCTTAAGGTTGACCCGGGCGGCGGCGGCGTGAACGTGTCGCGCGCCATCCACAAGCTGGGCGGCGAATCGGTGGCAGTGTTGAGCTTGGGCGGCTGCACCGGCGAGACGCTGGCGCGGCTGCTGGCGGCGGAGGGGTTGACCGTGCGCGGCGTGCCCGTCGAGCGCGACACCCGAGAGAGCTTCGTCGTGTTCGAGCGCAGCACCACGCTGCAATTCCGCTTTGGGCTGCCCGGCGAGCCGCTGAAGCCCGCCGAGTGGGCCGCATTGATGGATGCCGCCTTTGCCGAGCAGCCCGATTACCTCGTCGCCAGCGGGAGCGTGCCGCCGAGCGTGCCCGATGACATCTACGTGCAGATCGCGCGGCGGGCGCAGGCAGCAGGCGTGCGCTTGATCGTCGACACATCCGGCGCGGCGCTGGCCGCCATGTCCGGCGCACAGGCCTACTTGCTCAAGCCCAACCTCCACGAGCTGGAGATCCTCTCGGGGGAGAAGTTCACCGGCGAGGAGCAGATGCTGGCGGCAGCGCGCCACATGATCTCTAAGCGCATGGCGGAGGTGCTGGTGATCAGCTTGGGGGCGGCCGGGGCGGCGCTCGTCACCGCGGAAGAGTTCGTCGAGATGAAGCCGCCCGTCGTGCCGATCCAAAGCAAGGTCGGCGCGGGCGACAGCATGGTCGGTGGGATGACGCTGGCGTTGGCGCGCGGGTGGTCGCTGCGCGATGCGGTGCGCTACGGGATCGCCGCGGGCAGCGCCGCCGTCATGACCCCCGGGACGGAACTTTGCCGCCGTGAGGATGTCGAGTCGATTTACCCGCGCGTGAAGACGCTGCAGCCAGCGTGAGCCTTTGGTGACATCCCACAAAAAACATTGTCGACAATCGGCGTACTACATCGCTTGATTAAATCGGCGTGGTTCGATACACTTTGCAGCATCAAGATCATTTAATAATGATTGTGCGCTTTGCACCAGAGCAACAATATAAGGAGGTTCCCTCGGTGGGCGTTCTGTTAGATATCAAAAACCTCGTTGTGAGGTTTTACACCCAAGAAGGCATCGTGTATGCCGTGAATGATGTGAGCTACCAGTTACAAGAGGGTGAAACGCTCGGCATCGTAGGGGAATCCGGCTCAGGAAAAAGCGTGCACGCGCTGGCCATGATGGGCCTCATTCCGCAGCCGCCCGGCAAGGTCGAAAGCGGCGAGGTCATCTTTGAAGGGCGCGATTTGCTCAAGCTCTCCAACGAGCAGATGCGGCTCGTGCGCGGCAAGGAGATCGCCATGATCTTCCAAGACCCGATGACCTCGCTCAACCCCGTGCTGACCATCGGCACACAGTTGACCGAATCGCTCAAGCTGCACCTCGGCATGAACCAGAGCCAAGCCAACAAACGCGCTGCTGAACTGCTGGACTTGGTGGGCATCCCGGACGCGGCCAAGCGCCTCAAAGACTACCCGCACCAGTTCTCGGGCGGGATGCGCCAGCGCGTGATGATCGCTATCGGCCTCTCGTGCAACCCCAAACTGCTGATCGCCGATGAGCCGACGACCGCCCTCGACGTGACGATTCAGGCGCAAATCTTGGAGCTGGTCAAGCAGCTCAAGCGCGAGTTCAACATGGCGATGATCTGGATCACGCATGATCTGGGCGTGGTGGCCGAGCTGGCCGACACGATTCAAGTCATGTACGCTGGGCGCGTGGTGGAGCGCGGCCCGACGAAGGAAGTGTTCCAAGATCCGCGCAACGCCTACACGCTGGGCTTGATGCGCTCGCTGCCAGACCATACCGGTGGCCAGCGCAACCGCCTGACCCAGATCGAAGGCTCGCCGCCCGATATGCGCATCCAGCCCAAAGGTGACGCCTTCGCCCCCCGCAACCGTTACGCCACCCCGCGCTGCTTTGAGGAGCAGCCGCCCCTGCTGCCCGTCCCGGGGGGATCGCCGCAGCACCTTGCCGCCGCGTGGTATGACCTGCGCGCCGAACTTGCCAAAGAACGTGAAGCCGCCAAAGAGAGTGTAAGATAAAATGCAGCCGGTGATGGAAAAAAACCGCAGACAAGTATCCAACGAGGTGATCCTCAGCGTTCGCAACCTCAAGAAGTACTTCCCGATCACCTCGGGCTTCTTGATCCAGCGGCAGGTGGGGGCGGTGCGCGCGGTGGACGACATCAGCTTCGATGTCTACCGCGGCGAGACGCTGGGGCTGGTCGGTGAATCGGGCTGCGGCAAGAGCACCACAGGCCGCACGATCCTTCAGCTTTACAAGCCCACCAGCGGCGAAGTCATCTTCGAAGGCCAAGATGTGACCAAACTGCCCGGCGCGGCTATGCGCGCCATGCGCAAGCAGATGCAGATCATCTTCCAAGACCCGTTCGCCTCGCTCAACCCGCGCATGACCGTCGGCAGCATCATCAGCGAGCCGCTGCAAATTCACGGCCTCTACCCCGACAAGCGCGAGCGCCAAGCCTACATCGAGGAGCTGATGAAGAAGGTGGGCCTCAACCCCTACTTCATCAACCGCTACCCGCATGAGTTCTCAGGTGGGCAGCGGCAGCGCATCGGCATCGCGCGCGCGCTGGCGCTCAAGCCCAAGTTCATCGTCTGCGATGAGCCGATCTCGGCGCTCGATGTGTCGATTCAGGCGCAAGTCGTCAACCTGCTGGAGGATCTGCAAGAGGAACTTGGCCTAACGTACCTGTTCATCGCCCACGACTTGTCGATGGTGCGCCACATCTGCGACCGCGTGGCCGTGATGTACCTCGGCAAGATCGTCGAGCTGGGGCCGACCGACGAGGTGTACGACAACCCGCTGCACCCCTACACGCAGGCGCTGCTCTCCGCTGTGCCCGTGCCTGACCCCGCCAGCATGGAAAAGCGCCGCCGCATCATCATCACCGGTGACCTGCCCTCCCCGGCGAACCCGCCGCGCGGCTGCAACTTCAGCACGCGCTGCCCGGTGGCCTTCGACTTGTGCCGCCAAGACCCTGACCCCGAGCTGCTCGAGGTCACGCCCGGCCACTACGTCGCCTGCCACCGCGTGCCCGGCCTCTAGGCTTCAACCCTAAACCAAACTCACCCCAGATGGGGTGAGTTTTTTTGTTTGTCGTGCTGTCAGAAAATGCCGCCTACGCAGGCTCGCCGAGGCGGCGTTCGTTGCCCGCCAGCAGGCGCTGGATGTTCTCCCGGAAGCGCCAGAACACCAGCGCGTTTGAGGCAAAGAGGTAAGGCAGCAGGTTGCTTGGGAGCAGGCCCTGCGCCGTCAGCACGATGATCCACACCGCGGCGATGGTGAACGCCGTCAGCACGCCCAGCGACACGTAGCGCGTCGCCAGCACCAGCAGGCCGCCCAGCGCCACCATCCCCACGATGACCTGCGCTGGCGCAAATACGAGCAGCGTCCCGAAGTATGTCGCGCCTCCTTTGCCCCCGCGGATCGTCAGGCGACCTTTGTTGGCCGCCGTGCTAACGAGCGTCGCAAACAGCGACCAGTTGTGGCCGCAGATCGCACACACCGCGCTGATGCTGAACGCGCCCCAGCGGTTCTCGTGCCAGATAAGCATCGACAGGCCGACCGCCAGCGCCCCTTTCAGCGCGTCGAGCGCGACGGTCGCAAGCCCCCAGCCGATGCCAAAAGCGCGCGCGATGTTCGTCCCGCCCATGTTGCCGCTGCCTACTTCGAAGATGTTGACGTTGCGCAGGCGGCCGATGAGATAGGCCGTCGGGAACGACCCAATCAGATAGCTCATGATAATGATGATAATGACTGGTAGCACCGTTTCATCCATATATCACGGCGTTCGCCTTACCCTTACACAGTATCATTTATATTCATATTGTTTGTTGTAGATAGTGTAACCCAATCCTTGCGCATTGGTTACTTAAGGGGTGATATGATTGTCTAGCTCATTCGCCACTTGCTCATAAATCTCCGCCAGCGGCAGCTCGATCTCAAGCGCTTTCAGCTTGATGACTGCATCCAGCCCTTTCACGTCGGTGAGGATCCAATGGTCGGTGCTGCGCTGATACACCTCGACGCTGGCGCTGTCTTGGGCGATGAACAGCACCGCTTGCACCGTCTCCACGCTGCGATAGAGGGCGAACTTGTTGTCATGGTCATAGCCCGCTGTGGAGGGGGACAGCACCTCCACGATGACTGTCGGGTTGAGCAGCGTATCTTGATGCTTGACATCGATCAACTGCGGTTGCCCACACGTGACGGTGACATCCGGATAGACGTAGTTGCTATTGCCTACGTACACGCGCATGTCGGATGAGAACACCGAACAGCCACGCCCCCGTGTCCGTGTGATGATGGCGCTTGAGGCCGACGCGGTAATGAGGCTGTGCTTTTTGCTTGCGCCAGACATCGCTAGGATTTGGCCGTTGATGAGTTCATGACGAACGCGGCTGACACGATCCAGCGCGAAGTACTCCTCCTCGCTGTAGCGATACTCGGGGTAGAGGTCGAGCTTCTTGGCGAGCATGAGCGGCTCCTGCGTGTTGACTGCGCTGATTATACCACGAGACGCAAACGCGCCCCCGCAAAGGGGGGCGCGCGTGTGCTGCGTTAACGAGGCAGACGGTTTAGTACATGCCGTCCATGCCGCCGCCGGCGCCGCCTGCCGCTGGCTTCTCCGGCTCGGGGATGTCGGTGATGAGCGCCTCGGTCGTCAGGATCATGGCGGCGATGGAGGCGGCGTTCTCAACCGCGCCGCGCGTCACCTTCGCCGGATCGGGCACTTTGGCGTCGATCATGTCGACGTACTCGCCGGTCATGACGTTGTAACCGATGCGCAGGTTGTTCTTCTCCTTCTGCAGGCGGCGCACCGTCTCGATGATGACCGCGCCATCCTCGCCCGCGTTGCTGGCAATCTTGCGCATTGGCATCTCCAGCGCGCGGCGCATAATGTTCACGCCGGTGTTTTCATCTTCCACAGGCAGCTTGACATCCGCCAGCGCGGCGATGGCGTTCACCAGCGCCACACCACCGCCCGGGACGATGCCCTCTTCCACGGCGGCGCGGGTCGCGCTCAGCGCGTCTTCCACGCGGTGCTTCTTCTCCTTCAGCTCGGTCTCGGTGGCCGCGCCCACACGGATCACTGCCACGCCGCCGCTCAGCTTAGCGAGGCGCTCTTGCAGCTTTTCCTTGTCGTAGTCGCTGGTGCTCAGCTCGATCTCGCTGCGGATTTCGGCGATGCGGCCCTTGATGCGAGCTTCGTCGCCTGCGCCATCGACGATAGTCGTGTTCTCTTTGTTGGCGACAACCTTCGCCGCGCGGCCCAGATCTTGAATCGTCACCGTCTCCAGCTTGCGGCCCGTCTCCTCGGTGATGACCGTGCCGCCCGTCAGGATGGCGATGTCTTGCAGCATGGCCTTGCGACGATCGCCGAAGCCCGGGGCCTTGACGGCCAGCACGTTGAGCATACCGCGCAGCTTGTTCAGCACCAGCGTGGCCAACGCCTCGCCGTCCACGTCCTCGGCGATGATCACCAGCTCACGCTTGCCGATCTGGATCAGCTTCTCGAGGATCGGCAGGATGTCCTGCGCAGCGCTGATCTTCTTGTCGTAGATCAGGATGTACGGGTCGTTGATGACAGCTTCCATCGACTCGGGCGCGGTGACGAAGTAGGGGCTGATGTAGCCGCGGTCGAACTGCATACCCTCGACGTACTCGGTCTCAAACTCCAGACCGCGCGACTCTTCCACCGTGACGACGCCGTCCTTGCCGACCTTATCCATCACTTCGGCGATGAGGTTGCCAATCTCGTCATCCTGCGCGCTGACGCTGGCGACGCTGGCGATCTCTTCCTTGGTGTCGATGGGGGTGGCCTGCGCCAGAATGTTCTTGGCGACCAGATCAGCGGCGTGCAGGATGCCCTTCTTCAGCAGCATCGGGTTAGCGCCAGCGGCCACGTTCTTGAGGCCTTCGGTCACGATGGCCTGCGCCAGCACGGTCGCAGTCGTCGTGCCGTCACCGGCGATGTCGTTGGTCTTGGTGGCGGCTTCCTTCAGAAGCTGCGCGCCCATGTTCTCATAGGGGTCTTCCAGTTCGATTTCCTTGGCCACGGTCACGCCGTCGTGGGTGACGGTGGGAGCACCGAACTTCTTATCGAGCGCGACATTGCGGCCCTTCGGCCCCAGCGTGGTGCTGACGGCGTTGGCCACCTTGTCCACGCCAGCTTGGAGCTTGCGACGAGCTTCGTCCTTAAAAATGAGCTGCTTGGCCATTTCTCAACTTCTCCTTGTGGTACGTGCTTGGGTTATCTGCGAACGGGATGCTTATTCGACAATGCCGAGGATGTCGGCTTCCTTCATGATGAGCAGCTTCTTGTCGCCCATCTTGATCTCCGTGCCCGCATACTTGGCGTACAGCACAGTATCACCGACCTTGACTTCCATCTCAATGCGGTCGCCATCGTCATCCAGACGACCCTTGCCCGCGGCGATCACCTTGCCCTGCTGCGGCTTCTCCTTGGCGGTATCCGGCAGCACGAGGCCGCTCGCGGTGGTCGCCTCTTGTTCGATCGGTTCGACAACGACACGATCACCCAGTGGACGAATGTTCATAACTGACCCTCCATTTGATTGGTATGATGAGCCTGCGTTTAGCACTCAAACGCACAGACTGCTAATTCACGCTGTCAATATAGCATCATTTAGGCGGCAATGTCAACGTCTCTTGTGAAATTCTTATAGCAGCGCTAACACATCCTTAGCAAACAAAAACCCCCACTGCTAAGTGGGGGTTGACAAAGTGCGTGCAGAGCTGCTAGTCGTCGCGGCGCGTCCGCGAGAGCAGGAACAGCAGCGCCACAAGCAGCAAGGCCGCGCCGCCGCACACCACGTAGGGCAGCACGTCGATCTGCGGCGGCGGCGGTTGATCGCCGCCCTGCTGCAAGCCCGGAACCGGGGTGAGCGTGGCGAGCGCTGCCGCGGTGGGGCTGGCTTCCTCCGTCACTTCGACGGTGGTCTCGGGCGTCGCCTCGAGCGTGGGCGGGATGGCCGTGTCGGACGGCGCGGCCTCGGCGGTCTGCGTCCCGCTGAGCTGAGCCTCGTTGGTGGCGGCTGCGATGGCGGTGTTGGTAGCTTCAGCGCTGCTGGTGGCCTGCGCGTTGGCGGTGGCTTGGGCGTCAGCGGTGCTGGTGGCCTGCGCGTTGCGCGTCGCCTGCGC
>JBDNCV010000095.1:0-14804 GCA_046719465.1 Anaerolinea sp.
GGCTGCGTGGGTCGGGGGTCAGCGCGCTGGCTCCCATAAGCTGATGCGCGCTTTGGTTGGCGAACACAAGCCGCCCTGTGGTGTCTTGCGCGATGATGCTGTCGTCCACGCTGTTGAGGATGACCTCTAACTCTTGACGCAGCCCATTGAGCGATTGCTGAAAGCGCAGGCGCTGCTCTTGCAGCCAACACACCCCACCAGCAATCAGGATGAACAGCGTGTAGCGCACAAACTGGCTGATGTTGCTATCCAGCTCGGTGAAGGGCACAATCACAAAGAAATGCAGCAGCACCAGCGATACAACGATGCTGAACACGCCCGGCCACAGCCCACCCAGCCACGCTGTAAAAACAACCGCACCAAACAAGAAAATGAACAGCGACCCTTGCAGCAACTCCCACGTCGTGATCGTGGCGGTGACTGCAAGCGTTGCTGCAGCCGCTGCGATCAAATACGGCACTAACTCATGTTTACGAAGCGTTTGCCAAGTCATTAGATAAGCTCATAACTACTGTGGACAATTCCCTCACATAGGTTACGCTAAATTGTCATCGATTGCGAATGAACGCTGGCAAAACCGCGGCCCCCAACCTGCGCTGGGGGCACAATCGATGAGTGTTACGCCCGCATCCAGAACGAGCGCGGGCGATACGCACGACGGAACGAAATCCGGCTCGTGCGCATCAAGATAAGCTGAACGACAATGCCAACCGCAGCGAAGATCAACACCCAGAGGCCATCCAAACCCAGCCCCAGCGTAAGCATCTGACCGCCCACTACAGCAGCGATCACCACAAGCAGTTCAAACGACAGACCGATCAGCACCAAACCGCCTACCACTGCTGCAACAATCAAGATCAAGGCTGAGACGGGCGCTAGACCCAACGCTGCCGCCACTGCATTGGTAAGGGCGATCCCCAGATACGCACCGATCAAGAACACGGCGACGAGATAGAACACTGCCGAAAGCGCCGCGCCGATCAAACCGCCTACAACCAACGCCACCATGACGATGAGGGCGCTCTCATTGGCCACGAGTGATGCGGCCACACTCGCACCAACCAAGAAACCAGCCACGATAATGATGAAGTTGTAAATGCGCCAGCCCAGCACCAGCAGCAGTACCCCACCAACGATCAGCAGCACACGCGCCACGTCGGACTGCGGCGCAGCAGTGATCCGCGTGAGCAGGTCATCGAATGTATCCGACGCAGCCGTAATTGCCGACGTGGCGGCCTCGGTCACGGTTTCGACGGCAGTTTCAAGCGCGGGTGTCGATTCTTGCGCGAAGGCAGCCAGCGACACAATCAGTATCAGCACGACAACTAAGCTGAGCAGCCCAAGCCGTTGCGTTAAGCGATTCAGTCTCATCGTTTCCTCCTGCGTGTGTTGATAGCCTCATTCTATGAAGCCACCCGCACGGTTTGATGAGACACACGGGGCGAATCGGCTGCCCACATGTCCTATTTACAAAAGCACTTACATAAGCATCATTAGCCACCTGACCTATTCCAAGTTAGGCTGTGCGGCACATCCAGCCTGTTCAGAGCCACGTTACATTAAGAGCATCAACCACGACAAACGCAAAGGAGCAACGAAATGTCTGCTGGGATGTGGGATCAGATCGCTGGGAAGTGGAAGCAAATCCGTGGGGAGATTCGCTCGCGTTGGGGCGAATTGACCGATGACGAGCTAGATGTCATCGCCGGTGAGCGTGACAAGCTCGCAGGCAAAATTCAAGAGCGCTACGGCATCGCTAAGGACGAGGCCAACCGCCAGATCGACGAGTGGGCTGAGAAGTTGAAGTTCGATTAAGCCACACACATCACACAAGCTGCTGTAAGGGCAACCGCCTTTTTCAGATAGGCGGTTGTTCTTTTGCCGTGCGCTTGCGCCATCCCCCAACTAGCCTATACGGACGCCCACTACTACGCCTGCCACAAGATGAACCGCTACGCTCATCCACCACCATCCCAAAGCAGTGTAGAATGCGAAGCATCAACTAAGAGATCAAGTGAGGTATGAGATGAGCGAACGAATTTACTACAGCCACGAGGCTGCCCAGCGTGCCTACCGTGAGCGGGTCGTCATGGCCTTGATCGTTGCCGGTTTTGGCATCGGCATCGGTGCTGTGTTGGCGCTGCTGCTGGCCCCGCGCACGGGTGAGGAGACGCGCCGCCAGCTTGGCGAGTCCCTCGAGCAGGCCAATCAACACGGGCGTGCCGCCGCGGAGACGGCCTTCCAGAACGTCCGCGAGGGCGCCAGCAAGCTGCAAGATGACGTTCAGAACCGACTGAAGAAAGCCACTGGCTGAGCCTAAAGTATCCACTGCCGAGGCGGAGCCTATCGTCATACAATTTGAAGTGTGAGCTTCTCTGCTCACACTTTTTGCTTGAAAGTTCGCCGCTTTTAAGGAAGTCTGTTAAGGATGAGTCAGGAACCCTCGATGATACGCTCACTGCTGGTTGAAGGTGGACCTAACGCTGAGAGCTTTACCCTGCGTCGCAACGTCGAACGTGCCGATTTGATCGCAGCCATCCGCGCGAACGCCATGGCGTGGGTCGATGTCGTCAACCCCACACGTGAAGAGATCGACTGGTTGGCCGAGACGTTTGCGTTGAGCCTCGCCGTCACACAAGACCTGCTGCGGGCGGATCGTCGTCCGTCGCTGTTGGTCTACCCAACACACTTGTTCCTCTCGTTCTTTCAGCCTTACATTCAAGCAGGCCAAGTGCGCGGACACGAGATCCACTGTGTGATGACCGACACCTGCTTCATCACCGTGCGCCCCTCAGAGGCGGACGCCTTCGAAGATGCCTATGAACGGGCCGCCCAAAACCTCGACGCATGGCAGAACGGCAGCGCCTACTTGCTCTACCTCACTGCACAGCACATCGTCGATGCCTACTACCCCCTGCTAGATCGCATGAGCAACCAGCTCAACACGTTGGAAGAAAAGCTGCTCGACAGCGACTTTCAAGGAACCGCCGACGAAAAGTGGCGCAAGCCGGTCTATCGTATCAAGCAGCAGTTGATCAACCTGCGCCAGATGGTCGCCCCACAGCGGGAAGTTCTCTCCAGCGTCATCGGTGAGACACGCCTTGGCGAGACCGACAACATCCGTGACCTGTTCCGCCATCTCTATGAGCGACTTCTGCGCGTCTACGATGTGATCGACTCGCAGCGCGACCTCTCCAGCAACGTGCTCGACATGATGCAGAACCTCGAATCACGGAAGATGGTAGAGGCGGTCAACCGCCTCACCATCCTCTCGATGATCTTCTTGCCGCTCACGTTTTTAAGCGCGTGGTTCGAGCTGGGCTTCGCCACCACCTCCGAGCCAGTCGAGCTGCCGATCAGCGGGGCAGCGATGTTCGCCATTATTATTGTGGGCATGATCGTATCAACCGTGGCGCTAAGTTTATTCTTCCGGCGGCGCGGCTGGCTGTGAGGCCGCGTGCTGCTCTGCAAATGTCACTAATTGGGCGCGTTGGGTAGGCACAGGCCGGATGAACGGGCGCACCGTGCGGATGTAATCCCATGCTTCATCCGGCGTCAAGCCCGTGCTCACTAAGTACGCGGCGACCATTGTCGGCCCGCGCCCCAAACCCTCCCAACAGTGAATGTAGACCTTGCCGCCATCAGCAAAGATCTCACGCATGAAGTCTACCCCCTGCGCAAGGTGTTCCAGCGTGGGCGCGGTGTTATCCACCGTGGGCAGGTACAAATAGCGCAGTTGATCCGTCTTGCGTGCCAAGCGGTCGAGGTAATCGTACTCGTCGCGCAGGTTGATGATGCCCTTAACACCGATCTTGGCCAGCACTGGCCAAACACGTCGCGCTGGCTGCCCACCCAACAAGATATCCGGTGTGATCCAACTATAACGCCAGATCGGGCGGCCCAGCAGCTTGCGCCCGAACTTGTCGATGCCAGCCATCGCTGTCAGGCGCGGCCCGTGCGTTCGCAGTTGGTCAGCGAGGCGTTTGATCTCTACCACAATGCTCATCTGTGTCTCCTTGCGATAACGAAAGAGGCCTGCATCCATGATACAGGCCTTCTTTCAGTGGGGTCATCGGTCGTTTAGCTGAGGATGCGGCGGCCTAGCACCAACGCGGCGATGAACAGGATGACGAACAAGATGAACAAGAACTGAGCGATCCCTGCGGCAGCACCGGCGATCCCGCTGAAGCCGAACAGGGCGGCCACCAACGCAATAATCAGGAAGAAAAAGGCCCAACGCAACATGGTGTTTACTCCGTGTCTGATTTGAACGATTCAGGCGTTACATCATGCCCTTACTTTATGCCACGCCGCGCCGAGGCAGATCAGCCAGTGGGCGTTTTTTTAAGTAGGCCATGTGGGGGGTTGCGCTTCCACCATCTAGCCGCCACAGAACAGCCACATTACCCAGTGCTTAGCACGGCAAGTTAGCTGCGTTGTAAGCCAGCGCGCTGATGCAACCCTCAAGCTAGAGCCGTGGGTGCTGGAGGGCGACCATCTGACCGTCTCTGTTGAGGTGCGGCGGCTGTCTCAAGCTCAGTTCAAAGATGAGCCGGAATTCTGCGCGGCGCTTAGTGCTGCTGAGATCAAGTTCCGCAAGTGGACGTTTCAGCGCTGATTCAGCACGGTGTCAGGCTGCCCAGCACATCCGCCAGAGAAGCCTCGGCCAGCGCCATACGCTCATCGGCTGCGCCGTAGTAGACGCGCAGCACTCCGTTGTGAATCAATGCGCCGCATGTGAAGACGACATTGCCGAAGAAACCCTCCAGTTCATAGGGCGCAGTCGGCTCAAGGATAGGCGTCAGGCTGCGGGCGATCACCCGAGCGGGATCGTCATACGGTGTGAGATACGCGCCCAAGCAATAGCGATCTTGGCGATCCGCCGCGTGGTAGATCGACAGCCAGCCCTGCTCTGTCCAGAGCGGTGGCGCGCCCCCGCCGATCCGTCCTGATTCCCATCCGTCGGGCTGCACGCGCAGCACAACCTGATGCTGCCCCCAATGCACCATATCCGGCGAAGTCGCCAGCCAGATGTTGAACTGATGACTGTACGCAGGCATCGGGCGATGATACGCCACGTAAAGCCCACCGATCTTACGTGGGAAGATCGCCACGTCGCGGTTGGAAGGCAAGAACATCAACCCTAGCGGCTCGTGCTGTGTGAAGTCCTCCGTGCGCACCAAACCGGTGGCAATGCCGTGAGGGCTGACCGCGGTGTAGTTAACGTAATACATTTGATCGTCTTCGTGCCATGTGATGCGCGCGTCCTCGATGCCATAGCTGGCGTATTCAGGATCGTAAGCCAGCCAACAGCCACCATCAAACGTAAAGTGGACGCCATCGCGGCTGCGCCCGAGGCGCAAATGGCTGATGCTCGTCAGCCACATTTGCCCCGTAACGGCATGGCGCACCATGCGCGGATCGTGGGTGTGATACGATGGGTCATCGCGCCGGATATGCTTCAGCGTGAGTTCGCCCGCTGCGTTCACATACGGGCAGTGGATCCAACCATCATCGCTTGGCTGAGGCCGCTCGGCCACACGCAGCAGCATCACCACCTCATCGCCGTTAACCGCCACTCCTGCGTTGAACGTGCCTATGACTTCAAACCCTTCTGTGGCGCTAGCAACGTCAGCAGGTGAGATCAACGGGTTGGCAGGTGAACGGCTGAACATGACGCGGCTCCTCATGATGAAAAACGGTATCCGATGGGCTGATCGTCTGGATTATAAGCGTTTTATGGCTGCACACCAATTCTAGAGCTTTTACGTTATTTACTTACGCAGTTCTTTATCAATCGCCACATGTTGACACAAAAAACCTTCCTAAAGAGCTTTTATTCTCAAGAAGATAGTGATTTTTATCGAAAATACAAGGAGTAATTGACAATCAAGGAAAAATTCGCTACGCTAAATACGTAAGCGTTTACGCTTCTGCTTACAGCCTAAGATATGGGTTACGTTATGGCGCTTATTGATCAACTGGCTCAAGAATTTGATGTTTCAATTGCAACCGTATCGCGCGCGTTGAACGACAAGCCCGGCGTCAGCAAGGATCTGCGGGATCGCATTGTGGCGCGCGCGAGAGAGCTGGACTACACGCCCAACTTCACTGCGCGCAGCTTGGCTAGCTCGCGCACCTTCAACATCGGCTACTTCGTGCGAGAGAAGCCAAATCTGATGCTGCAACAAGACCCGTTCTACTACGAAATCCAGCACGGGATTGAGGCCATTACCGCCCGCAGTGAATATCATTTGAGCGTTGCTACACTGACCGACAGCCACATTCGCAAGCCGAGTGAGTTCCGTCCTGTAAGCGAGCGCCGCATTGACGCGATGATTCTCGCCGGGCCAGACATCCCGACAGACTTTGTAATGGCCATGCTCAAGACCAGCCTGCCAGTGGTGATTGTAGACAACCGCTTGGCCAACACCGCTGTGAACAGCATCAACTGCGACGACGAGGGAGGCGCTTATCGTGCGGCGCAGCACTTGATCCGGTTGGGGCATCGCTATATCGGGCTGCTTGCTGGGCCAATGGCATGGGCTAGCAGCGCACGCCGCTTACGTGGATACGCGCAAGCCACAGACGAGGCAGGGCTTGCGCTGCATGTCGTGCATGAAGACGAAACATCCCTCGAATCGGGCGCGCGCGCGCTGCGCCGCTTGTATGACCTGCACCCTGAGATCACGGCTATCGGCGCGGTGAACGATGCAATGGCCCTTGGCGCAATGCGCGCCGCTGCGCAGCTTGGCCTGCGCATTCCCGACGATCTTTCAGTTATTGGGTTTGACAACATCGCATGGGGTGCAATGACCCACCCCACCCTGACGACGATGAACATCCCTAAAGTGCAGATGGGTAAAGAGGCTGCAATGCGCCTGCTAGCGGTGCTAGACGACGCTGAGCTAATGCCCTCTGAGATCATCGTCCCCGTGCAATTGGTTGAGCGAGAGTCCACTGCACCGCGAAAGGAGGCGAACGGGCAATAAATCATACATCAAGCGAGCGACCTTAAATTAGTTTCAATTTTTAGGACAGGAGTGCGGTACCATGATGAAACGTTTTATCACAAGTTTGGGGCTGGGGCTGGTCTTGGCTGTCAGCACTGCCGCTCAAGATGTGCCGACCATTGTCATCTCGACATGGGCGGGCGTGGGCGAAGCCGCTGAATTACAAGTGCTGATTGACGAGATCAACGCCAGCCAATCAGACTATCAAATCGTCCATCGTCCGATCCCAAGCGACTACTACACGCAGGTGAAGACGCAGATCGCCGGCGGCACAGGCGCTGATCTGTACTGGATGGATCAGAACAACATGGCGCTGGCGGCAGAAGGCATCTTCTTGCCGATTGATGAGTGCGTGGCAGGTGCGCCTGCGGGCACAGCCGGTGACTTGAGCGACTACTTCCCGGGCATCTTGGCGGTCAACCAGTTCGGCGGCCAGACCTTCGGCCTGCCGTGGATTGCTCAGCCGGTCGTGCTGTACTACAACCGGGGCTTGTTCGAGGCCGCTGGTGTCGAAGTGCCCCAGCCGGGCTGGACATGGGATGACTTCGTCGAGAAGGCCAAAGCTCTGACCCTCGACACCGACGGTGACGGCATCGTCGATCAGTGGGGCTTCATCAACAACGGTTGGCCACCCCCGTTCATCTTTATCTGGCAGGCCGGTGGTGAGCCGATCAGCCCCGACTTCACTAGCTCCCCGATTGACTCGCCTGAGTTTGTGGAAGGGTTTGAGTTCTATCTGAGCACCGCGTATAACCCTGAGATGTCGCCCAGCCGTGAAGTCATCGCCGAGCAGGGCTTCGGTGAGATGTTTAAAGCCGGCAAGATCGCCATGTTCATGGGCGGCGCTGCTGATGACCTCGACCGTGTGGAAGGCCTCGATGTGGGCGTGATCGCTGTGCCTGCGCACCCGCGCACCGGCGACAACACCACCTTTGCATGGAACGCCAGCACCGTTATCAACGCCAACACCGCCAACCCTGAGCTGGCCTGCCGCGCGCTGGTGGCGCTGACGGAGAAAATCCACACGTGGAAGATCGTCTCCCCGCGCATCTCACAGGCCACTGTGGAACACCTCGTCGCCTCGGAGCCGCGCAAGGCGGCCAACGCGGAAGCGATCATCGCCGCTGCACAGAACATGCGCGCCCTGCCGATCTTCGGCAACTATGCCCGCTGGGACAGCGTGTTCTGGTCAGAATTCTGGGGGCCGCTGCTGAACAACGAAACCGATCTATCGGTCGCGGAGCTGGCTGCGGAAGTCCGCCCTGATCTTGAAGACACACTCGAATAGAGTAAGTGTGGGGCGCGTCTGACTGAACAGGCGCGCCCTACTACGCCCTAACTAAAGGATTCTTGAGGGATTTTGCAGTGAGCATCAGCGCTTTTGAAACTTATCTGCCAACACTGCTGCGTTATGCCCTCGTTGTGGTGGCGCTCGGTGGTCTGATGTATGCTGTCTACCGTGTTCAGCTTGTGTTCGGTGTCAAGCGGGAGGCCGCCACGGGACGCGCCCTTGTTACTCCGTGGGTGGTAGGCTTTCTCGTGTTCAACGTGTTCACCATCGGCGCGTCGTTGTACCTCAGTTTTACCGATTACAACCTGTTTCGCGCCCCCCGCTGGATAGGCGCGACCAACTATGAGCGACTATTTGATTTACAGCTCGTGGCCTTAGAGTCGCGCGAACAGCGCAGCAGCCAAGCCCTGCCCCGCCGCTACGATGAGATCATACGGATCGAAGTGAGTGATGGTGGCGTGGTGTTGGGCGCGCGCGAGCGGGCCTTCTGGCGCTCGATGCGTTTGACGCTGCTGTACGCCTTCCTGACCGTCCCCATTGGGTTGGTAGCCTCGCTGGGGGTGGCGCTACTGCTCAACCAAAATGTGAAAGGGCTGGGCTTTTGGCGCGTGCTGTATTATCTACCGGCGGTGCTGCCTGCGGTGGCAACGGCACTGCTGTGGCGCTGGATCTTCTCTGGCAATGGGCTGCTGAACAGCGCGCTGAGGCCACTGCTGGCCCTATTTGGAGAGTCACCCCCAAGCTGGCTGACCGACCCAACCTATGTCCTGCCGATGTTCACCATTGTGAGCTTGTGGGGAGTATTCGGCGCAAACTCGGTGATCTTGCTGGCCGGGCTGAAGGGCATCCCACAAGACTTGTACGAAGCTGCTGCGATTGACGGCGCGGGCAACTGGGCCAAGTTCCGCCATGTGACGATCCCAATGCTCAGCCCAGCCCTGTTCTACAACCTTGTCACCTCCACAATTGCTGCTTTGCAGGTGTTCGAAGTCGCAGCCTTCATCCCCACCCCAGAAAGCGCAGGCACGTTCCTCAACTGGCTCATCTATCAGCAGGCCTTTAACTTCCGCGATATGGGCATGGCCTCAGCCATGGCGTGGGTCATGATGCTCATTATCTTGGCGCTCACTGCGTTGATCTTCCGCTCGTCACAGGCATGGGTGTTCTATCAAGGCGCCCGTGAGGAGAAGTAATCATGGCCACGATGACCTCATCAACCACTGACGCGCCGCGTGGGCTGCTCAGCAAGATTTCACTGCGCCAAGTGCTGGTGTACGTGCTGCTGTGCATGGGCGCGGCGCTGGTGCTCATCCCGTTTTTGTGGATGATCTCAACGTCGCTCAAGACGATGGATCAACTGTTCACCCTGCAGATCAACTTCATCCCCAACCCCGCCGCCCCGCAGAATTATTTTGAAGTGTGGGATCGCCTGCGCGAGATCAACAACGAAATGACCTTTGCGCGCATCATGGCCAACACACTGTTCATTACAGTGCTGGCGATGTTCGGCGAAATCTTTAGCGCGTCGCTGGTGGCATATGGCTTTTCACGGTTTCGCTGGCGCGGGCGGGACACGCTGTTTGCGTTGATGCTGGCAACGGTGATGATCCCGGGCATCGTAACGCGCGTTCCGGGCTTTCTCATCTGGCGCGAGTTGGGGCTGCTCGACACCTACGATCCGCTTACGTGGCCATCGCTGTTCGCATGGGGGCCGCTGTTCGTGTTCCTGATGCGTCAGTTTTTCCTCTCAATCCCGCGCGACATTGAAGAGGCTGCCATTATGGATGGGGCCAACACCGCCCAGATTTACCTTTACATCATGCTGCCGCTTATCAAGCCGGTGCTGCTGGCGATTGCCGTGCTGTCGTTCCAAGGCAATTGGAACAACTTCCAAGGGCCGCTGCTGTACATTTCTACACCAGAGAAGTTCCCGCTGGCGGTGGCGATGCGTTTCTTCGACCAATCGCTGAGCAAAGAAGCCCCTCAGTGGCACTACATGATGGCGATGGCCACCATGATGGCCGCGCCCATCTTGGCGCTGTACTTTGCCGCCCAGCGCCAGTTTATCGAAGGCATCAACGTAGGAGCCGTGAAGGGATGAGATGGCTTGCAATACCAGCGCTGCTGCTGGGGATAAGCTTTGGAACCGCCACCGCACAGGAGCCGCCGCTCGTGAACCTTGCCCATCTGCGCCACCTGACCGAGCCTGTCACCATCAATGGGGTGGAGATGGCGCTTGTCCATATCTACAGCGAGTTCCCTACCTATGACTGGGTAGATGACGCTGACGAGGGCCTAAGCTGTGTGGATGATGTGGCGCGCGCGGCGGTGGTTTATCTGTGGGAGTATGAGCGCACAGGCGACGCCGACCTGCTCGAACTGGCGCGCCGCAGCCTCAACTTTGTGATGTACATGCAGGCTGAGGACGGCGAATTCTGGAACTTCGTCTGGGATCGTGAAGGCACAAAGAACCTGTTCGGCAGCACCAGCTACAAAAGCTTGACGTGGTGGGCGATGCGCGGGCTGTGGGCGCTGGGGGAGGGCGTGCGCGTGTTCGATGGCGTTGATCCAGCTTATGCGGACAAGCTGGCAGCGGCTTACCTGCGGACGGAAGCCGCGCTGGCTGCTACGCTCGGCAACTACGGCGAATACGTCAGCTTGCACGGCTTCAACATCCCTGCATGGATTCCGGGGGGTGAGGCCAACGTCGCCAGCATCGGGCTGCTGGGGCTGTCGGCGTACTACACCGTGCGCCCTAATGAGACCACTGCCGAGGTCATCACCAAAATTGCAGACGGCTTAGCACAGTATCGCCTAGGCAACCATCTAGAGTACCCGTGGGGGATGCACCCACACCGCGCCAACGCCCCGGGCTTCTGGACGAACTGGGGCGCGCACACGCCGCACGGGCTGGTCATGGCGGGCATGGCGCTAGGGCGTACAGACTGGATCGAATCGGCACGGCTGACAGCAGAATCGTTCCTGATGCGCCACCTGACACTGGAGCCATTCCGCCACATTGGCGTTGTGCCTGACCGCATGGAACAAATCGCCTACGGCACAAACATGCTGGTGCAGACTTACGCCGCGCTCTACCACGCCACCGGTGATGAGGCCTACGCGCGTTACGCAGGCTTGGCTGCCAGTTGGTACTTCGGCAACAACATGGCAGGCGCTGCTATGTACAACCCAGCCAATGGCCGCGTGTACGACGGGATCAACGGGCCGGTGGCGTGGCGCGTCAACCGCAACGCAGGCGCAGAGTCTACCATCGAGGGGTTGCTCAGCATGGCCACGCTGGCGCGCATTCCGCAGGCGCTGCCCTACCTTTACGCGCAGCCGCAGCCGTTCACCAGCTATCGCATCCTTGAGGCCGAAAACGCTGAACGCGTCGTCGGCACGCCGGTATACTTCAGCGGGAATTGGACGGGCGAGGGCTACATCAGCAGTGGACGCTACATCGGGCTGGGCGAAGGCCAACGGATGCGCCTTACGTTTGAGCTGGCGAACGCAGGTGAGTATCTGCTGTATGTAGCCCACGTGCGCCAAACGCGCAGCGCGACCAGCTTCACTGTGTCATATCTGGACATGCCACCGCAGATTGACGGTGACGCGAGCGACTGGCCGAGCGATGCCCCTGTGCTAGCGTCAAACACGGCGCGTCAATTCTTGCGCGGGGCAGGCTTATGGCGCGGCGCAGATGTTGACAGCCACACCGTGCAGTTAGGATGGGACGAGGACGCGCTTTACCTGTTGGTTGACGTGCGCGACCCGCAGCATGACCAGCCCTTCACCGTCAGCGAGGTTTGGCAGGGCGACGCGCTTTGGCTCTACTTCACCACGCGCGAAAACGCCCGCACACTGGATGCGAAGTTCACCCTCGCGCAGACCCCCGTCGGCCCGCAAATCTGGGACTG
This sequence comes from Anaerolinea sp., assembly GCA_046719465.1. GTDB lineage: Bacteria > Chloroflexota > Anaerolineae > Aggregatilineales > Phototrophicaceae > JANWYT01. The sequence continues at coordinate 12,222 of JBDNCV010000095.1, forward strand.
GCAGAACGCCCGCTTTGCACGTGGTGGGGAGCTAGCGTGGCAACCTGTCGAGGGCGGCTACCGCTATGAGGCCAAGCTGCCGTGGGCCACACTCGGGCTGGAGCGACCGCAAGCGGGCGCGCGCATCGGCTTTGAGGCGGGGCGGGGCATTGGGGGCAACTCCTTCATGAACTTGACAGGCCGCGACCCCGATGTGGCTTCTAACCTGCTCGCGCTCACGCTCGTCACGCCGGAAAGCGCTGACACGCTCGGCCAAGCGCCGGAGGTGGCGCTGGAGGTGCGCGTGAACACGGGAGAGCGTATCACCATCCCACAGAGCATCGCGCCCGACAGTGACTACTTCTGGCTTGATCTCGTTACACCGCAGCCGATCACGCTGGAAGCAGGCGAGCACCGCATCCGCTTTGAGTACGCAGGCGAGACAGGCAGCGCTAACCCGGGCCTCAGCAAAGTCGACGCCTTCTTACTTGTGCCCGCAGCGCAGCAGCGCAGCTTCACCTTGCGCGATGGCCGCACCGTTACGCTGGCCTATGACACGCTCAGCGGCCAGATCACGTGGCAGGAAACCCCGTAGGGGCTAGGTCTGCCCTGCCCCACGCGGTCGTTCACTTATCGAAACACTCACCATAGGACAAAAACACACATGCAGCTCAAACTCGAACGCCATCCGCAAAGCCCGCTGCTCTACCCAAACCCGCTCAATCGTTGGGAGGCGATGAACGTCTTTAACTGCGCCGTGACGCAGCACAACGGCCTGTTCCACATGCATTATCGGGCGCAGGGCGTGGACTTCGTGTCGTCCATCGGCTACGCCGTCAGCGTGGACGGACTCACTTGGAACCGCTTCGCGCAGCCGGTCATGACCCCGCACGACGGGCGCAACGACTACCGCGGTGTGGAAGACCCGCGCGTGACCCCGTTAGACGGGCGCTTCTATATGTGTTACACAGCCTACGGCGCTTATGGCAACTACCCAATGATTGCCGTCTCAGACAACCTCATCACGTGGCAGGACGTAGCCCCGCTGGAGCGCACCGAGAACAAAGATCACGTTCTGTTCCCAGAGAAGATCAACGGGCGCTATGCCATCTTCCACCGCCGCCGCCCCCACATCTGGATCGCTTACAGCGACAACCTCATCACGTGGACAGATCATACGATCATTATGTCCCCGCGCGAGCAAGGCAGCGTCCCCGACAATTGGGACACGAAAAGCATCGGCGCCAACGGCCTGCCCATCAAGACCGAGTACGGCTGGCTGCTGTTTTATCACGGCTACGGGCCTGACCACGTCTACCGCCACAGCGTCGCGCTGCTGGACTTAGACAACCCGTCGAAAGTGCTGCACCGCCCCAAGACGTACATCTTCGAGCCAGAAGAAACATGGGAGATACGAGGGGACGTCGGTAACGCTACTTTCAGCTGCAGCAACAACGTCGTAGGCGATGAGCTTTGGTTCTACTACGCAGGGGCGGATCGGCTCATCGGGCTGGCAACCGCACCGCTGCAAGCCGTGATCGACTTTGCGCGGTGGGGGGATTAATGCTGCCCACAGGGATTGCATTAGTCGGTGCTGGAGCCTTCGGCGAGTTTTGCTTGGCAGCTTTTGCGTCCATGCCTGAGGTGCGGCTTGTTGCAGTCGTCGATACAGACGCGGAGCGCGCGCAGCGTTGTGCAGCACGTTATAATGCCCTCAGCTTCACCTCTATCGAAGATGTCCTTGTGCTGCCTGAGGTGGAGATCGTTGCCCTCAACACGCCCCCTTACCTACATGCTGAGCAGGGAAAGAAGGTGCTGCAAGCTGGTCGGCACTTATTTTGCGAGAAGCCGCTAGCCCTCAACACCGAGGACGCTTCTGTCCTGATCGCATCAGCACTGGCTGGCCACCGTCTGCTGACTGTCAACTATGTGATGCGCCAAAACCCACTTTGGGCCTTGGGTGCTTCGCTGCGCGCCTCCGGAGTGCTGGGACGTCTGCTGCATATGGACTTAGCCAACCATGCCGCAGGAAAAGATCTTCCTATCAACCACTGGTTTTGGGACCCCCAAAAGAGCGGCGGCATCTGGATTGAGCACGGCGTGCACTTTTTCGACGCCTTTGCATGGGTTGCTGGGGTCGATGGTTGCGTGCTGTCAGCGCAGTCTACCAACGCGGCTCAAGTGGAGTGCCTTGCCGTTTACGGCGATACGCTTGCGCATTTCTATCACGGATTCACACACACCGCTCGCACCGAGCAGACAACAGCACAGCTTACATTTGAGCATGCCCATGTGACACTTCATGAATGGGTTCCAACTCAGATGAACATTCTGACCGAAATCCCTCCCGAACAATTCAGAGGGCTGCTGCCAGCGACTGCGGCAATCACACCGCATGACGGGCATCGCTGGCAGGTTCAGCTTAACCTCGGCAGAAAATCGGATGTATATGCACGCTGTATCGTGGATGGTATGCGCCAATTCATCAACGCTATTAGAGGACAGGCCCCACTCCAAGTGTCGACCCATGAGGCGTTCACTAGCTTACGCATGGCTGAGGAAGCACAGAGCCTGTTGTCTAGTTAAAATTTCAAACCCAAAGAA
>JBDNCV010000096.1:0-14320 GCA_046719465.1 Anaerolinea sp.
CACCCCTTCTTCCAATTCACCTTTAGCACCAACACCGGCGCGGCCTTTGGTTTGCTGCCTATGGCGGGTGATGTGTTCATGGTCGCTGCGATTATCATCTCTGGGGTTATCGTCTACTTCTACTGGCATACCCCTCATGAGGCTGTCGTCCAGCAAGTTGGCCTTGCGCTCATCTTGGGTGGGGCCATCGGCAACGTGATTGATCGCATCCAGCACGGTTTCGTCGTCGATTTCTTTCACCTCATGATCCCGGGTGTGATCTCCAACATCAGCAACTTTGCCGATCATTTCATCGTGGGGGGCGCGCTGCTGCTGCTGGTCGATGCATTGCGCCGCGACCTGCGCCGCAAAGCGCAGCCCACCCCATCCGAGGCCGCACCCTCGGATTGAGACATGTTGTCTGATCTTGTATAGTCGCGCAGAGCACATGCGCTGCCGCTGCGTGACCTGATCTAGACACCTTTCCACGTCGTGGCGCACCCCTGAGAGCCATTTGTAAGTGCCCCATCAATCACACAGCAATCTCATATGTTCGAGCCGCCGAGAGTGTGTTATGGTATGCGTGGGTTTAGGTATGTGATGGGCAGCGTTTTTACCCGTGGGCGCAACATTAGGACAAGACTTTACGGTACTCTTGACGCGGTTCATGATGGTGATCGCGTTTGCTGCTGTGGTATTCCTCTCGCGCGGCATTCTCACCCCGCCCATCCCTGACGCGGCTTATGCCGACATCCTGCCAGCCGCGGCCACTGCGCTCGTCCTCAACGTAGTGCTGGGCGTGTTCATTGCAGTGGGCGGGCTGCGCGGCGCAGTCCCTTACCTGTTGATCGTCGCCGACGCAATCATCGTTGCCGCCTTCACCTCCCTCATCCCTCAACTGCCGCTGCTCGTGGCCGGGATCATCATCGTCGTGAGCGTACAAGGCCTGTTCCGCTTGGGCGGTCAGCTCGGGGTCGTTCACAACGTCGTTGTGACCGCAGCAGCCTTGATCATGCTGGTGATACGACAAGCTTTCGCTGATCGCACGCTCGAAGAGCTGGTGACAGCGTTGGGGCCTGCGGCTGTGCTTATCGGGCTGGTGATCGTCGCTGGGACGATCTGGGCAAACGCCTTCGACGAGAGCAGTTCTGCCCGCGCGCGCAAGCTCGAAGAGCACGCCACCGAAGTCACCCGCCGCCTTGAAGCCATGCGCACCCGCGCCAAAGCGCTGGCCGAGATGGGCGAAACGCTGAACATGACGCTCGATTACAACAAGATCCTCGATGTGTGCCTCGATCTGGGGCGCTTCAGCCTGCGCGATCAGCCGCACCAGCGCCTCATCGCCATGGTGCTGGTGGTGGAGCACGACGACCGCTTGACGATTGCCAACGCGCGCGGCCTGCAGCACATGGACGTTGGGCGCTCGTTTCAAGGCGCAGCGGGCATCCTTGCCGATTCGCTCAACCAAGCCACCACCATCACTATCGGCGAGCGCGGCCAGTATGACCCTGAGCTGGGCCAGATGATCGCCTTCAGCAACATCGAAAGCGTGATGGTGATCCCGCTGCGCGTCGAGTATGCGACCTATGGCCTGCTGGTCTACGCCAGCACTGCCAAGAACGCCTTCAACGAAGACCACCTCGACACGATGCAGTCGCTCGGCGTGCAGGCCACCATCGCGCTGAAGAATGCCAGCCTCGTCGAGACGCTGCGCCAAGAGAAAGACCGCCTGCTGCGCATCGAACAGAATATGCGTGCCGCGCTCACCCGTGACCTGCACGACATCCCCACGCAGACCATGTCCGCCTTAGCCATGAACTTGAGCGCGCTGCCTGCGATTGCCAAAAACAACCCCGAGAAGCTCAAACAAGAAGTTGAAGCGCTGCGTGGGATCGCTATGCGCTTTGTAGACGAGATGCGCTATGTGATGTTCACGTGGCGGCCGCTCTCGCTCGAAGAGGCGGGCTTGGGCGTGTCGCTGGAGCAGCTCGCCAGCAAGATGCAGTACACCTATAAGCAAAAGCTCGAAGTCCAATGCGACCCCGAAGCGCTGCGCTACCTCGACGCCGAGCAGCAGAGCGGCCTGTTCTACTTGATCGAGGAAGCCGCCAACAACGCCCGCAAACACGCCGAGGCTGACGTGATCCGCGTGCGAGTGGCGCTGCAAGGCAATGCTGTCATCGCGCAGGTGGCCGACAGCGGCAAGGGCTTCGACGTCGAGGCCATGCAAAGCCGCTACAGCAAAGGCAGCAGCTTCGGCATGATCAACATGAACGACCGCGCCGAGCACATCGGCGGCACGCTTGACCTCAAGAGCGCCCCGGGCAAGGGAACGGTCATCACGGTGAGGATCCCCGTGCAGGCCGACTCCGCCAGCCAGCTCCGCAAGCAGCAAAACCGCAAGACGTTCGAGCGCCCACAGGAGCGCAGCAGCGGCGCGCCGATGTCGCCACTCTCGTAAGGATCACACCCAATGCCCCCTTCTGACCTTGCAGCCCAGCGCGGCGAGCCATCCTACGTGTGGCGCAGCGGGCAAGAACGCCGCCTCGGCATGATTGCCGCGCATGCCCGTTTGGAGGATGCCACCATCCTTGAACATGGCGGCGGGCTGGGCATGTACGCCGCGCAGATCATCCAGCGCTGCCCCACCAGCCGCGTCCATCTGTTCGACATCGAAGCGGAGCGCATCGCACAGGCGCAGGCGCACGTTCCACTCAGCCTTGTGGCTGCTGCCGAGGCGCTGCCTTACGCCTCAGCTCAATTCGACACCGTGTTCTCAAACGAGGTGATCGAACACGTCAACGACGACCGCGCCGCCCTGCGTGAAATCGTGCGCGTGCTGAAGGTGGGCGGGCGCGCCGTCATCTTCTGCCCGAATCGCTGGTATCCGTTCGAGACGCATGGGCATTACTGGCAGGGGGAGTATCGCTTTGGCAACACGCCCTTGATCAACTACCTGCCGGATCGCTGGCGTAACCAGCTTGCGCCGCACGTGCGCGCCTACACATGGCGGGGGCTGCGCGCGCTGCTGGAGGGGCTGCCAGTGCGCGTGGCGCACCACTCGCGCATCTACGGCGGCTATGACAACCTCGCGCGGCGTTTCGGTGTAATCGGGCGCGCCCTGCGCGGCCTCTACGCGCTGGAGGGCACACCGCTCGACACGTGGGGCCTATCGCACCTGCTCGTGCTGGAGAAGACGGCGCCTAGTTGACCCACACAGGGATGTGCCCCAGCGCGATGATGTTGTGCCACTGGGCGCGGTCGCCCTCGGTCAAAATCGCCGCCTCAGCCACGATCTGCGCGTCCACCTTCTGCAAGATCAAGCGCATCCCTTGCAGCGTGCTGCCGGTCGAGATGACATCATCCAAGACGATCACCGGCTGCCCCTTGATCAGTTCACGATCTTTTTCATCCAGATACAGCGTCTGGGGGCTGCCAGTGGTGATGCTGAGCGTCTCGCTTTGGATGGCGTCGCCCATGTAAGGCTTGTGCGACTTGCGCAGCACCACATAAGGGATACCTAGTTCCACGCTGAGCGCGTGCGCCAGCGGAATGCTTTTCGTCTCTGGGGTGACGATGAACTTGCCGCCTTTATCGGCCAGCAGCGCGGCCAGCGCCCGCGCCGAAGCTTGCACCAGCTCTGTATCGCCGAGGATGTTGAGGATGGCAATCGTCACGCCGGGCTGAATTTCGATCTTGGGCAGCGAGCGCTTGACCCCTGCGATGACGATGTCATGCGTTTCACGTTGTGTCATGCGTAGCGTCCTTGTTTCTGTGAGGTGTTTATTTGAAAACCAATTTTTCGTCGCACACGTAGACGATATCGCCCACCGAGAGGCGATACGGGCCGGTCAAGCGCTCCCCGCCGACCAGCGTCCCATTGGTGCTGCCGAGGTCTTCGATCCACAGGCTGTCGCCGTCGCGCCGGATTTGCGAATGAAACCGCGACACGCCCGATTCTTCGATCACGATCTCGTTGTGGATGGCGCGCCCAATGCGGATCACGTCACCCGTCAGCGGGAATTCCCGCCCGCGCCACTCGACCACGGTCGGCGGGGTCGAGCGCAGCACGGAGCGCGTCTGTGGCGCAGGCGGCGGCGTTAGTCCGTCCAGCGGGCGCAGGCGCGTTGGAGGATACGTCAGATGCGATGTGGCCGACGGGTTAGCGTTCGGTGAGGGCGCGCTGCTGCGTTCGCTCTCGCGCAGGCGCAGCAGCATCGTCTCTTGGTGGCGGCTCTGCATCGTGTAGTAAGCTTGGGTCGACAGGGTCTTGCGCGAGTATTCGTCGTAGGCTGCCTCGCCCCGCATGAGCGCATCGGCTTGTGCGAGCAGCGCGCGCTGTTCTTCCTGAAGCTGCTCGTTGGTGATCGGCGCTTGAGCAATTTCCGACGCAACGGCCTTCAAGACGCGCGATGCCTCGTCAAACTGGCCGCGATCCGCCCGCTGGATCGCCTCTTGACGGGCATTGGCCGCTTGCAGCAGCAGCACCGCCTGCGTCACCTGTGCCTGTTCGGGGGCCGGTTCCATCGCGGAGGTGGCCATGTTGACCTGCACCCCGATCTGGCCTTCATGGTGCGCGATGCCGTTGGGGGTCAGCTCATCGTAGGCGAAATGGACAGCGGCGATCTGCTGCTGGCCGAGCGCCGACAGCGACGGAATCGTCAGCTCGAGCACAAGCGTTTTGACCTCCCCGCTGTACAGATCGCCGAGGCGGTAGCTGCGCGCCATCAGCATCTCTTTGACGGGGTAGGCGTTCAGCTGACGGATGTCCTTCACCTGATCGGTCACGGTGACGCGCACCGTCAAGTTCTGCACCGCTAGCCGCATTAGGCCGGTCAGTTCCTCGTTGAAGATCTCCGGTGCAACTTCGGGGCTTTCGATGAAGTAGAACGCGCCACCGCCCGCGCTGGCAATCTCCATCAGCAGGTCTTCGTTGAAGTCGTTGCCGAGGCCCATCGTCGTCGTGGTGATGCCCGCCTCGTACTGCTGACGCGCAATCGCCACCAACTGCGCGCGATCCGTGATGCCGCGATTGGCCAAGCCGTCGCTCAGCAAGATGACGCGGTTGAGCCAAGTGGGCGCGTAGTGCTGGCGGACGTGCTGGCATCCCTCCAGCCACCCGCCGCTCAGGTTGGTCGTGCCGCGCGGCTTGATCGTCTCGATCTGCTGCGAGAGCGCATCCTTATTTGTGACGTGCTGCGGCTCAAACAGCGTTTCGACCTTGTCGTTATACAACACCACCGAGAGGATGTCCTCAGGGCTGAGGTGCTGGATGAGGAACTGCGAGGCTTGGCGCGTATAGTCAAGCTTGGCTCCCGCCATCGAGCCACTGCGATCCAACACAAGGCTGAGGTTGAGGGGACGACGATTTGACGCGGAGCCATCACCACTGGCGGTCACCCGCGCCATGATGTACAGCTTCTGCGAACGCTGCACCGTCAGCACATCATAAGTCACCGAGGCCTTCGCTTGCATTCTAACCACCCTGCCACCCATGCTTTGACTGTGGATTGTAACACAGCATGCCCATTTAGGGGTGATTGACCAGCGCTGAAAACCGCTAGCTGCCCACTGGCTCCACGCCAACCAGCCGTCCATCCACCAGCGTGAGCACACGGTCGGCGCGCTCGGCCAGCTCGCGGCTGTGCGTCACCAAGACAATCGTTGTGCCCACCTCGCGGCGGATGCGCTCCAGCGCGTTGAGCACCGTCTCGCTGGCGGCGCTGTCGAGGTTGCCGGTCGGCTCATCAGCTAGCAGCAGCGACGGATCGTTGGCCAGCGCACGGGCAATCGCCACGCGCTGCTGCTGCCCGCCTGAGAGCTGCGACGGCAGGTGATGCATGCGGTCGCCGAGGCCGAGCAGACGCAGCAGTTCCCGCGCGCGCTGCATCGGAGGGTACTGCGGCTTGCGCGCGAACTCAATCGGCAGTGCCACATTTTCCAGCGCGGTCAGCGTCGGGATGAGGTTGAAGAATTGGAAGATAAAGCCGATCTTCTCGTTGCGAATTTCTGTCAAACGATCTTCGTTCATGCGGCTGATGTCGATCCCGTCGATCAGCACTTGGCCGCGCGTCGGCACGTCGAGGCCGCCGATCACCCCCAAGAGGGTGCTCTTGCCGCTGCCAGATGGCCCCACAATGCCGACCATCTCACCCCGTTGGACGCTGAACGAAATCCCTTGCAGCACGTGAACGATGTTTGACCCCATCTTGAGGTCTTTGCTCACGTCCTTCACTTCGATGACGGCATCAACTGCCATGCAAAAGCCCCCTTCAGATGGCTCATCAGGGGGCATTGTACCATACGTCGTGGGCGTTCAGCGGGAGGGCGCGTCGCTTCGCCCGTCTTGCAGCCCGTTGGCCTGTGTGAACAGCCGATAGTTGAATCGATCCATCTGGACATACGCCATCAGCACGTCGCTGCGGGTGATGATGCCCACCAGCGTCTCGTCGCGCATGACGGGCAAGCATCCAATCTGGTGCAGCAGCATCAGGCGGGCGGCCTCCTGCGTGCTAGATAAATCCGAGATGGTGATGGGCGCAGTCGTCATCACATCGCGCACGATGATCCGCCTGACGACCTCATCCTGCCAGTAGGCGCGCTCGGTGAACGGTTTTTGCAGCGCTCGACGACAATCACGATCACTCAAGATGCCGATCAGATGCTTGCCGCGGCTGAGGACAGGCAGGTGGTGGATCGCGTGCTGATCCATCTTCTCCAAAGCGGCCAGCAGCGTCTCGTCGACCATTACCGTGATGGGATTGGCAGTCATCAGATCGGAGACGTTCATGGCACTCTGCTCACACCCTCGCTTGTTCGGTCGTCACGAGCATTCTGAAAATGTCCGACTCGGTGATGATCCCGATGAGCGTCTCGCCATCGACCACCGGCAGCCCGCTAATCTTGTGTTCGAGCATGAGGCGCGCTGCCTCCAGCACCGTCGCATCCGGCGCGAGTTTGATGACGGGGGCCTTCATCACGCGGTCGACCGTCAACTGCGCCCACAGGTAGTTCAGCTCCCAGATGCTCAGGCTGGTGGCGCTCGACGGGCTGGCCTCACGCACATCGCCCAGCGTCACGATGCCGACCAAGCGGCCGTCCTTCACGACGGGCAGGCGGCGCACCTTGCGCTCCTTCATCAACCGATACGCTTCAGCAATCGGCGTCTTGGGGTCAACCGTCAGCACATCTCTTGACATCCAGTCCTTCACAAGTGACGTCGTAACCATGAGTACCTCCTCCATTACACCTTGACTCTATGCTGTCAGTGTAAGGGAGGATGGCGGTTTCGCGGTCACCGTCTGATGGTGATAAATGTCATGAGTTGAGCGGCGCGTTGGGCAGCATGACCAAAACATGTGTGCCTTGGCCGGGAGCGCTGTCCACGATGATCGAGCCACCCATCGCTTGGGCGCGCTGGAGCATATTCTTCAACCCCATGCTGCGGCTTTGTTCTGCCCGTTCACTCACTTGATCCACGTCGAACCCGCGCCCATCATCGTAGATGTTGATTAACACGCGTCCGTTGGCCGCCTCGGCAAACACGCGAATATGGGATGGGTTGGCGTGCCGCGCAGCATTGCTCACCGCCTCGCGCACCATCAGCGCCAGTGATTCAATCTGCTCTGTTGGCATGTTTAAAGGTACGGGTGGCGCAGACAGCTCTACAGCCACGTTGGCAGGCATCATCACACGCTTGATCGCCTGTTCTAGGACAGTGCGCAGGTTGTCGGATGTGCGACGCGGCATCAACTGGCTGATGAACCCGCGAATGTCCTCGATCACGTCATCAAGGCTGTGGACGATTTGATCCAGTGCTTTCTCGGAGATGTTCGACATCCCACGCAGCACGTTGACCTGCATCCCGATCCCATACAGCGACTGAATCACCCCATCGTGCAGCGCCATGCCAATGCGCTCGCGCTCCTCCAAGAGTTGGATCTGGCGCGACTGGCTCGCCACTTCTGCCCCAGAGATGGCCAGCGCAGCATAGCTGGCGACCGTCTGGACGATGAGTTCGTCAAACTCGTTGAAAGGCTCCCCGTTGCGCTTGTCGCACAGGTAGAGCATGCCGTAGAGCTGCGCGCCCGCTTGCACCGGCACGCCCAGAAACGACGTCATCGGTGGGTGATGCGCCGGGAAACCGCTGGAACGCGGGTCTGACTGAATCGACGACAGGCGAATGACACGGCGCTCCTGCATGATCGCCCCGATTAAACCATGCCCGCGCGGCAGGTGGTCAATCATGGCGATCTCCTCTGGGGTCATACCAGCCGTGCGGAAGTAGCGCAGCCCCCCCTGCCCATCCGGCACGCCCAGCGCCGCATAGCGCGTCTCGGCCAACTCCTTCGCCGCATTTGCGATGCGATCCAACACAATGTGCAGTTCCTGCGCTTCCGTCGTGTGCAGCATGACCTGCGAGATATCTTGCAGCCGCCGCAAAAAGCGCTCTAGCTCGGTTTCCATTCGTTCAAAACTCCTGTGTAAACATTGCCAATAACTGAATATTACGCACAGTAACTTTTTTCTCTAGAGAATGTCTATCCACTACAGATTACTGCGATACGCTAGAGGCTGAAGCCTCCTTTCAGAGAGACGCTTTGTGGCCGGATGCTCGAGCGTCCGGCGTGCAAATCGGACGATAGACACCCTCATCCCACATCAACCCACGCAGAGTTAGCCACACCCTGCTATAATATGACATTATGCAATGGATATAAATTGAGGAAATGCGAATGTCGAGCTTCATCACGCGCTTGTTGATTGCGGATGATCATGCTGTGGTGCGGGCAGGGTTGCGCGCGTTGCTAGAGAAGAACGGACGCTTCAAGGTCATCGCTGAGGCATCCACCGGTGAAGAAGCGGTGCGCCTCGCCCAACAGCATCAGCCGGATGTTGCCGTGCTGGATATTCGCATGCCCGGCATGTCTGGCATTGACGCATGCAGCCGCATTGTGAAAAGCGTGCCCAACTGCCACGTCATCATGCTGACCTCTTACGCAGAGGATGAGCTGGTCATGGCGGCGATTCAAGCGGGCGCAGCGGGCTACGTCCTCAAGCGCATCAGCGATAACGAGCTGGTGCAGGCGATTGAGCGCGTGTCGCGCGGGGAAGGCATCCTCGACCCAGCCATGACGAGCGCCGTCTTTGATCAAGTGCGCAAAGCCAACCAAACGCAGATCGCCAGCGCCTTTGCTGACCTTACCCCGCAGGAACTCGTTGTGCTGGCGCATGTAGCCGAGGGCATGACCAATCGTCAGATCGCGGTGAAATTGTTCTTGGGTGAGGGGACAGTGCGCAATTACGTCAGCAGCGTGCTTCAGAAGATCGGGGCGGCCAACCGCGCCGAAGCTGCTGCCTATGCGGTCAAGCACAACATTGGTGACTTGATCTCGCCAGACAGCAGCAGCGAACGCTGAAGGTGGAGACTAGGACGCATTTTGGGCGGGGGCGGCTTGCCGCCGCTTGGCGTTCGGCACTACCAGCACGGGGCAAGGCGTGTCATTCAAGACGCGGTTGGTTACACTCCCCATGAGCATCCGGTTCAGGCCCGTGCGCCCGTGCGTAGACATCACAATAGCGTCTACGGCATATTTACGGGCGACGCTGACAATTGCCTCCTCCGGATACCCCAGCTCGACAATCGTGTCGACAACAAAACCAGCGGATGCTAGAGTCGCTGCCTTGCCTTGCAGGTAGCGCTTGGTAAGATCGCGGTGCTGCTCCAAGGTGGCTGGGTCAATCGTCTGGACTGGCGGCATATCAAACACAACTTGTGTTGGAAATGGCAGATCCACCACGCTTAAGAGGGTGATGCGACCGCCCGGTTTTGCGATCATGCGCGCATAATCCAGCGCTTGCTCGGCCAATTGAGAACCATCCAACGGAACCAACAGATGATTCAACATGGGGGCATCCTTTCTCCTACCTTCTACTCTGAGGATACGCTGTAATGCTGTCCAGCGTTGAGTGACATATGTCATCAAATGAACGGCTATTTATCGCTTGGTTTCTTCCACTAAGGAGGGGGCATAGACCGGCGTGAGCCAGTGGCGATAAGCTGGGTGGCGACCGTTCACCACTTCGAAGAAGATGCGCCGCAGCGCCCGCGTAATCTCGCCCATCTGTCCGCTGCCGATGGGCCGATGTTCGACGCGCGTCACAGCGGCAATCTGCATCCCCGTCCCGCACATGAAGGCCTCATCCGCCACGTACAGCTCAGTGCGGTCGATCACGCGCTCGACCACCGGAATCCCCAGCTCCGCGCGCGCCAGCTCCAGCACGCTGCGCAGGGTGATCCCCTCCAACACGTCGCTGTTGCTCGACGGCGTGATAATCTGCCCCTTGCGGACGATCAACACGTTGGCGGCGCTCCCCTCGGAGATGTGGCCGTCCTGCGTCAGGACGATGGCTTCATCGTACCCGCTGAGGATAGCGTCGCTCTTGGCTTGGGACGAATTGGCATAGGAACCGGCGATCTTGCCGCGGGCTGGGATGGCGTTATCGTCGACACGCCGCCACGCACTGAAGCACACGTGCAGCCCCTCCTCCTTCTCGACATACTGCCCAAACGGCATGGCGAACATCGTGAAAGCGTCATCCACATCATGCAGGCGCACCCCGATCATCTCGGTCGATTTGTAGGCCAGCGGGCGAATGTAACAGTTCTCTTGAAAGCCCTCCGCGCGCAGCAGGTCGCGCAGCATAGCCGTCATCTCAGCGTTGGTGAACGGGAAGCGCATCCGCAGCATGGCAGCAGACTGCAAGAAGCGCTCGAAGTGATCGAGCGGGCGGAAGATGAACAGTTCCTGCTCATCCGCGTTCCAATAAGCGCGCAGCCCGCCAAAGACCGCCGTCCCATAGTGCAGGGCATGCGTCATCACGCTGACTTTGGCCTGCTCAATCGGCACAATTCGCCCGTCAAAAAACGCAAAGCGCGGCTTGCCTTGTTCTGCCATGCATCCACTCTCCTCTGAAAGCTCGTTGAACGTCATGCTAGGGGCAATTGGGCTGTTTGGCCATAGCACCACGTGATACCAAAAGAGCAGGCGCTGGCCTGCTCTTGAGGGTGATTCAACCGAGATAATCGCGCAGGTTGTGCGCCAATCTTGGGTGGCGCAGGCGGCGCAGCGCTTCCTTCTCAAGCTGGCGGATGCGCTCACGGCTGAGGCCGAACTTGTTAGCGATCTCCTCCAGCGTGTGTGGCTCACCACCGCCAAGGCCGAAGCGCAGGCGCAGGATGTGGCTTTGACGGGGCGTCAATTCACTGAGAACCTCTTCAATGGTTTCTTGGAGCAGGTGCTGCGTTGCGCTGTCAACAGGGCTGGGGGTGTCTTGATCTTCGATAAAATCGCCGAATTCGCTGTCACCATCATCCCCGACGGGGCGTTCTAAGGCGATGGCGTGCTGGCTCGCGTCCATCATGCTGCGCACCGTCTCCACCGGCAGCTCCATCTCATCGGCAATTTCTTCTGGCGTGGGGCGGCGGCCCATCTCCTGCTCGATGTTCTGCGCGATGCGGTACATCTGGCGGATGCGCTCAGTCATATGAAGCGGGATGCGAATGGTGCGCGTTTTTTGCGCCAGCGCCCGCGTGATCGCCTGCCGGATCCACCACGTGGCATAGGTCGAGAAGCGGTTGCCGCGCTGGTAGTCGTACTTGTCTACAGCGCGCATCAAGCCGACGTTGCCCTCTTGGATCAAATCTGGGAAGGGCAGCCCCTGCCCCATGTAGCGCTTGGCGATGCTCACCACAAGGCGCGTGTTGGCCCGCCCAAGATGCTCGCGGGACTGTTGGCCATCACGGATGAGCGCCTGCATGTGCTGATGCCAGCGCTCGCTCTTGTGGGCTGCATCTGGCATCCGGAGGCGCGCTTCGGCTTGGCGGCCGCGTTCAATGCGCTTAGCAAGGTCGATTTCGTCCTCGGCGCTCAGCAGGGGTTCTTGCGCCATCTGGCGAAAGTACAGCCCTACTGGATCATCTGAGGCAATCGCGGTCAGATCGCTGATGTCGGGGTCTTGGAGCAGCTCCACCCCATCCATTTCCACGTCGAACTCGTCATGAATCGTGTGGATGGAGGTGTCGGCCCCCTCTTTTTGCAGCTCGATGCCGTGCTCATCGAGTTCATACAAGACGCTCTCCAACGAGAGCATATCGTCCCCCGATTCGTCCAGCACTTCCAATACGTCGTCGATGGTAAGAAACCCGCGTTGATCGGCTCGAATGACGAGTTCATGAATAACGTTCATAAGACCCCTGCGATGACGTGGTGGAATAGGTAAACAACTATTACATAGTGCTAGCTTTGGGCGCTGAATCAATCCACAAAGATGGCAAACTCTCTTGTGCAACTTTTACAAGTTGCCCTTTACAATCATATAACGATTTTAAATCTGCACAACTGTCGAGTTTATGCAAACGATATCAGCAGCCCTTGTGAGCATTCTGCAATCAGTTTACGACTAAGGTTTCAACATAAACCTAAGGAATAAATGAGTGTATAATTACGAAACATAACTTCTCAGTTCATTTTGGGGGTGTTTATAGTCTCATGCAGACAAAAAAGACTGCTATAATAGGAACGATGTTAGGTCTGTTGATAACAAGAAGGTAAAGAGGCCAGCGTATGTCTACACGGCGTTTCACCGATGACTTGCCGGAACCCGAGCCACCTCGCAGTGCGCCGCCTGTGCAGCGCATGCCCGCGGCACGCCCAACGCCTGCGCCTCAGCCCCCATCTCAAGCTGCTGAGTCTGCCCCGCGGGAGCCGCGCGGCGCAGCGCGTCCTCATAGTGGTCTCCACTTGCCACGTTCGCTGTCTCAGGTCATCAACGAGGCAGATGAAAAAGTTATCCAAGGCGATCTGGTCGATTTCGTCCCCATGCCGACCGGCTTCGACCCGCTCGATGGGTTGATTGGCGGTGGCCTACG
Source organism: Anaerolinea sp. (assembly GCA_046719465.1). GTDB lineage: Bacteria > Chloroflexota > Anaerolineae > Aggregatilineales > Phototrophicaceae > JANWYT01. The sequence continues at coordinate 12,911 of JBDNCV010000096.1, forward strand.
CAAGACCGAGCTGACGCTGCTCGGCGGCGCGCAAGGCCTCGGCAAGACCATCGCCACTTTGCAGATTGCGCGCAACATCGCCATGCGCCCTGATCAGTACAGCCTCTTTCTCTCGTATGAACACACCGAAGCTCACCTCATGCACCGTCTGCTGTGCCTTGAGAGCATCAACCCACCTGAGATTGACCTCACCAACGGGCTAAAGCTGCGCGACCTCTACCAGATCATCGTCGCGCAGCGCGGCAAGCAGTTCATGGGGCGCGGTGGTGGCGCAGGCTCCTTGTTGAGCATCCTGCGCGAGCACCCGCAGACCGCCCCCGCGCTCAGCCGCATGCTGCGCTACAGCGATCGCTTGATCATGCTCAAGGCCAGCCCCGCGACAACCAACCTGCGCGCCATCAAAGAGATGACCGCCCGCCTTGCGGATGCCACGAACGGCAACGTCACCGTGTTTGTCGACTATTTGCAGAAGATCGCCGTCCATCCTGAACGCCCACGCGACGAGAACGACAAGGTGACGATCATCGTTGAAGGCCTCAAGGACATCGCGCTGTCTCTTGACGTGCCGGTGTTCAGCATCGTCGCCGCCGACCGCGAAGGCCTCAAGAGCAAGCGCATTCACCTCTACCACCTGCGCGGCAGCAGCGCGCTCGACTATGAATCCGATATCGCCATCATCATGAACAACAAATACCAGATCTTGGCGAAGGATCACGTTGCGTTTAACCCCTACACTGCCAAGCAGTTCCGCAACTGGGTAGTGTTCACCGTGGAGAAAAACCGTGCAGGCCGCGCCATGATGGACATGGAGTTTGAGCTGCAAGCCCAACACTTCGCGTTTAACCCACGCGGGCAGCGCGTTCAGCAGCAGCTCATCGATGACAAGGTGATCGAGAGCTAACGTTCACTCCAACGGCAGCACCACAAACGCCTCCGCCGATGGCGCGCCGTTAAGCGTCACTGGTAGGTTGCGCACTTCTGGCAGCGTGTACAGCCCAACGCGCAGCGCAGCGGCATTATCAGCGCTCAGCGTGTACTCTGTGACGACGCTCTCCCCTGCCCGCCAGACAAGCGTCGGGTAAGAGCCGTTAAGCGGTCGTTCGTCGCGCTGAGCGATGATCCCCCCGCCTTCGTCTAACAAATGTACAAACACTGTCACGTCCAAGCCGTCCAAGTCCGACAGCGCCTGCCACTCAAGCTGGATGCGCCACACGCCGCTCTCAGCGCGCGTCACGGCATAGGCTCGCAGCGTGATCCGTTCGTCGAACACCGCTGCAGCAGGTCGGCCAGCGGCCAGCGGCGGCGTCATCACAGGCACGCGCAGCCAATCGACCGTCACCGGCGCTGAAAGCGGCTGCTCATCAGCTGCGAACACAGTCACAGGCCGTCCAAACGAGGGATACACCCCCA
>JBDNCV010000097.1:0-14247 GCA_046719465.1 Anaerolinea sp.
GCGCGCTCAGCATGAGCCGATGACGGTCACGCGGTGGCTGCTCGGCGCGTTGAGCGTGACGCTGCTGCTCATTCCAACGTACTACGCTGTGAATGGGCTGGCGTTCGATCAAACGGTGATCACCGCGGGCGTGCTGGGGGCTGTCTTGGGCGTGGGGGCGCTGCTGCCGATGGCGGTGTGGCGAGCGCGCCTGCTGGGGGCGTTCACGGTGGGGTTTGCTGTGCTTTGGGGTTTGATGTTCACCAACATCTACCGCAACGACCTCACGCGCGTTGAGGCCAGCCGCTGGGTTTTTGAGCAGGTTTCATCTGATTTTTCGATGCGGATCGAAGGCGCACCTGAGGGCACGCCGCTGGTCAACATCGCCATCCCGAACATGAACCCGAACAGCGCGCTGAACGCCGCTGACCTGCTGAACGGGGCGTCGCGCTTGTTCGTGAACCAGCCGTATATCATGGAGTTTGTCGCGCCTGCGGACGGCGTAATCTTGGAGGTGTTCGCGCCGCACATTGGCGCGGTCAACGACACGGGCGAGCCGCACAGCTTGTATGTGTCGCTCTCGAAGCGCGACGAACGCGGCGACATGGCGCTGCTGGCGGAGGAAATCCTCACCAGCCCGTTCCTGCGCAACAACCACGTGCTGGGTGATGCCTACACGATCACGCTGACGCAGCCGGTCGTCGTCACGCGGGGGCAGGCTTACACCTTCAAGGTGGAGGCGCTGACGGACGCGCTCGTGACGGGGCAGGTGGTCGTCACCGAAGGCGACTGGGACGACCGCATCACGACGATTATGGTGTGCCGTCTGCCGTTTGAGATCACCGAACGGGCGAATTTGCCGTCGGGGTTGGTGAGCTTCCACGAGTGCAACGGAATGCGCTCGGCCAATGCGCATGTGGATTCTTACGACACGGCCATGTCCTACCCCATCGACGACGCGCAAAAGCGCGAGAGCATGCGGATGGGGCTGCACAACGGCGACTACTTCATCTCAACGAGCAATCGTTTCTACGACACGACCTCGCGCAATGACTTCCGCTTCCCGCTGACGAACCGCTTCTACCGCGCCCTGTTCGCCGGGGAGTTGGGCTATGAGGTGGTGGCCGTTTTCCATGAAGGCTTCGCGTTTGCGGGCTTGGAAGTGTCGGATCAGCACCTGCCGACGTTCCGCTCGCCGCTGTGGTTCAACGAATTCGAGGCAGATGAAGCCTTCCACGTGTACGATCATCCGGTGGTCTACGTCCTCAAGAAGCGCGATGACTACGACCCGGCAGTGGTGGATGCGTTCTTCGACAGCTACCCGCTGACGCAGAGCGGCCAGCTCATCTTCAACGGCGACCCGGGCGCGCAGATCATCGGCGTGACTTATTGGGACAGCCTGACGATGGATGCCGCGCCCAACGGCCTGATGCAAGCGCCGGATCAATACGCCATCAACCAAGCGGGCGGCACATGGTCGGAGCGGTTCAACATCCACAGCCTGCTGAACGCCAACCAAGTTATCGGGACGGGCGTTTGGTGGGTGGTGATCGCGCTCTATGGGCTGCTGGCGTTCCCAGTGATGTTTGTCATCTTCCACAGGATGCCGGATCGCGGTTATGCCGTCGCGCGGCTGATGGGCTTGTTCCTCGTCGCGTGGGTGACGTGGTTCGCGGCAGGGTTGAAAGTGCCGCTGTGGTCGCAGTCGGGGATTGTGATTGGGCTGGGACTGCTGGCGGCGTTTAGCTCGGTGATGATCTGGGGACGGCGCGCGGAGTTCCTCGCGTGGGTGCGTGTGCGCTGGCGCTACATGCTCGGCGTGGAGGGGCTGGCGCTGGCCCTGTTCCTGATCATGGTGTTCGTGCGGCTGACCAACCCTGACCTGTGGCATCACCCTAAAGGCGGGGAGAAGCCGATGGACTTCGCCATGTTCAACGCGGTGCTGCGCGCCACGACCTTCCCTGCGCAGGATGTGTGGTTTGCGGGCGGCAATTTGAACTACTACTACTGGGGGTATGCGCTGTTTGGGACGCCTGCCCTGCTCACGCAGATTGTGCCGTCGTTCGCCTACAACCTTGTGATCTGCACCGTGTTCATGACGACAGGGCTGGGCGCGTTCGGGGCGGCGTACAACATCATCGCCCACTGGGGGCGGGAGCCGCACGGCCAGCAGCGGCGCGCGAACCCGGTACTCGCTGGGATCGCCGCGGTGATGCTCTGCATTATTCTCGGCAACCTCGACACGATCCGCGTGTTGGGCAACGGGATCGCCGTGCTGGGGGGGTATCAGCAGCCGCAGGGCTTGCAAGAGTGGCTGCTGCGCCGCCACCTTGACCCCGACAACATCATGTCGCAGGAGGAGATCATCCTGCGCGCGCAGCAAAACCTGTTGGTGGATCGCATCGCGTATGAGGTCGAAAGCAGCCTTGCGCTGGTGAGCGGGCTGGTGAACGGCACGATGCGCGCGTTGGGCGGCGCGCCGCTGCCCATCGGCACGGATCGCTGGTACTGGGGGCCGTCGCGCGTGCTGGCCGAAACGCCCGGCGTGGGCGGCAACGCCATCACCGAGATGCCGGCCTTCACCTTCATCTACGGCGACCTGCACGCTCATATGATGAGCTTCCCTGTGCTGCTGTTCGTGATCGCGTTTATCTTCAGCGAGCTAATCCACGCGCGCGATGACCGCCGCACCTTCCGTGAGCTGGTCGTTAGCATCGCGCTGGGCGGGGCGATGGTTGGCATGATCGAGGCCATCAACACGTGGGATTGGCCCGGGTATCTGCTGTTTGCGGTGATTGGATTAGGCTACGCCTGCTGGCTGCGCTTTGAGACGATCTCGCGGGCGTACTTGACGTTCACGGGGTTCGCCGTCGGTGGGATGATCGTGGCGAGCTTGGCGGCGTCGCTGCCGTATCGCACGTGGTACGCGGCGACGTATGGCAGCGTGGAGCTGTGGCAGGGCGGCAAGACCCCGCTTTGGGCATACTTTGACATCTGGGGCTTGTTCCTGTTCTTGATCGTCTCGCTGTTCATCTGGGAGGCGCACCACTGGCTGAAGACGATCAAGGTGAAGGATCTGCGCGGCAGAGGGCTGCATGTGGCGGTCGTCTTGCTGGTTATCGTGGGGACGCTGCTGGTGAGCCTCGTCGCCGCGATGATGGGCTACCAAGTGGCGCTGTATGTGCTGCCGCTGGTCGTGTGGATCGCGTTCTTGTTCTTCCGCCCCGCGCAGTCATTGGCGATGCAGTTTGTGTTGGTGTGCGTGGGTTTGGCGCTCATGATGACGCTGGGTGTAGAGATCATCGTGCTGGGGGGCGATATTGGCCGCCAGAACACGGTGTTCAAATTCTACTTGCAGGCGTGGATGCTGATGAGCGTGGCGGGCGGGTGCGCGCTGGCGTGGCTCGTCCCAGCGGCAGACCGTTGGGGCGGGCGGCTCAACGCGGTGTGGTATGGTTTCTTAGTGCTGCTGGTGGTGATCGCGGCGATGTTCCCCGTCATGGCGACGCGCGGGCGCAGCTTTGACCGGCTCAACCCAGAGCTGCCGCTGACGCTCGACGGCATGGACTACATGGCCAGCTCGTCGCATCACCTGCTCTACACGCCCGCCGTGATCGACATGAGCGAGGACTACGGCATCATCCGCTGGCTGCAAGACAATGTGCAGGGCACGCCAACCATCATGGAAGGGCGCGAACCCGCCAGCGAATACACGTGGACGGCGCGCATCGGGATCAACACGGGGCTGCCGACAGTGCTGGGCTGGCGCTTCCATCAGACGCAGCAGCGCACCTTCCCGCAGATGGGCAGCCTCATCATCCAGCGCGAGGCCAACGTCAAAACATTCTACAACACCACCGAGATCGACGTGGCCGTGAACATTCTGCGCTTCTACGATGTGCGCTACGTCATCCTGAGTGGGTTGGAGCGCGCTACCAGCGACCCGCAGGGGCTGGCTAAGTTTGATACGATGGTAGAGATGGGGCTGCTGCGCGTCGTGTATGAGGCAGGCGACGCGCGTATCTTTGAAGTCAATCAAGCGGCGATTGATCCGCTGCGGCGAGAGGGATGATGTTACTCGAATGGGTCGCCCGTGAAGGGGCTGGGCTGTTTGTCAGTTGGTGGCTGCTGATCGCGGCGGCGGGGGCGGCGGCCTTCCCGCTGTGCTATCGGCTGCTGAGTGGGCTGCCAGATCGCGGCTACACGGTGGCGCGCATGGTTGGCGTGCTGCTGACGGCGTTCGTCTTTTGGCTGCTGGCGAGTTTGGGGCTGCTGGCCAACACAGCAGGCGCAATGCTGCTCTCGTGGTTGATCGTGCTGGGGGTGGGCGGGTTGGCCTTCATGCGGATGCCAGAGCGCCCCAACTTGCGCCTCTACTGGCGCGAGAACCGCGCAGTGATTGTGACAGCAGAAGTGTTGTTCGCCGCGCTGCTGCTGGGGTGGATGATCTTCCGCGCCCAATATCCCGACACTGGCTCTACTGAGAAGCCGATGGACTTGATGTTCATCACCAGCATCATGACCAGCCCGACCTTCCCGCCTAACGACGGTTGGATGGCGGGGTACAGCATCAGCTATTACTACTTCGGCTATGTGATGGCCGCCATGCTTTCTACGCTCAGCGGCGTGAGCAGCACAGTCGGCTTCAGCATGACGCTGGCGAGCTGGTTTGCGCTGACAGGGCTGGGGGCGTTCGGCGTGGCATACAACATGGTGCGCGCGCGGCGTACCGGCCTTGACCATGTGGAGCAAGCGTCGCCGAGTCGGCGGCCTGCGCTGGCGACGGGCCTCTTGGCGGTGTTCTTCGTCCTCATCATGAGCAACTGGCAGTTTGTGTTTGTTGAGCTGCCGTGGCAGGCAGGGCAGGGGAACGCAGCCTACTATGACTTCTGGGCGACACAGGCGCGCATGGGCGACCCGCCGCGGCCTGCGACGGCGGAGGCGCTCGCGCCGGATCGCTGGGACAACTGGTGGTGGTTCCGCGCGAGCCGCGTGCTGAACGACTTCCAACTCGACGGATCGCTCCCGCCTGCGTGGTACGCCCAGCCCATTGATGAGTTCCCTGCGTTCAGCTTCCTGCTGGGGGATTCTCACCCGCATGTGTTGGCGCTGCCGTTTGGGATGATGGCGCTGGCGTTGGCGCTCAACGTGCTGCTGGCGCGGCGCAACCCGTCGCTGTACGAGCTGGTGTTCTACGCGGTGGCGATTGGCTCGATGGTGTTCCTCAACACGTGGGACGTGTTGGCCTACGTGGGGGCGTTCGTGGGGGCAGGGGCGGCGCGGCGCATGATGCGCAGCGACACGGGTCGGCTGAGCTGGGAGGACATCGCCAGCCTCGTCGGCGATATGATCGTGTTCGTGGGCGTGACGCTGCTGGCGTATGGCCTGTTCCTCTACAGTTTTCGCTCGCAAGCGGGCGGGATCACCCTCAACCTGCTGTACCCGACCTACTTTCCGCATTTTATCCTCATGTTCGGGACGTTTGCGCTCATCCTGCTGGCGTATCTGCTGCTGGAGGCGCGGCGCGGCGGGCGGCGCATGGCGTGGGGCAGCGGCTTGGGCGCGGCGGGCCTGTTCATGCTGGTGATGCTGGCGGTGATGATCGTCGGGGGCGTGGTGCTGGCGCTGCGGCCTGATGTGCAGAACCTGAGCCGTCAGTTCATCGACGAAGCGGGCGGGCTGCAGGCGGCGCTAGGCGCTCTGCTCGTGCGGCGCATCACCTACCTGCCTGTGACGCTGCTCATGCTCACTTTTATCGTCTTGATCGTGGCGCGCCTGTTCGCGCGGTGGGTGAACCACTACGACGGCCAGCCCACGCTCACCTACAGCCGCAGCGCTGCATTCACCCTGCTGCTGGCGGGCATCGGCGCGGTGCTCGTGGTCACGCCGGAGTTCATCTACCTTGTGGACGTGTTCTCATCGCGGATCAACACGATCTTCAAATTCTACTATCAGGCGTGGGCGGTGTGGGGCGTAGCGAGCGCGTTTGCCTGCTACAGCCTGCTGGCCGAAGCTGAAGCGATTCGCCCGCCCAAGTGGGCGCGCGGCGTGATATCGGTCGTGTTGGGGGTGTTCATCGTGGGCGGTTCGCTTTACTTGGCGTTCGGCCTTTACGCCCGCGCCGTTGTGGAGCCGTTCACGACGGGCAGCGGCGCGCGCTTCTACGGCACGGTGGGGGCGGATACGCTTGTGCGGGCTGGGCAGCGCGTGCGCGTGGGCGATGTGCTGGCGCAGTCGGCCAGCGGCGCGGCGACCATCTCACAGCAGGACGGGGTCGTGGTCGTGCGCGATAATGGGTTGTTCGTGCGTTCGGACTGGACAGTGGACGGCGCGCGGTTTATGGTGACACCGGACGACTATCAAACGCTGCAATGTTTGAAGTCGCAGGCCCTGCCGGGTGAGATTGCGGTGGAGGCCATCGGTCAGGCCTACAACCCGCAGTATGGACGGGTGGCAGGCATCGCGGGCGTGCCGGTGCTGCTGGGGTGGGAGAACCATCAGCGGCAGTGGCGCGGCCCCACCTACGGCGAGATCGTCGGGACGCGCCCGCAGGACATCGCGCGGCTCTACACTGACCCGCGCTGGGATGTGGCCGCAGAAATCATCGCGCGCTATGGGATTGATTATGTGATGTATGGCTCGACCGAGATACGACAGTATGGGCTAGACGGGCGCGAGAAGTTCATCGACGTGCTGCCGGTGGCGTGTGTGAGCGGGGAGAGCATGATCTTCCGCGTGCCGCCGCGCCTGCAACTGCGGTGAGGAATTCGCGCTGGTCGGGGGTATATAGGATAGTGTCTGAACAACGCAACTTCGAGTATTTTATGCAATCAACCTTCCCAGCAGAGCCGACTGTGCCAGCCGAGCGCACCCGCGCTGTGGCCGTGCCGATTGAGTGGATCGTCTACGTCGTGCTGATCGTGGGGATGGTGGTGCTGCGCTTTGCAGAGCTGGACACCGCCCCGATGAGCGACGCGGAGGCTTCGCAGGCGGTGCTGGCGTGGGATGCGGTTTATGGGCGCGATGCTGCCGTGTCCCGCTTCTCAGATCAACCGCTGACGTTCTACGCGCAGGTGTTGGGCTTATCGACGGGCAGCGCGGGCGAGGTGGGCGCACGCGCCGGCGTGGCCGTCGCTGGGGTCGCGCTGGCGCTGCTGGCGCTGCTGTTCCGCCGGTGGATTGGGCGCGTGCAGACGCTGCTCTTGGCGCTGATGTGGGGCTTCTCACCGGTGGCGCTGGCGGCATCGCGCACCTCTGACCCCGCGATCTGGGCGGCGATTTTTAGCGTGCTCACGTTATGGGCGGGGTGGAACTTCTATGAGCATCGGCGCGTTGTCGATGGCGCGGCGGCGCTGGTGTTTTTGTGCGTGCTGGTGTTCCTATCCGGCCCGTATGGGGTGATCGCTGCGCTGGTCTTGGCGGCGGCGCTGGGCATCAGCGTTTATCTCACCGCGCTGAACGCCCCGGTTGAGGAACAGCGCCCCAGCGAGGAGGTGCTGGAAGACGTGCGCGCGGCCTTCTGGGAGCTGCCGTTCCGTCGTGGGCTGGGGCTAGGCGTGCTGGTGATCCTGCTGGTGTCGACCGCGTTTCTGCTTCAGCCGGACGGCTTGACCATGGTCGGCGCAGCGCTGGAGAGCGCGCTGCGGGGCGTCACACAGCCACCGTTGGGGCCGACGCTGCCCGCCCCTGCGCTGCTCTCGGTGGCGCTCTACGAGCTGGGGGCAGTGGTGCTGGGGGTTGGCGGGTTCATCCTGCTTCAGCGGTTTGAGCGCATTCACTTCACGGATCGCTTTGCGGTGGTCTGGGTGATTGTGGCAGCGCTGGCGGCGCTGCTGTATCGCGGGGCAGGGCCGGGCTTTGCGCTGTTCATGACGCTGCCGTTGGGCTGGCTGTGCGCGCGCGTGGTGGCCCTGATGTTAATTGACGAAAGCGCCGTCACTTATTGGGATCTGGTGAGCGACAGCGCAGCGGTGAACGAGGCGCGGCATGGGTGGGTCAAGTGGATGTTGGCGCTCGTCTTGATTGGGCTGCTGGCGATGATCGGCACGCATTGGCAAGAGGTGGCCCGCGGCCTGCTCACGTTTTCGCCTGCGATGTCTGTGTTGGATAACCTGCCGCGCTTTTTCACCTTCCCGTCAAATGGGGTGCGCAGCCTCGTTTGGGTGATCATGTCGCTGCTGTTCACCGTGGTGGGCGCGTTCTTGGTGGCCAGCATCTGGGGCAACCGGATCACGCTGCAAGGGGTGGCGCTGGGCTTGTTCGGCTTTACGCTGGTGTCGGGCGTGGGCGGCGGGTGGAACGCCGTCACCACGCGGGCGCATCAGCCGGTAGAGATCTGGCAGTCCAGCTATGTGCAGCCTGATGCTTACCTGCTGCGCGACACACTCCATGAGATTGCCACCTTCACCGCGCGCGATAAGCCCGTGCTGCGCGTGGCGGTGGTGCAAGACCCCGACATCGGTCTTGTCAACGATGGGGTGGTGGCGTGGCTGCTGCGCGAGTTTCGCTACACGCGCTTTGTACAGTCGATTCCGGAGGCAGCGCGTGAGGAGATCATCATCGTGCGCTACACCGGTGAGGAGGTCGATCTGGGCGGGAGCTATGTTGGCCAGAGTTTCAACCTCCGGCGCGGCCAGCAGCTCCTCAGCGTGCCGGTCTATGACTGGGCAGCGTGGCTGGCGCAGCGGCGGACGCGCGTCATGACCCCAGCGCGTGACAGCGTGATCCTGTGGGTGCGGCTTGACTTGTACAATTCTGTGCCGGTTGATCTGGCGCAGCGGCGTTGAGAGATGAGACACGCACGATGACCTCGTTTGGCCCAACATTGCACGAAGACGAGCAAACGCTTGAACAGATCGCCAGCGCGATCAAGGGCGATCAAGCGGCTTATCATGCCCTGTACGAGCGATTTGCGACCGGCCTCTACCGCCTGTGCTTCAGCCTTGTGTTGGATGAAGCCGATGCTGAAGACGTCATGCAAGAATCGTTCGTGTACGCCTTCCGCAACTTGAAGAAGTATGACCCGCGCAAAGCAGCGTTCAAAACGTGGCTGTACACGATTGCCGTCAGCCGCTGCCGCAACGTGTACCGGCGGCGGAGCCTGCCGCTGGTGGGCTTGACGCAAGCCTTGTTCGATGTGCCTGCGCCCGCGTCAGAAGCGCCGGAAGCCTGTGCGGCGCGCAAAGCAGCGACGGAAGCTATCGCCGAGGCGTTACGGCGGCTTTCCCCTCAACTGCGCGAGGCGGTCGTGCTGCGCTATGGGCACGGGCTGGCGTACCGTGAAATTGCCGAGGTGATGGGCTGCCCGCCTAAAACAGCAGAGAGCCGCGTCCGTGTGGCGCAAGAGCAGCTTCGGCATCTGCTGCGTGGGCATGGGCCGGGCCTGCTGGAAGAACTGTTGAGGTTAGCGTAGATGTGGATTTGGTCGAACATGCGGTGTCGCTTCACGCGCATCTGGCTTGACAGCTACCTCCGGCGTGAGCTGCCCGCTGCGCCGCGCGCGCATGTGGCGCGGCATCTGCGGGGCTGCCCACAGTGTCAGGCGCATTGTGAGGCGCGCGCGCGCGACATCCGCGCGCTTTCGGACGATCTGGGGGCATTGGGGCGGCCACGCCGACCCCGCTTAGAGGCAATCTGGCGCGATGTGCAGCATGACCTCGCTCAGCCTGCGCCGGTTGTGACCGTTTCACCGATGCGCACGGCATTGGCGCTGACGGTTGTTTTGATAATGATCTGGGTGGGGGGGAGCCGCTACGGTATGCCTGCGCTGCGCCTCGCCAACGATCCGCCGCCGGTGGCGCGCCTCGCGCTCACGCCTACGCCCAGCAGCGCGCTCGAGATGCAGCTTTACGCGCCAAGCACCATGACCGCGCGGCTGGTGCTGCAAAATACGCCGAATATGTCTCAATCTGAGTAAGAGGGTTGTGCATGTCCTATCATCCTGTAGAAACTGATCAAAACCCCGTAGACACTTGGCTGGGGCAGCGGCTGTCAATCAACTGGGAGGTGGCGGTCTATGTCGTCATTCTGGTGATCGCCATCCTCACACGCTTTATGCACCTCGGCGACCGCGTGATGAGCCACGATGAAAGCCTGCACACGCGCTTCTCGTGGAACCTCTACGACAGCGGCAACTTCCAACACACGCCGCTGATGCACGGGCCGATCCTGTTCCACATGGTGGCGTTGAGCTACTCGATCTTCGGGGACAGCGACTTCTCAGCGCGCATCTACACGGCGGTGGTCGGCGTGATGATGGTCATGTCGCCCATTTTGTTCCGCTATTGGCTCAAGCCGTGGGGGACGATTCTCGTCTCGATAGGTATTTTGATCTCCCCGCTGCTGATGTACTACCACCGTTATATCCGAGAGGATACGCCTACGATCATGGCGGGCATCCTCATGATCTGGGCGATCTTGATGTACCTCAGCGGGCCGCCGAGGGTACGACACAAGCCGTATTGGTACTACGTGCTGGCGTTCGGCATGATCTGGAACCTCGGCACAAAGGAAACGGCGTTCATGGATGTTGCCATCCTCGGCATCTTCCTTGCGCTGTTCTGGTTCGTGCGGATGGGCCAGTACTACATGACACAGCGCCTGCTCGTCTTCAACGGCAAGCGCGCCTTCCTGCTGCTGGCGTTCGGCGGGATGCTGGGGGCCGTGATGTCGCTCGGGACGTACATCGTCCTCGACGTGATCCAGTTTGACATGTTCAACCCACCGCCGGGGACAGCCTTCCAAGAGCTGCCCACCGGCCTGCAATTCACCTACTTCTTGTGGACGGCGCTGGTGGTGCTGGTGATGATGTTTGCCATCATCTCGACGGCAGCGTGGGGCTATCTCAAAGCGGGGAGGCGCGGCTTGCCGTGGGGTCAGATCGCCTTTATGGCTGGCATTATGCTGGCCAGCGGCTTCGCGCTCGTGATTGTGGAGGAACTCTCGCACACGACGCAGGGCAGGCCAGACGCGGTGGCACAGCCGCTGCGCTGGTTCCCGCTAGTGGCCACATGGGTAATCTGTATTCTGGTGTGTGCGTTCTTCATCGTGTTCCGGCGGCGGCCCGGCGATGTGCCTGCTGACCGCACGACGCAGACGCGCGGCACTGGCCTGTGGGGCTTTCTTGACCTTTTCCCTGAGTTTGACCTGATGGTGGTCATCGGCACGTTGATCTTGCCGTGGGCAGCGGCGCTCATCCCCTATGTGATGGGCGGCACGCCGGATGACTTCGCTGTCATTGGTAGATCGTGGGAGCCGTTGGCTAGTGTCGTGCGCACGCTGCCGAATCCGTTAGTTACGGGCGGTGAGAACGTCTGGCAGGATTCTCAGGTTGGGCAGGTGCTGCTGGGGTTCATGGCGTGGCTGCCGCTGTTCATCACGATGATCGTGATCGGCTTGGCGTGGAACGCGCGCCAGTGGCTCATCACCGCGACGATCTTCCACACGATCTTCGCCTTCTTCTTCACCACGATGTTCACCAACCTCTACGGCCTGATGACCGGCATGTACTACAGTCTGGGCTATTGGTTGGAACAGCAGGGCGTGCGCCGTGGCAGTCAGCCGCAGTACTACTACTTGCTCATCATCATGCCGATGTACGAGTTCTTGGCGATTGCGGGCAGCGTGGGCGCGATGTTCGCAGGTTTGACGATCTTCTGGAAGCGCGCCGCCCAAGAAGACAACGCCGAGGACGAGCTGGAAGCGCAGATCATCAACGAGGCGGGCAAGAGCAAGCGCCCACCCGCCGCTGACGCGCTGGCTGCGCAGGAAAACGCTGACGCGCACAGCGATGAGACAGCGGAGTGGCGCAGCGATGAGCCGGTCGACAATGTGCCATTGCAGCCCGGCGAGGTGTACGTCAACGAGCAGGGGGTGGAGATCGACCCGCGTGTGATGGCGCGTCCTGAGACAATGGCCGAGACAGGCAGCGCGACCCACTCCATCGACAGCATCCGGCGCTTGTATGCCCTGCGCGAGTCGCAGCGTTTGGAGGAGCTGCCGTTCCTCATCACGTGGAGCTGGGTGGCGGTGTTCAACCTCATCCTGCTGACGCTGGCAGGCGAGAAGATGCCGTGGCTGGCAACGCACATGACGCTGCCGATGCTGTTTATCACGGGCTGGTTCGTCAGTAAGATTGTGGTCAAGCTTGACTTGCAAGAGTTCTTGCGGCGCGGTTGGGTGCAGGTGCTGCTCATCGTGGTGGTCATCATCGCGGGTTTGCGGGTGATCGGGCCGTTCTTCATGGGCGATGCGCCGTTCGGTGGTTTGAACGTAACGCAGCTGCGCGCGACGAACAATTGGCTGTTGGCGTTGGCTGGGCTGGCGATTGCGCTGAGCTTGCTGGCGTTTTTGTCGACGAGTTGGGCGGTCACGCGGCGCTTGATCGCGGTCAGTTTCTTTGGTTTCTTGGCGTTCCTGACAGCGCGCTCAGCGTGGATGGCGAGCTTCATCAACTACGACTATCCGACCGAGTATCTGGTCTACGCGCACAGCGCCCCCGCGGTGAAAACAGTGTTGGAGATGATCGACGAACTCAGCCTGCGCATCACCGACGGCAACGAGCTGGTGTTCGCGTATGACAATGAGGTGTCGTGGCCGTACAGTTGGTACTTCCGCAACTATCCGCGCGCGGTCTACTTCGACACGACGCCGACCAATCAACGCTTGCAAGATGCGATTGTCGTCATCGCAGGCGATGGCAACCGTGCGCGCGTCGAGGCGATCATCGAGGATCGCTATCAGCATTATCGCTTTGTGCGCATGTGGTGGCCGACTGAGGACTACAAGTTCCTGACGGTGGATCGCATCAACAACCTGCTGGACTTCAACCCCGCCAACACGGCAGCAGCGCAGGTGCGGCGCGGCATCTTCGACATCTGGTGGGCGCGTGATTACACTCAGTTTGGTTTGGCGGTGGGCAAGGACTTCAGCCTGCCGCGCTGGCCAGTGCAGAACGCGATGAACGTCTGGATTCGTAAGGACGTCGTCGCGCAGATTTGGGCCTTCGGCACGGGCGACGGCACAGTCGAGAACCCGCTGGACAACCTGCCGGTCAACCAGTGCAACGCCAACTTCCAAGACTTGCAGCCGATACAAATCCTGACGAGCGCCCCGATCCCGCTGGCGCGCCCGCTGGCGATGGCGTTCGGCCCCGATGGCAACCTCTATGTGGCTGAGGAGGGCAACCACCGCATCAGCGTGTTTGATCCGACCACTGGCGCATACCTGACGAGCTATGGCACGGCGGGCACATCGTTGGAGAGCTTGGAGCTGAACCGCCCCAACAGCCTAACGTTCGACCAGAACGGTAACCCGATCATCGTCGACACGTGGAACTTCCGCATCAAACAGATGTCGCCTGATTTCTCTGAGGTTGCGACCGTCTGGGGTCAGATGGGCTTGTATGGGCTGAACGCGCCGACCGTGCCGACCGATGGCTTCTGGGGGCCGCGCGATGCCAAAGTGGACGCGCTGGGCCGCGTGCTCATCATGGACACGGGCAACAAGCGCCTGCGCGTCTATGAGATCATCGACGGCGTGGCCGTGTGGAGCTTCGACATCGGGCGCGGCGGCAGCGGCCCGGGCGAGCTGGACGAGCCGACCAGCCTTGTGATTCATCCGGTTGATGGGCGCATCTTCATTGCGGACATGTGGAACCAGCGGATTGCTGTGTTCACCGCGGACGGGCAGTTCCTGACGAACTATCCGGTGCGAGCGTGGTCGCAAAAGACGGGCAACGCGCCCTATCTCGCACTCGATGTCAACCGCAACCTGCTCTATGCCACTGACCCTGACGCAGGGCGCGTGCTGGTCTACACGATTGATGGCGAGTGCGTCGGCTCGTTTGGGTCGCTCGCGCTGACATCTGCCATGAGCAACCAATTCGGGCTGGCCAGCGGCATTGCGGTGGACGATCAAGGCTTCGTGTACGTGTCGGACGCCGCGCTGGGGCGGATCCTCAAGTTCCAGCCGTTCCCAGTGCAGGGAACCGCAGCCGATCCCGCGCTCGTGCCGCTGATGGTCGAGGATATGATGCCGCCGATCGTCGATGAGGCGACCGAGCTGATCGACGAAGTCGGCCCAGCACCAGATGAGCCGGCGGCGGAGGACACATCTGAGGCTGAGGCCACCGCAGCGGAGTAGGGGGGTGTCTGAGCTGCGGCGGATGTCTGGCTAGAGCGCGGGGGCTAAAGCCCCCTTCAGGGGGCGTGTTGCAGCCGGATGCTTGAGCGTCCGGCGTTCAACGTCCGTTTTGGACGATGTGGGTAA
>JBDNCV010000098.1:0-14206 GCA_046719465.1 Anaerolinea sp.
CCTTGAGGCCGCCAAGGTCGATCTTCACGCGCGGCGCGGCAGGCGTGGGCGCAGCGTCAAGCTGCGTGGGGGCGGACGGCTCAACGGGCTTGGCAGGCTCAGCCAGCGGTTCATCGCCCAGCGGCACTGTCGCCAACATCCCAGCGGGCACACCCGCCTCCGCCGGAACTTCAACCGTCTCAGGCGTGAGCGGCAGCGTCTCAAGCGAGCGGGCGCGGGTGGGCATGTCGATCAACGTCGGCTCGGCCGCAGGCACAGGCGCGGTAGCCGCTTTGAGCGTGAGGCTGGGCGCGGGGGCGGGCGCAGGCCGCAGACTGGCCAGCGACGCGCGCAAGCGTCCTGTCTCCATCTCGGCCATGTGGGGTTGGAGGGCAAACCCCACCAGCGCGAGATGCGCTAATGCCAGCCCCAGCGCAAAGCTCGGCAGCACGCCGAGGATCGCCAGCCCATACCACGCCGCAATCACCGCCACCAAGCCGATGCCGCCCCAAAGCTGCCGCCGCAGCGCCCCCACCGTCGCTAGGCCGAGCGCGGCGCTCCACACGCCCCACGCCAGCAGCACTGCTGGATCAAGCAGCGGGGCAGGCCGGCTGCGGTTGAGCGGCTCTAGGATGTGCAGAACGTCGAACACGCCGCCGCCAATGACCAGCAGCACGCCCAGCCCCAGCAGCGCCCGCGCCCCCCAACGCGCCCAGCGCCACGCCGCCAGCGCTGCAACAAACGTCAGGAAGCCCCACAAGCTCCATCCGAGGCCATACCACACGTTGACGTGGATCGAGAACAGCGCGAACAAGCTGATGAACCCGCTCATGAACATCGCGTAAAGCAATACGCCGGTGAGCCATGCATCCCGCGTGCGGCGCTTGCCGCGCGGCTGGCCGATGAACCCTGCAATGCTGGCATATGTGGACTGCACATAAGCCCCCAGCGCGATCACCAGCGCCATCGGGATGCCCACCGTCAGCAGCTGCGGCGGGTAGAGGTAGTTCAGCAGCGCGTCGCGGTCGCCGTCGATGCCGAGTTCCTTCTGCGGGGCAACGAACGCCACAGGGTCGAAATAGTCCAGACCCAGCGCGTCGATCTGCCCAAAGACGGCCTGCGTGCTGGTGAGCGTCAGCAGGACAAACGCCGCCAGCCCCACCCCGCCGAAGGCCGCTGTCTGCGCCCGCCCCATGAGCGCCGCCGCCAGCAGCCCCACCACGAGCGACCCAAAGAACCACAGGCTGATGTGGTCATAGGTGATGAAATCCTGCCAGAACACCGCCGCGTACATCACCCAGATCAGCGCGCACCACAGCGCCCCCGCGCCGCCCGCCAGCGCGATCTTGGCGCGGTCTGGCAGCGGGATGAGCGGCTCGCCGTCGCGCTTGCGCGGGATAAACCAGCCAACCAACAGGCCTATCGCCAGACCAATCCCGGCCACCGGGAAGTAATTGAACGCAGGCAGCCACAGCGAACCATCCGCAAAGGCGCACGCGAAGTCTTGCAAACAATCGTTGGGGTAGGCCAGCGCAATCGGGAAGTAGATGAGCGCCGCGGGCAGCCACAGCGCCCGCCAGCGCGGCCACTGGGTCACGCTCACCAGCACGAAGCCCAGCGCTAACCCCATCCCGCCCAAGCGCATGAGATCCCACGCGGGGATGCGCGCGCTGTAGAACCAACGGAAGGCCGCCCACGTCAGCACCCCCATGCCAATCCCGAGGGCGCTGGCCATCAGCAGCCGCAGCCACCACGCCCAAAAGTTGCGCAAGCGCTGCGAAAATTCGTCGGTCACCAGCACCAACAGCCCCACGAACACGCCCATCACCAAGCCAGCCGCAATCGCGTTGCCCCAACGCTGAGGCGTGAACAGCGCAATCGAAAAATAGGTGGAGTAGATGTGCTGGCCGAAGGCGATCCACCCGCCCAGCAGCGCCAGCGTGAAGCGCAGGATCAAATCCAGCGGGCGGTCGGTGAGGCGGCGGACGGTGTTGGCCAGCCATGCATACGCCCGCCCCTGCGCGCTGACGACCTCGGGCAGTTCTGGCACTTCGTCGCGCACCAACGCCAGCGCTTGCAGCGCGCCCGGGCGTTTGCGCCGCTGCTCGTTGGCCAAATGGCGCACCCCCACCAGCGAGCGCATGCGCCCGATGCTGCGCGCTGCCGCCTCGGCCACGCGCGGCGACGTCTCATCGAAGGCTTGCTGCGCGATCATCAGGTCGATCTCCGGCGTGTAGACTGGGTCGCGCCAGACGGTCGGCGGGCGCACCTCCAGCCCCAAGCGCGTCATCGTCGTGACCAGCCGCCCCATGAACTCCGACCGGATTTGGTAGGTGCTGGCGTCCTTCAGCAGCTTGGAGCGCGTCGTCAAGACTTGCAGCATCGCCAGCCGCGCCTCTTCGTCCGGCTCGATCTCCAACGCCTGCGCCACCAGCCGCGGGATCGTGGGTTGTTTGGGGTCGTCGGGCAGCGTCTCCAGCCGATACAGGGCGCGAATCCGCGCAGGGGTGGAGCCGCTGCGCAGCGTGTGGAGGCACACCCAACGGCGGTCGTCGTCGCTGTTGAAGCTCCACCACACGTCAAGGTCGGTGTCGTACTCTAACGCGCCGCGCAGCAGCATCTGATAGCCCATGCGATCCACTGGCAAGCCGTAGCGCCAAGCGTCCTGATAATAGCTGCTCATGATGAGGAAGTGCGTCAAACTCACGAGGAAGCGCCCCTGCCCGCCAGCCCAGTTGTGCCGCGCCCGTGTGTAGATGTCCACCGCTTCCAGCAGGTCGCGGTCGCCCAACGCGATGAGCCGCTCGGTCTGCACGCTGACCGCGTCCAGCAGGGCGCGTTCCTCCGTGTCGAGCGCGATTCCCACGCCCGCCACCGCCCCGGGCTGCAAGATCGCCCGCATCCTATCCACCACCGCGTTGAGGCTGGGCGGGCGCTGGTTGGGGTCTTTGGCAGTGGCTTGGCGCAGCACCTCGCTCAGCGCGTCGGGCAGCGTCGGCACGCTCTCGCTCAGCGCGGGCAGCACGTCACCAAACTGAATCTGCCGCAGCGCCAGCGGGATCATCCCGTCGAACGGCAGCTTGCCAGTCAGCATGTGATACATCATCACGCCGAAGCTGTAGATATCGGCGCGGCGGTCGATGATCTCACTGGTGAGCTGCTCTGGGGCCATATAAAGCAGCGTGCCGCTGCCCGGGTTGCGCGCGCGTCCTTCGGGGTCGAGCACGGTCGCAAGGCCAAAATCGGCCAAGTAGGGCGAGCCGACGCTGTCCATGAGGATGTTGGGGGGTTTGAGGTCAAGGTGGATGACCTTGTTCTGATGCGCGTAGTCCAACGCGGAGGCAATCGCCTCGCCGATGCGCAGCACCTCCTCAGGGGGCATCGGCCCGGTGATGAGACGCTCCAACGAGCCACCCGTCACAAAGCGCATCACAATGTAGAGCTTGCCCGCGTGCTCACCGAAGTCGTAGATCGGCAGGATGTGGGGGTGTTCCATGCTGGCGATGGTCTGGGCCTCGCTGCGGAACATCTTCACAGGGTCGATCTCTTGCGTCAAGCCGACAGCGATGGTCTTGATGGCCACCATGCGGCGCAAGCGCGCATCCCGCGCTGACCACACATCGGCCATGCCGCCGCGCCCGATGTGCTCAACAATGGTGTACTGCTCACCAATGACTGTGCCAACATCCATAAAGAACGCCCCCTGTTCCCCTACAGGTCAGTATACGCCGAAGCCATCGCAGGGCAACACATGAAAGTCCGCGCTACGGCAAGTTCTTCGTGCTCCACCCGCCGCCGCCGGGGGTTTCGATCACGATGCGCTCGCCTGCCCGCGCGCGGAAGGTCGCTTTAGCCCGCAACTTGGACACAGTGCGGCGGCGCAGCCATTGGTTCAAGCCGGGTTGGCCCGGCTGGCCACCGTCGATCCCGTAAGGCGCAAGCCGCCGCCGCTCGCTGTTGATCGTCACCACCGCCTCGGTCAAGAATTCTATTTCGCGCACGATGCCCTCGCCGCCGCGGTGCAGCCCGTCGCCGCCGCTGCCCTGCCGCAGGTGGTAGCGCCATACCCGCAGCGGATAAGCCATCTCCAGCGCCTCGACCGGCGTATTTTGCGTGTTCGTCATATGGGATTGTCGCCCGCTCAGGCCATCGCCCAGCGGCGACGCGCCGTGCCCCCCGGCGATCGTCTCGTAGTAGACGAAGCCCGGGCCGCCCACCGTGAGGTTGTTCATCGTCCCTTGTGAGGCGGCCGGGATGCGCCACGGCACAGCCTGCGCCAGCGCCCCCAGCACCACATCTACCACGCGCTGCCCCGTCTCGGTGTTGCCGACGGCCACCGCCGCCGGGAACTGCGGGTTCAGCACGCTGCCCTTCGGCGTGATCACCTCAATCGGCCGAAAGCAGCCGCTGTTCATCGGGATCGGCTCATCAGCCAGCAAGCGCACACAGTAGTAAACAGCGCTTTGGACGATGGCGGGCACGGCGTTCACATTGCCGCGCACCTGCGGGGCAGAACCGGTGAAGTCCACTTGCAGCGCGTCGCCGCGCACGCGCACGACCACACGGATCGGGATCAACGTCTCGCTCTGGCCGTCGCCCTCCAGCGCGTCCTCAAAGGCATAGTCGCCCTCGGGCAGGGCGGCAATCGTCGCGCGGGTGAGGCGTTCGCTGTAGTCGATCAAGGCGGCGGCGTGGGCCTGCGCGCGCTCGGAGGTGTGTTCGGCGAGGATGGCGGTCAGATGCTCCTCGCCGACGCGGTGCGCCGCCAACTGCGCCTCAAGGTCGCCGCGCCGTTCCTCTGGGTGGCGGCTGTTGGCCAAAATGAGCGCGAACACCCCTTCATTCAACCAGCCCGACAAGCGCAGCAGCGTTGGCGGCAGGATCAAGCCCTCTTGGTACAGCTCGGTGCTGAGCGGCAGCGAGCCGGGCGACATTCCGCCCACATCGGCGTGGTGCGCGCGGCTGGCCAAGTAAAAGGCTATCCCATCTGCATCGAACACCGGCGAGACCATCGTGATGTCGGGCAGGTGCGTCCCACCGCGGTAGGGATCGTTCAACACGACGAGATCGCCGCGGTTCATGGCTGGGAAGGCGGCCAGCGCGTGGGCAACGCTGGCGGGCATGCTGCCCAGATGCACCGGAATGTGGGCGGCCTGCGCCACCATGCGCCCGTCGCGGTCGAACACAGCGCAGCTAAAATCAAGCCGCTCGCGGATGTTGGGGCTGAAGCTGGCGCGCTGGAGCGTCGCGCCCATTGCTTCCGCCACACCGGCGAACAAGTTCTGAAACACCGCTAGCGAAATCGCGTCAACGCTCATAGCAAAGCCTCCAATCGGTGGTCAAACGGTGGGGACGGGGTCAGCCTCGCCGCCGCCTGAGATGCATTATGATACACACAGGCAGATGATGCACTATCACGCAAGGATAATCCCTCTATGTCAGTGATTGCCAACGCCTCGCTCATCTTTCTCAGCAGCATGTTGATGGTCGGCAGCATGGTGATGCTGTTGGTTCCGGTCGCGCCGGTGACGCTGCTGCTGGCGGTGATCGCGTCGCTGGCGGGGCTGTTCACCGGCTTTGACCCGATCAGCGTGCCTGCGCTGCTGGTGATCTGGGCGCTGGCGCTGGTCGGCGCATCCGCAGAGGCGTGGCTGCCCTACTTCGGCCTGCGCGGGGAGGGCGTGGGCTGCTTAGGGATCGTGGCGTTCTTCGTCGGCGTGTTTGTGGGCGGGCTGCTCATCCCTGTGCCGATTGTGGGCAGTTTCGTCGGCGGCGTGGCGGGCGTGATTGCCATGCAGCTGGCGCAGGCGCGCCAGCTCAGCGCGGCGCTGCGCGGCGGCGGGCAGGCGCTTAAGTTCCTGCTGCTGGCCACGCTGGCAGAGGGCTTCTTCAGCCTGCTGATCCTGCTCGTGTGGTTTATCGCCATTGCGACGAACAGCTAGCGCCCCAGCAGCAGATTCCCATACCCATCGACAAACCCCTCCCAATCAGGCGGCAGATAGGTCGTCGCGTCCTCTTGGGTGATGAGCGCCGGGCCGATCAAGCGCGCGCCGGGCCGCAGATCAGCGCGACTGTAGCGGCGCAGCCCCTGCACGACGGGGGCTTCCGGCGTGTGTGGCTGCACCGGCTGCGGTTCAAATGTCGGCACGGGCAGCGCGCCAATCGCGCGCAGTCGCATCGTGACGATCTCAACAGGGCGGCCCGGCAGTGCGTAGCCGTAGGCTTGCTCATGCGCGTGGTGGAAGCTGCGCACCACCGCGCCCGCCAGCGGCACGTTGAGTTCATACGCTTGGCCGCGATAGCGCATGTCGAGCGTGACCTCAAAGCGCATGTCGGCCTCTGCCACGCCCTCGCGTTGGAGCGCCGCCTGCCCCCGCCGCACCAGCGCGACCTGCTGCCCGCGCAGCCGTGCGATGGTGTCGGGCGTGGCGAGTTCCATCACGGGTTGGCTGATGTCCGCCCGCAGGTCAGCGATGAGCAGCCCCAACGCGCACATCACGCCCGGGTAGGGCGGGACAAGCACCAGCGGGATGCCCAGCGCCGCGGCCACCTCGCAAGCGTGGAGCGGCCCCGCCCCGCCAAACGCCACCAACGTAAAGCGGCGCGGGTCATGGCCGCGCTCGATCGACACACGGCGCAGCGCGCGGCTGATGTGGGCGTTGGCCACCTCAATCACGCCCTGCGCCATCGCCGCCGCGTCGCGCCCGATGCTTGCCCCCAACGCCGCCAGCGCCTGCTCCGCCGCGGCCACGTCCAGCGGCATCCGCCCGCCGAGGAAGGCTGCGGGGTCGATCCGCCCTAGAACGATGTTGGCATCCGTCACGGTGGGGGTCGTCCCGCCGCGCCCATAGGCCACCGGCCCGGGGTGCGCGCCTGCGCTTTGCGGCCCCACGCGCAGCGAACCGCCCGCGTCCACCCGCGCGAGGCTCCCGCCGCCCGCCCCGATGGTCTCAATGTCGAGCATGCGCAGGCGCAGCGGCAGGCCGTCGATCTGCTGGTGCGCCGCCAGCGGCACATCCCCCACACAGAGCGCTACATCCGTGCTCGTCCCGCCGATGTCGAGCGTCATGATCTGGTCATAGCCCGCGAGCCGCGCTAGATGCAGCGCGCCGATCACCCCTGCTGCCGGGCCGCTCAACGCGGTGTGGGCCGCATGCCGCTGGACAGCTTCCGCGCTCAGCAGGCCGCCGTCGCTCTTCATGATGTGCAGCGTCGTGTGCGGTGGGAGCTGCTGCCGCAGCGCGCCGATGTAGCGGCTCATCTTGGGGCGGACGTAAGCCTCCATCGCGGTGGTGCTGGCGCGCTCATACTCGCGGAACTCTGGCAGCACCTCATGCGACAGCACAATCTGCCACGGGGCATACGCGCCCGTCGCCACCAGCGCCTCACGCACGCGCCGCTCGTGCGTTGGGTTGCGAAAGCTGTACAGCAAACAGACCGCGACCGACTCATACGCGCCCGAGACGACCTGCACTGCCAGCCGCCCCAACGCCTGCCCGCCGAGCGCCAGCAGCACGTTCCCCTCGTGGTCGATGCGCTCAGCCGCCTCGAAGCTGTCCGCGCGGGCGATGAGCGGCGGCGTGATCTTGGGGTAGAGCGCGTACAGGTCAGGCCGATTCTGTCGCCCGATCCACAGCAGATCGCGGAAGCCCTCAGTCGTGACGAGAGCCGCGCGCGCCCCTTTGCGCTCTAGAATGGCGTTGGTGGCCACGGTAGAGCCATGCGCGACGTGCGTCACGCGGTCTAGGCCGCCTGCCACCTGCGCCAGCCCGTCCAGCATGGCCTCGGCGGGTTTGTCGGGCGTGCTGGGGAGCTTGTAGAGCCGCAGCCTGCCCGCATCAAAGGTGATCAAATCGGTAAATGTGCCGCCAATGTCCACGCCAACGCGCATGAGCATCCATCCTTGAGATCATGCCTCCGATTATAGCGGAAACCCCTCCGACAGTCTTTTTATAGAATCCGACGGATTTCTTATACCGCGCATAAATTGCTCATATACAGTCCGCGCTACAGTAAAAGTGCCAACGACCAATCATCTTATGAACAGGAGGATTTCACTATGTTGATGCGTCGTCCCCGTACTAACTCGTTGATTGAACGCTTTTTTGATGAGGCCATGAGCTTCCCGAATCAGAACGTGACGCTGGCGCTGGACGTCGTCGAGCGTGAGACCGATTACGTCGTGACCTCGCCCATCCCGGGGGTTGACCCTGAGCATATCGAGGTCAAACTGGATGATGACGTGCTGACGATCACCGCAGAAGTGCACGAGCAAGCTCGTCAGGAAAATGAGCGCCTGCTGATCCGCGAACGCCGTTATGGCAAGTTCAGCCGCAGCCTGCGCTTTGGCCTGCCGGTGCAAGGCGACAAGATCGAAGCCGACTATGTGAACGGCCTGCTGACGATCATCGTGCCGAAGGCTGAGGCCAGCCAGCCCAAGAAGATCAACATCCGCACCAGCAAATAACGCTGTAACCCCTTCGAGATGACCGCCGACCGCCAGAGGCTCAAGCCTCTGGCTGGGGCGCGGGGGCCGAAGCCCCCTTCAGGGCGCGCTTCAGCCGGATGCTTCAGCGTCCGACATCTGAGGCTTTCAACTTCTTCACTTGATCACTGCCCCCTGCTCACTCGTCCCTGACTTGTGCATAATATCAAGCCACTCCCCACTAGAGCAGCCCGCTCCCCTTTCGCTATACTCCCTCTCAGCACACATCAGCACACAAAGGAGCTTCTCACATGCAAACGGTACTGCTGATCTTGGCAGCCGCCGCAGGGATGTCTGGGGTTGGGTTGGGCGCTTTTGGGGCGCACGCGTTCAACGCGCTGCTGGTGGCCAACGACCGCCTCAGCACCTATCAGACCGCTGTCCAGTATCATTTGATCCACACGGTGGCGCTGTTGATCGTGGCGCTGCTCGCTGGCCAGCAGAACTCGGTCTACCTCAACGCGGCAGGGGTCGCTTTCGTCGTCGGGATTGTGCTGTTTTCAGGGAGTTTATACGTGCTGGCGCTGCAAAACCTGCGGATCATGGGGGCGGTTGCGCCGTTCGGCGGGATCGCGTTCGTCATCGGCTGGGGGATGATCCTGCTGCACGCCTTCACCGTGCGCAGCTAGGCGTCAGACCAACTCAAACTCGTCGCGGGTGCAGACGCGCAGCACGCGCGACATCTCATGCCCGATGAAGTGCTCTGACTCGCCCACGCGCACCCGCAGCGGGCCGTTGAACGGGGCACGGTCGATCAAGTGCAGCGTCGTGCCCGGGCGCAGCCCCAGCGAATCTAGATAGCGCAGCATGTCGCCGTCGTGCGTGTTGGCGCGGCTGACGACGTATTCATGGCCGGTGGCCACGTCGTGCAGCGGCGCATCGACGACGCGCGGCATCGTGCCGTCAGGCCGCGGGATCGGCTCTCCGTGTGGGCAGCGCCGCGGGAAGCCCGCCATCTCGTTCATCTTCTCGGCCAGTGCATCGCTGACGCTCGCGCCAAAGTCGTCGGCGTAGTCGTGCACCTCATGCCAGCCAAACTTCATGACATCGACGAGGAAGCGCTCCACGATGCGATGTTTGCGGATGGTGCGCAGCGCTTCACGTTCGCCATTCGGCGTCAAGATCACCCCGCGGTAAGGTTCATGCTCGAGGTAGCCCAAATCACGCAGGCGCTGCACCATGCGCGTGACAGCGGGCGCGCTGACGCCCATCACTTCTGCCAGCGCCGACGTGCTGACGTAAGCATCGCCCTGCTGATAGTAGGCAATGCGGTACGTCTCCGCTAGATATTCCCGCATTGTATCGGTAGACATGGCACCTCGAACCAATAAAACAAAGAATCATGATAAATATAACGAACCCTTGAGATCTTTTGCAAGGGTTAAAGATGAATTTAGCTGGTGTTCAGAGCGTGTCTGACCGGCGACGGGTGGCTGCTATCTGCCAGAGGCTGAAGCCCCCTTCAAGGGGTGCGGACTTGGCCGGATGCTTCAGCGTCCGGCGTTTCATCTGTTCATGTGGGCGGGTGGCTAGGGCAGGCTGCGCAGGAACGCCACCAGCGCCGCCAAGTCCACGTCGTTGAGGCCGCTGCCGCCCTGCGCGTTGACGATGTGGGCCGTTAAGAAGGCGCTCAGCTCATCGTCGCTGCGGGCAGCATAGGTGGTCAGCACGCCGCGCGGCGCATGGCAGGTAGCGCAGCTCATGGCGTGGTTCCACGCGATGCGCGGGTCGGCGGCGGTGTAGAACCAGCGCTCCCCCACGCTGACGACGGGCTGCGGCGTGCGCTCGGTGGTGGGGATGCTCTCGGGCGCGCCGAACAAGCGCCCATCCAACAGCGTGAGCGTGCCATCCACGCGGTTCAGGGTGAAAGCGAACTGGCCATCGGCGCTGAAGCCCACGTCAATTGGATGCGCCCCGACGGTCGTCGTGATAATGCGCCGCCCGCCGCGCACATCTAGCACAGAGAGGCGGCTGCTGGCGGCGTAGACCAGCAGCAAGCGCGTGCGATCCGCGTTGAGCAGCGCCGCCGACGGCAGATGCCACACGCCATCGGCCACGTCTAACCGGATCCAATCGCGCACGCCGGGCCGCGCCAGATCGATCACGGCCAGCACCGCGCTGAACTGCGCATCAAACGGCAGCAGGTCAGGGTCGCCTTCAGCGCGCAGGGTCAGCGGCACATACAGCAGACCGCTGCGCGCGTCCAGCGCGGGCACGCCCACGCGGTGCACGCGGTCGCCCGTGGGCAGCGGGGCCGTCACGCGCACGCCCCCCACGCCGATGACCTCAAACTCGCCGCGCTCGCTGATGCGGTAGCGATAGCTGCCCCACGCGGCCAGCAGCACGCCGCCGCTCGGCAGGCGCGCCGCCAGCACGGTCTCGCCCGTCAGCAGATCAACCTCGATCAAGCGATCGGGCAGGCCAACGACCACGCGCGACGGGCTGAGGGCGGCCATGCCCTGCGCCGATGCCCCCGCCAGCAGCGGCACGTCAAGCTCGATCTCACGGGCCACCGTCAGCGTGGCCACGTCGATCACAGCGAGGCGGGGCGCGCCCTCCGACAGCACCGCGATCCGCGCCCGCTCCGGCATGAGCAGCAGACGCTGCGGCGCGAAGCTGAGCGGGATCTCACGGCTGAGGGCGCGCGTCCGCAGGTTGACCACGCCCACGCTGAAGGCCGATGGGTTGACCACCGCCACCTCACCCGACGGGAGCAGCGCGTAAGCGCGCCCTACGCTGGCGACGGCGTTCGCGCTCGGCAGCGTGAGCAGCGGCGCGGGCGTTTGCGCTTGCAGCGGCGGCAGGCAGATCAAGAGCGCGACCACCAGCAAGCCGATTCGGCTGAGGAAGGCCTCACCCCTTAATCCCCTCTCCCGTAGAGAGAGGACTTGTGCCCCTTCTCCCGCGGGAGAAGGGGTGGGGGCTGAGGCCCCCTGCCGCAGCGTAACGCGCACGTGCGCCTCTCTAATCCACACGGATCACCCTCCCCGCCTGCACGGTTAGCTCACGCGCGGCCAGCAGCGCTTGCCCATCGGCATCTTGGCCGCTCAGCAGCAGCGTCACCCGCAGCGGGCCGACGTCAGCCCACGGGCTGCGGCGCAGCCACTCCGCGCGGTTGAGCGTCACGCTCCACGTCGCGCCGGTGACGGCTGTCTCGCGCGTCTCCACCGTGCCCTGCGGGTGATGCACGATCACCGTGCCGCGCACGCTGCGCCAGCCGCTTGGCACGTCGACCCGCACGGTGGCCTGCCCGCCGCTGACCGGCACAATCGCCGCGCCGCTCAGCGTCAAGCGCGCCTCCGACGGCAGCGCCACCCAGCGCGCGCTCGCCAGCGTCGTGCGGTCAAGCTCATCTTGGAGCGCCACCTGCCACACGCCCGCCTGATCTAGCAGGCGTCCATCCACCATCACACGGTACAAGCCGAAGCCGCCAACGGGCTGCGCAGGCAGGCGTAGGCTTACGCCGTTGGGGGCTTGCAGCCGCACACTGTAAACGCCGTCTGCGCGCGGCGGGAAGGCTTGCAGCCACCACTCGAACGACTGGCGCAGCGGCAAGACCGCCCCATCGCCACCGCTGAGCATCAGCCACTGCTGCGGCGCATCTGCCCCCCGCTCGACGCGCGCACCCTGCCCACCGATGCGCACCCCCGCGCCGTAGCCCGCCACCTGCGCGGGGTCGCTCAGGCGCACGCCGCCAAACCACAGCAGCGCCGCCCCCGTTGGGAAGTTGTTCAGCGCAATGCGTGGGGTGTAGATGCCGTCTGCGCTGCCCTGCCCGATGACGTTGATCGTGCCTGCGGGGGCGCTCAGGGTGAGGAAGCCGTAGCCACCGGGGTAGATCACCGGCAGACTGTCGCGCCGCAGCAGCTCCTCAAGGTCGCCTTCGGGGTTGCTAAAGCCGCGCAGCCGCACAAGCAGCCGCGCCGCAGTGTCCCCGCGCAGGTCTTGGAAGGTCAGCACAGGGCGCAGCGCGACGCGCTCCGACGGGGCCAAGGTGACTAGATCGCCCGCGTGGTAGGGGGTGTTCACCAGCGTCTCGCTCAGCGCAGCGTCGAAGGGGTACACGGCGCTGTCGAAGTGAGCTTGTGGGTGGCGCGTGTAGCCGTCAAGGCCGCGCCGCCCCCGCGCCACAATTGGGCTGGCGGGGTCAACGACTACGCCAACTGAGACGCGCTCCGCAAACCAAAGGCGTTCCTCCGCGTCGAGCGCCTGCGCCCGATAGCGCAGTCGATACACGCCCGCGCGGTCAAACTGCATCGGCTCAAACGCTTGAAAGCGCCCCGCGCGCAAGCTCCCGAGGAAAGAACGCTGTGTCGGCGGGCTGCCGTCGGCAGGCGCAAAGTCCACCACCACCTCCGCCTGCCCGGTGACATGCGGCAGCGCCTCAAAGCCCAACGTGAACGGCGTGTTGATCGGCAGCGGGTAGCCGTCAGGGAGGCGCGGGATGAGCGTCAGCGGCTCCGCAATGGCGATCTCATACGTGCCGCCGCCGCGATACTGGTTGCCGAAGCGGTCGTTGAGCGTGCCGCGCAGGATGACGCGGTAAATGCCGTAGCGCACGAACTCCACACCGTAAGCAGGATCCGCCGTCTGAAGCTGGAAGAAGCTCCCGCGCAGCGCGCCGCCAGTGAACGTCGTGATCGGCAGCGGGATCGTGTTCACCACAGGGTTAGATGCAGAGCCGAGCAGGCGGCGCGTGCCGAGCGATTCGATGCGACCAGTCAACCCGCCTGATGGAAAAACCGGCGGAAAGTTCAACGCCACGAGCGCCGGCGCAAGGTTCATGCGGCCGGGCGGCTGGACAATCGCCCGCCCCTGTGCAAGCGCCGCGAACGACTCGCGCGGGAGCGCTTGCCCGTTCAGCACCCACTCCACCAGCGGCGGCGCAGCATCGCCCACGCGCAGCACCAGCGGCAGCCGCTGATCGACCTCGCCTGCTGCGCCCGTCCCACGGGTGCTGAAGATGCGGTTTTCGTACCAGTCGAAGGGGTCGCTGTCGCCGATGGCCGCGCTCCCCAGCAGCATCACCGCGTAGTAGCCGCTCTCAAGGTCAGCGGGCAGCGTGGCGCGAAACAACAGCCGAAACGACAGCGTGCGTTCGTCAATCACGGTGATCTCGCTCGTCTCGACGGTTTGCAGCAGGCGCACGGGCAAGTTCACGTTGCTGAGCGGCACGCCCGCCTCTGTGAAAGGTGACCACGGCTCACGCGGGTCATAGGGGAGCTGAAGGCCGCTGGGGGTGTGCAGCGGCTTAACTGCCAGCGCGGCGCGCATCCGATACGGCAGGTTAACGTCGCCATCTGGCAAGCGCATCCCCACCGCCATCCCCACCTCGATCACGTCGTTGGGGTAGAAGATCACGCGGTTGATGAGGCCGTTGGCCTGCCACTCAGCGCCGCCATAGGCCAGCGGCCCGCCCGCGGTGAACTCAATCGGCGTTTGCGCCTGTGTGGGGTGAATGAGCAGCAGCGCACAGAAGGCGGTCAGGAGCACCTGTATGCGTTTGGCCGCGTCCATCCATCCAGTGGCAATCATGGGCAGCTCCGTCTTGATGTCAGACACGCCTCAATTTTCTCTCTTTGTTTGCGGCTGTTGCCTCATAGTATAATTAGACTATCCTTATCTGACCTACGGCAGTTCATTGAGTATCGATAGCTTACAGCGTGCCATCCAATTGATCGAGGGTCGCACTGGGCTGGCTGTCAGCAGCCTCCTGAGAGCGGATGTCTCGCATATTGTGGC
>JBDNCV010000099.1:0-14150 GCA_046719465.1 Anaerolinea sp.
TTTGTCCCGCCACGAGTTATGAAAGACCGGGTAGGACGCGCCGACGGCTTCACCCCGTAACACGCCATCCGTCGCGGACAGCTTGCGGTAGCCCAGCGGTGCGAGCATCAGCGCTAGCTCGCGCGACACCACCGGCCATGTTGTATCCGGCAGTCCAATTTCTGTCGTGCGTTTGGCGGCGAAGAAGCCCAGAGTCCGCGCCAGCAGTTCGCCGACTTCGTGCCGCAGGGAAAACCACGCCTTCGTCTCATGCGCCACCGCCTGCACCCGCTCCCTGAGCGTGTCCAGATCGTCAGCGGCGATGGCGACACTGAGCTGCGCCAGATGCAGCGCATCCCCAGCATTGATCTCCTGCAAGGCTCTGCGGCAGTCGGTAATGCGCTGCACCGAACGACTATCCTCACCGCTCACCGAGGAGAGATGCACATCATAGGCTTGAATGATGCCTTCGAGCGCGTCAATCGCGCGGTTGCGCTCATAGGTTTTCGGGATGTCCACCGACAGCGCCAGCGGAAAATTCAGCCGCAGCAAGGGCGGCAGCGGACGGAAGAAGTTCCACGTCGCAGGCGCAAACTCGTAGCTGTTCAACATCGCCCACAGCGGACGACCGCCCGGACGACCCACTGGCGCGAGATGCCAGAACGGCGCGTCGCGGATTTCGTATTTGCCGTTGAACAGCGCGGGCCATGTGCCTTCGACCACAAAAGTGTCAAAGGAAGACCCCATGCCACCCGCGAGAGCGCGGGCGTTCTGGTCGCTCCAGACGGCCATGCCGCACAGCGCCCGCTGATATTCGGCATTGTCGTCGAGCTGTTCGTAGTAACGGCGATATTCCATCAGCAGGCGCGCCCGCTGTGGATCGTCGGTCTCGTTCGCTGCTCGACTGAGCGCGTTGATCTTCTCGTCCAGCGTGGCGGGCATCTGCCAGCAGACAAAGCGCGCCGGGGTGTTGAGCGTCCGCAGCCAAGTCGAAAAGCGCGCCTGCAGCGCCTGCACGCCTTCTTCGGTGGCGTGGAGCATGATGTCGAAGGGTTCGATCAAGAAGGTTCTAACGTCGCTCATCCAGCATCTCCTTGAGGGGCGCATCGACAAACACCAGCCCGTCGGTCTCCTGAGCGTGGGCGAAGGTAATCCACTCGCGCAGGTCAACATCCACACTCGGTGACGGCGGCGCAAAGACCCGCGCTCCGTCCAGCCGCGTCAGCTCGACGGGCAGTTCCAGCGTTTCGGCCAATTGACCGATGAGACTGCGTGGATAGCGGGCAGCGATGAGCAGCAGCGTCCCGCGCAGGCGGTAAATCAGCCGCTGCCACAGGGGAATGCCACCGCGCAGGCCGGTCAGCGCGATGGTCAGCAGAGCCGTCACTACCGCCACCGGAATCGACCAGCTGGGCACCGCCAAGTTGAAGATCGTGTGGGCCATGCCGCCGCCCACACCCGCCAGCAGCAAGCGCTTGAACGGGATGCCGAACAAGCCCTTTTCGTCGCGCCGTAACACATGGGATTTGAAATCTGCGGCCATGTTCGCCTCACGACGCGGGTGATGGGGCGCTGATGTCACCGCCCCACACCCATAACCCGACATGCAGCACTAAGTGAACGAGATGAGGGCGGTGACACTGGAAGCGAAGATGACGAAGAGCAGCCCCACCACCACCTGATTGGCGGCTTTGGGGTTGTCCTTTTTCCAGTCGCCGATGATGGGCCAACTGGAACCCATGTACATCACGCCCAGCCCGATGAAGCCGATCACGGCGATCAGCGGTGCGATGGTCTGTGCAGCCGCCTGCACATCCCCGAAAAACTGCTCAATGGCGGTTGCGAGATCCAACGAAAAATCCTCCTCGAATTCGAGTCCCTGACACTTCCAGCGTATCAAAGTGAGGTGGCGCGACCGTCCGATTTTTTCAGGTTTGGCTTGGGAGTTTTTCAGGACAGGGGAGCGATATGTCGATCTGAATGTATGTGCTAAAATAATCAGGTGTCAGTTTTGTAGCTTAGGAATGATTATGAGTAAACTCGACTACACAAGAGCCATGTTTGAGGCTCAGATGTGTGAAAACTTCATCAACCGGTTCAGATCTGACGACGATGTACCAACAGGTTCACCTAGAAAGGTTAAGAATTTTGCTGCTAAGGCGGACGATGAGCAATTCCGAGTAACGCAATGCTACAAACGAGCATTAGACATTTACTGTAGCTTTGGCAAAAAGGAGGAGAGCATCAGGCTCCTCACCAGCCTTTTTTGGTTAGTTGATACTTCTGACAAAGGCACGATTACATTTGCGATTCAACTGCTGCTAGCTTTACAGGACGTAACAGACTGTCTCGAAAAGTTTAAAGCGGGAACCAAGCAGGAAGTTAGGGAGCGTCTGCTAGGACTGACACGTGAGAAGTTACACGAACACCACTTGGATTTCTGGTTACTGAGAAGCGCGGTTTCTGTTGCTAGGGGTCTAGCAGGCGGTGATCGCAACATAGAAGATGCGATAGATAGATTTCGCTGTGTCATCCTTCCCCTAGAAGCCCACAATAGTTTTGCTACTGGGAATTTGGTGCACGCGGAATCCTGTTATACAGAAGCTGGCAAAATAGCCCAACAGTTAGGCACAAGGGAACAAGCCGAACAACTCTTCCAGCGGGCAAGTCAAATAAGCCAGATGCTACATGGTCAGCCGCCCACCCCCAATTCAATTGAGGACGACTTAAACAAGATACTTGCCCGAACCGTAGAGAATATTACTACAGAGCAACTTTTACCTTCTCCCGAACAGGTGAAAAATGAGTATGATGCTATTGAAAATAAATTAGAAACTTTGCTCAAGGATGAACGCTTCGTTATCAATGATGCCATTATTACTGAGAGAGCTAAAAAATATCAGAATGCCGGATTACTTGGCTGGATACCTGCGCGAGACATAGATCAATATGGCAATCCGCGAACTGATTTCCGTAAAGGCGATAGCGAAATTATCCGTTTATTAGAGATAACATACGTGGAACAGATAGCTACTATCATCGGTACTCTGTTTCTCTCTTGGCAAAAGGATGGGCATTTAACGGAAGCGGACATTACTGCCCTGCTCTCGACCTCAAGCTTGGCAGTGAATTACGACTGGCGCATACTTCAACAAGGCATCCACAGACACTTTGAGCGGGATTACATTAGCTCTGTTCATATCCTCATCCCACAACTTGAAAATACGCTGCGGACTTGGGCGGAAGAAGCCAGCATTGCTGTCAAGAAATTAGATGCAAACGCAAAGGGGACTGTATGGGGACAGAAGCTGCTTGGAGACTTACTTAGTGACGCTGATGTTAAGCAACATTTAGGGGCTAACCTTGTTAGAGTGATAAAATGGTATTTAGACATCAATGAACCCTTTGGGTTTCGGCACAAAGTTGCTCACGGTTTCATCATCCCTAATTTATGCAATGTTACGATGTCATCAATGCTCATTTGGTTAACCCTGCTTGTCATAACCAAACCGTTCCCAAAGGATAAATCATAACCTCGTATGTATCTCAACATGAACCCTATGAAAACTTCTCAACATCAAGAGGTTTCCATAAGGTTATCGGGATAACTGAATCGCCCACCGATACCTGCCCACCTGAAGCGCCCCATACGGCTCATCCGCCCAGTACCAGACGATCGTCAGGTTCACCGCTTGCTCTGGCAGCAGCTCGAAGGGCGGCATCCCCTCTGCCGGATTACGTGGGCCGGGCGGGTCTGGCGCGTAACCGAGTGCCAGCCAGATGTCGTCGGGGGTGAAAGTCGCGGGCTTGGTCTGCCCGTTGTAAATCCGCAGGCGGGTGGTGATCTGCCCCGCAATCGTGGTCACGCTCACCAGCCGCACGTCGATGCCGTCATACTGCACCTCAACCTCCGGCGCGGTCAGCGTGAAACGGAACGACACCGCCCCCCCGCCACCATCGGAGATGACCAGCCTCCCGCCGGGAAAATCTGTCGGCACGATATAGCCCACAGAGGCCGGGATGAGCGACAGCGAGGGGATACTCACAGGGATTGCGCTGTCATCCGCTGCATCCAGCGCGAGGGTGTGGGGCAAATACACTTGCCCGCCTGCATCGTAAACTTCGACGCGCCACAGCGAGGTATCCAGATCGTCCACGCCCGCGCCCACATCGAGGTTGAACACCAGCGCCTGCTGCCCTGTGGGTAAATCAGGGTTATCTGCTGCTGTTCGTACATCACGCAGGGTGAGGGTCGCCGCATCGCCGAGCTGGAGCGTCTCGCCGATGACGCCTTCTTGCACGTTGAAGCTCAAGCCGATCAGACCGCCGCCGCGCGAGAGTTCCTGCTCCGGCGGATACGCTGCCGTGACCAGTGTGCGCGTCGCGGTGGGCAAGCCGTCCGCATCCGTTTCACCGATCAGCAGAAGCACCAATCCCGGCCCGACCTGCCGGAAGATGCTGGTATCACTGCGGCGCACCTCGGTTTTGGCGGCGAACTCGTAGCGCAGGATCGCGCCGGTGTTCATGGTCAAGTTGAAGACCGTGCCTTCCTGCATGGAAGCAAACCATGCAGCGTTGTCCTCGGAATAGGGGATGCCGATCACCGGACGCACGCTCATGCCGCTGACAAACGAGGCGATGTCGGGGTTGGGGTCGTAATTCCATTCGGCAGCGCGGACGGCGCGCCGCTGCACCACCCAGACTCGCGGGGCAGAACGACCATCAGGCAGCACGACCTGCAAGTTGACCGGATAGGCGACAGCCCGTTCCCGATCCCCGCCCGTGATCACATCGTCCTGCGCTTCGAGCGCGAGGGGGGTGGGCGTAGGGCTGACGACAGGCGTCGGAGTCGGACTGACGTCCTGTGTAATTTCGATTTCGCCGCCCCTAGAAGTGCCGCCACGGAACAAGCGCGGCAGAAGCACAGCGCCGAAGACCAGCGCCAGCAATCCGATGATCAGCAGCATCTTTGGTAAAGGCTTACTGGATGAGCGCATCTGCGCTTCGTCGGAACCATCCGGTAGATCGTTCTCACGGGCCGCTTCCTGCACACGGCGCGGTGTCCGCGCCCAGCGCGACCCGACCGGCACCAGCGCTGAGTCATCGTAGCGTTTGAGCAGGTCAGCGGCGACCTGCCGTTCGAGTGTGTCGGAACCAATCGCGCCTGCATTGCGCACCTCACGGTCATACGCGGTGCGATAAGCCCGCTGACGCTCAGTGGGCACGAGTTCCCACAGCGCCTGCAATTCTGCCAGCGAAAGCGCCTGAAGTTCGTCTAGGGTGTGGAATCGCAGCGGTTCGGTCATGAGGCGCCTCCAATAACGCTGCCGCTGCCCCCCAGCGCTGACTCACGTCGCATGGCGCTGTCATAATCATCTTCAGCAGGGGCTTGTACGTTCACCTGCACCGTCGGATCGACGGTCACCTGCACCTGCGGCTGCGGGTTCTCGACAGGTACGCGCATCGCGCCGTAAGCGGTGATCTCCGGCGGCAGCATCCGGGCGCTGTGTTCCAGCCGATCTACCTCGTCCCGCGCTTTGACCCACGAGACGTTTTGCGTGGTCTGTACCTGCTTATCCAGTAAGTCACGAGTGGCGGGCTGCATCTTGCCTTCAGGCGAGGACTGCACCTCACGCGCCACCTGTTCGGTCTGCTGGGGAGACAACCCCAGCCGCAGCGCCTGATCCACGAACAGCCCAAACCGCGCTAGGTCACGTGGGATGGGCGAGCTGCCTGCCTCCTGCGGGGTGACGCCGACAGCCCGCGCCATGCGGTCGGCGACTTGCAGATGGTCAATGCCCGCGTTGACAGGCTGCCCAGCCTGCTGGCGCTCACGCTGCGCCTGCCCAACCACATCGCCCATGACACTGGCGACATTGGGCGCACCGGCCACGCGCATTTGCCCCAGCATCCACTGCATCGGCATCTGGGCAGCTCGCAGCAAGGCATCCGCCGCTTGTTCAAGACGATCACTACCCCCTGAACTGCGATCCTGCGTCAGCATCGAACCGAGCATGGAGTGCGTGCCGGTGTGGGCGCGCAGGGCATCCGAGATGTGCTGCTCCATCTCTTCGCTGACCATCGCGGCGTTGTGGTCGCTGCGCTCGCGCTGACGACGGGTGTCAGCATCGCTTGCCGTCGCTGGCGTTTCGGGCGCGGAACCGATTGGAACAAACGCGCCCATGCGACGCGGGATCGTCCAGCTGTCCAAACTATCTCCAACCGCTGGAACAAGCATCGGACGGTTGACGACCTGCCCCTGCTTGTTGACCTCCGCCTGCGCTGGATCACGATTGCTGAGCAGAGACGCGCCCACCATCGGCCCAGCGATACGCCCGACAATCGGGACACTGCGCGCCACCTGCCGCGTGATGCTGCCTTCGGTGAACTGCTCCGCCGCTTCGCCCAGCGCCGTATTCCGTGCGCCGGGTAGATAGGCCAGCGTCCGCGCTGCGCCGCTGAGCGTCTGGGAACCGCCAAACGCCACACCAGCCGCCTGCGCCAGCGTCGCCCCACGATTGAGCGCGGTCATGCCTGCCAGCGCGTTTGACCCCACACTCGCCGCCGCGCCAGTCGCCAACGCGCCAGCACCTGCCGCTGCCAGCGCCGCCGTGCCGGGCGCGACCATCACCCCACCTGTGACCTGACTCATGGCGTTGAACAGCCGGTTGAAGCTGTTCCAGACCGCCTTGATGCCCGACCACATGGTAATCAGGATGAAGACCAGACACAGCAGACCGATACCGGTGATGGCGGCGGCGCTGCCTGTCGCCGTGCCTGCCAGAAAGAACCCGATCACCAGCGCCTGAATGAGGGCGATGATGGTCGTCTGCACGATCAGTTCAATCCATTGGTTGATGATATTCTGAGCGATGCTCTCAGTGCGCTTGAAGAAGGCGAATAGGATGGCGATGCCAAACGAGATGAACGTGATGCCCATCGCTATCGTAATCAGCAGGTGCACGACCTGCTCGACCAGCGCGAAGATCAGCAGCGGCCATGCCGTCAGCGCCCGCTGCTGCGATGCGCCCGCCCATGACACCGCCGCCGTGCGTTCGTGCGTGGTCAAAGCATCCCACTGGATGGGCGCTCTGTTGTGGTCGAAGTAGCCACCTGCCATGTTCCAGTCCATCGGCACAACCGATGTGCCGCCCGCCCCGGCCCATGTCGAGGGGTTGGGGTTTTGCAGGTAGGGGCCACATCCGGGCGAGAACACCGGCTGCGGATACCCCATCACGTCGCGGGCGTGACCGCGCAGGTACGCCATCGCAATGTCCAGCCCGTCAATCGCCCCCGGGCCGGTCGCGCCGGGCAGGTACACGTCGAACTGGTCGCACAGCGCGCCTAAACCCAGATCGCTGGAGGTCACCTGCGCGAGCGACGAGAAATCGCCCGCATGGCTGTCCAGCCCGTCCAGCACGCTGAGATACATCGCCTGCGCGATGTTCAGTCGAAAGTCGTTCATGCCCTGATAGAAGCTCGGCCCGATGGCGAAGAACAGCGCACCCGCCGCGTGCCATACGAGGGCGCTGCGCGGGCTGACCACATCCAGCCGCCCCTGCGCCGCCAGCAGGTAGGTCAGACCGAGCACCAGCAAAGCGATGATAAACACATAACTCACCGCCACACTCAGGCTGTCGTTGGTCTGCGCGATGATCGGCCCGAAGGCGTTTTCAATCAGCCACTGGTTGATCAGCTTGATGGTGTAGCCTGCCATGATGACCGCTTTTTGCAGGCTCCAATGCACCCCAGCGATCATCACAATCACGCTGTAGATCAGTTCATCGATCATCCGCCCGAAATCAGGCATAGCTCTCGTGCTCCTCCCTAATCCGCCACGTCGCCAGAACAATACGGATTGCCCTGATTCGTCCAAGTGATGCGGTTGCTGCCGTCCCCGTCCAGCAGGTAGGTAAACTGGTCAGGCCGTCCGGCAGGGATGTACGCCGCCAGTCGATAGAGCCGTGTCAGGCCGGGCAAAAGCCGGTCGTAGTTCTCATCCGTGAAGCCCGCCGCCCTCATCGCCGCTTCCGAGGTGCGCCATGTACCTGTTTGTCTGCCGTTGGCGGTGGTGATGCGAGTGATGAGCATCAGCGCGACGGGGATGGTCTCATAGGGTGTGCTCCCCAGATTGCGAATTTCCAGCTGCCACGTCACCAAGTTCCGCGCGCCCGCAGACCGAACCTGCACGTCCTGCAAGCGAAAGCGCAAACGCAGCGGCGCGCCCCGCTGCCCGACAAACACCGCATCGCCGAGGTAGAAATCCCACGGCGGCGCGATGGTGTAGGGTGTAGGCGAAGCAGCAGCAGGCGGGATGATCAGCGGCGGCAGCGGTGTTCCGGGGAGTAGAAGCACGGTTGGCGTTGGCTGCGGAACAGGCGTTGGGCAGGTGTAGGACGCCTGTTCGGTGACGACTGTGCCGCAAGCCAGCACAGCCAACACCAGCAGCGACAGCGGCACGACAACAAGATGCTGGACTGCCTTCA
Source organism: Anaerolinea sp. (assembly GCA_046719465.1). GTDB lineage: Bacteria > Chloroflexota > Anaerolineae > Aggregatilineales > Phototrophicaceae > JANWYT01. The sequence continues at coordinate 8,466 of JBDNCV010000099.1, forward strand.
TCTGGTTCCATCCTCTCAAGGGATCAAGCCCGGCTGGTTGCCCGGCTGCAGCAGCAGGGTGAAGGCCACCTGCCCCCTGCCGCGACTGCGCGGGATGTCCCACCCTTTGCCGAAGTACGGCACGACGACGCGCGCTTGAACGAAGGTGACTACCTGCAGCCGCGCGAAGCCCTGCGCGTCGGTGAACGCCTGCGAGATGACGCGGTTCGTCCCGACCTCCACCACCCGCACTGGAATCCCCGCCACGCCTTCGGCTGGATCCACCGCGCGATTGCCGTTCTCGTCATAGGCGATGACGACTGAAACCGTCAGCAGTTCGGGCGCGACAGGGGTTACGGTAGGCTGCAGGGTGGGCGGTGCGGCGACCAGCACTGCGCCCGCCGCCGGACGGGGTTGGGGTGTGGGCGTGGCACTCGCCGCTGGCGGTGGCACAATCAAGGTGTTGGCTGTGCCGCGAAACACCTGAATGGCGTCCAGCCCGACGACATAGCCTTCGCTGGCGTTGTTTTTGCGCTGTGCGCTGCGGAGGGTGAGCGTGTGCGCTCCCGGCCCGACAAAATAGACCCGCGTGCCGGGGAAGCGCAGTTCCGGCGCGTAGGCATCCACGGTGTCAATCACCACGCCATCCACGATCACGTCAAACATGCCCATGTTCTGTGCAGCCACATAGCGGATGCGTAAGCCTTCACCCTCAAACGGAAAGGTCACATCGCTTTGTAGGTTCTCCGAGCGGTGATACTGTCCTCGGCTGGCAGCCACCACCTGCCGCGCCTGCCACGGCGTGCTGTACTGCACCCATGGGTGATCTGACTCGAAGCTGTACCAGCCCCAATACGGCGGCGGTTCATGGGTCGCATCCGGCAGCGGCTCGATGGGCTGCGGCGGCGCGGGCAGTAAAATCGTCCCGAATGGGAGATCCGTGGCTGTTGGCGGGAGGTAGACCCCGGGCATGACCGCGCTGATGTCCAGCACCCGCGCTGCGAGCGTCGGCGTCAGCGTGGGGAGCGCCGTCGCAGTTGCTGTGGGCGATGGTGTGACCGTTGGTGTCCTAGATGCGGTGGGCGTGTGGGTGGGTGACGGTGTATGCGTCGGTGTGTGGGTTGGCGTGAGCGACGGCAGGACAACCAGCGTCGGCCATGCCGCCCCATCGTCAGGCTGCGACTGGCGCAGCGCGAAAACGGCGGCCCAGACCGCCGTGGTCAGCGCTGCCATCGTCAAGAGGATAAGGGCATGACCTCGCCGCATCAATCGTCGCCTCCGCTGTTGTGCCATTTCATGGTAGCGGAGGCGATGTGCCGAACCCTGTAGGATTACCAGTTTGGGGTTAGCAGTATTTCAGGATCGCATCGTAAAATGTCGGGGCTGCGCCCGGGGTCAATCATAGGGATAGATGAACCCTTCAGCCGCCGCGCGCTGGATGAGATGTTCGTTGGTCTTGGCACCGAAGCGGCGGCGCAGTTTCTCGCGTACCCAGTACACACGGCGCTTGTCGATGCCCAGCCGCTCGCTGATCTGCCCGGCGTGTTCACCGTGCGCCAGCAGCTGCAGCACCTGCCGCGCTTCCGGGTCGAGCTTCTTGTTGGCTTTGGGGGATTGCATGGCGATGAGGTATTCGGCATGCGCCGTCGGTGACAGATAGGGACGATCCAGCAGAACGGTAGCAACGGCTGTCGCCAGCAGTTCGCACAGATCATCACTTTTGTACAGATAACCACTGACACCTGCGCTCAATAAATCGCGGATCAGCAGCCCATCGGCCAGCCCGCCCATGACGATGACCTTCAAACTGGAGCGTACCTGACGGATGGCTTCCACCGCGCTGAGGATGTCGAGGTTGTAAATCCACTCGCTCAGCACCACAACATCAGGATAAACCGCTGCAATCGTCTTGAGCAGATCATCCATACAACGCGCTGTCCCGACCACGTGGAAGCGATGGTCGGCGTTCAGCACAGACTGTGCGCCCTCGATCACCAGATCGGCATCATCTGCTAGGACAATGCGTATCGCCATAACACCTTCACTCCGATACCCCGTGTGCGTATCGCCAGCGTATCATGGTTCAGGGGGTGGCGTTAAGGGAAATTGAGACAAAAAGTGGGCGAAGTTCGCCCACATCCAGCGCAATTTTCCGGTTGTGTGGATGCAGGCGCTAATCGTCTTCCAGATCGAGCAAACCCTGCTCGTGTGCCGCTTTGATGAGCGTTTCGATGGTCGGTGCGTTCAGAAGCTCGCGCAGCTTATCCCGCGAACGATAAACCGAGCGCGTGGAGGCATCTAATTCAGCGGCGATCTCTTTCACCGTCAATCCTCTGGTGGTCAGCCGCAGAACCTGCATGTCCAGCGGCTTAATCTCATTAAGTTTATACAGATAATTGTTCATGGTCAGCATCTGCGATGCCTGAAAAGATAAGGTGTTCATGTCCCTGCGTACCAGATCAAGTCCATTCAGCAAGGCATCCGCCAAGTCATCACGGTAGATAAACCCCTTTGCGCCCAACTGCATGATGCGGTGAATAGAGAGCACTGCCAGTCGGTTGCTGATGACGACCACCTTCAAGGCTCTTTTCGCTTTTGCCAGTTGAGTGAAACGCTCTTCGACCTCACTCATCCGCAGACCGCTAATGTCCATCAACAGGATGTCAATCGTGCTTGACTGGTTCAGCAGGGCTTGAAAATGCTCGCAAACAACAACTTCATAACGGGTTGTCCCATCGTTTTTGATCAGACCCTCAATTCCGCTGCGGGTGATCCTGTCTGGCACAAGCAGGGCGACGTATACCTGTGGCATGGCGCTGATCCTCTCTCTCACCCCATCCTTCTGTGACGACAGGATGTAGAATATACGTTCTGTTATCGAAGTGTCATTATATTACAGGTTTCAAATATGTGGCAAGTCAATTGACCGATAGAACTTGGTGACAAACAGGTTGTAAATTCGTATGTGACACACTAGTGGCAATCTTCGTCAGATTTTTGTCAACAATTCCCGCCGTTTCTGGCGAAATTTGCCAGACTTTTTCGCCCATTGCCATTACCCTGAATAAGAACGCTAGTTCTAATGAGAAGGGGTGAACATGTCTTCTGGTGTGCCTCAATCACCGGTGACACGGGCTATTACAAAACCGAACCTGCGATCATACAACATCTGGTCGCGGCGGGATTATCACGAGCAGCTCAATCTGCGCCGTGTCGCGCCTTGCCAACAACCACCGCCGACACGTTCACAGACTGTGCCTCAAAGAGAGGATATGGCCTGTGACCCGAGTTGAACTGAGACCACACGATACCTATGCGCTGGCGCGGGCATTGGTCGGGCTGCCCTACGAGGGTGTGCCGCTCAGCCCGGTCACCAGCCTGCTGCTGGCGCATCTTGACCCCAATGTGGCGGAGGACATGCGCTTTTTGCGCAAGGTGCTCGGGCAGGAACTGCTGCGCGAAGTGCTGGCGGTTGACCCGAACGCGCCTGCGCCGGAACTGCCCCATCGCGCCGCTGACCTCAACATCGTGCCCGAACTGCCCAAAAACGCGCGCCTGACGCCTGAGCAGATCGAGCAGGCGCAAACCGTTGGCACATGGCTGGATGATTACCTGCGCTGGGCAGGCAGCGCTGCCAACGAAACCCCGCTCAACTTCCATCTGGGTGCGGGCTTGTATCTGGCTGCCATTGCCGTCGGACGCAGGCTCTACATCCAGACCCCGTGGCGGCAGCAGGTGTTTCCCAATCTCTACCTGATGGTGGTGGCGGTTTCAACCTATTACCGCAAGTCGGCGGGGTTGAGTCTGGCCGCTGAAGTGGCGCGGCTGGCGATCCCGCACATGCTCATGCCCCAGCCCGGTTCGCCGGAGAACTTCATGTCGATGCTGGGCGGGGTGCTGCCGCCCAACTTCGCCGACATCCCACCACAGGATCGCGCTCGGCTGGAGAAGGGCAACCGCTACGCCGCTCAACGCGGTCTGCTGCGGGATGAGCTGTCTGGGCTGTTCAAATCAATGGGTCGAGATTACATGGCGGGCTTGAAAGAACTCATCATGACGCTCTACGACTGTCCCGCCTATCTCGACAGCAACACGAACAACAAAGGGTTGGTCGTCATCCGCGATGCGGCTCTCTCGATTCTGGGCGCAGCGACTCCGGCAGAGTTAGCGACCGCGCTCTCGTCGGCCGACTGGTTCAACGGCAATCTGGCACGCTTCGCCCTGCTCACGCCTGAGCCGGATTATGTGGAACGTCCCGCGCCCAAAGAGAGCCAGACGCCAACCGATCTGGCCAATCGCCTGAAACGTCTGCACGAGAAGCTCCCTGAACCTGCCTTGCCGGATGCATTGGGTGAAAAGAAGACCAGCGAAGGGTGGGCGCTCTCGGCTGACATCTGGACAACCTGCCGAGCCTACGAGCAGGCGCTGCGAGCGATGACCGCGCCTAGTTCCTCACTGGATGACCGATTACGTGCCATCTACGGGCGCTTGCATGTGCAGGCCATCAAAGTGGCCATCCTGCTGGCGGCGCTGGATTGGGCAGACGACGATGGCGAGCCGCCGTATCCGCAGGTGACAGCGGCCCACTGGTCTCGGGCGCAGCAGATTGTCGAAGACTGGCGGGCTTCCGCCCACCGGCTGCTGGCAGATTTGGGCGAAAACGAAGAGGGGCGGCTGGAAGCGCGGGTGCTGGGATTGCTGCGTGCTTGCGGCGGCAGTGCCACCGTGCGCGACATCTACCGCACGCTGCGTTCCCCGCGCAAAGCGGTCTTGGAAGCGCTCAAAGCGCTCGAAGACGACGGACGGGTTCTGCGTGTGCAGAACGCTTACAGCGGACGTGGACGACCGCCGGAGAAGTACGAACTCATCGACCCGGATTGTGTCACGCTGGTGACATAAATCGAATTTTGTCTTTTTGGCTTTTGTCGTTCGCGTGACGAAATTCAGGAGTGGCGTGATGATAGATATCCAAGGCTTGAAGGCAACCTGCGACCTGCGCCGTCTGGTTGAGCAGGATTTAGGGCCAGCCGCGGTGCGCGGCGGACGCGCCCATTTGTGGAAATGCCCCTTCCACCATGAACGGAAGGGCTTCAGTCTGGCGGTGTGGCCGGATGGCTATCGCTGTTTTGGCGCATGCGATACTGGCGGCGATGCCATCGACTGGCTGATGAACTACCGCCGGTTGAGCTTCACTGAAGCCGTCGAGGTGTTGGGCGGACGTGCAGACGACCGACCGCGTGTGGAAGCCCAATGCCTGAAATCGCCAGCCGAACCGCCTGAAGGGAACTGGCAGCGGCGGGCGGAGGGTGTGGTGAGTCAGGCGGAAGACACGCTCTGGTCGGATGTGGGCGAACCTGCGCTGAATTACCTCATCGGCAGAGGCTTGACCACGCGCGCCATTCGCGCCGCTCGTCTGGGCTATGTGCCGGGCGATTTTCGCGGCTGGCGGGTGATCGAAGGGTTGAATGTGCCCTGCGGCATCACCATCCCGTGGTTGGCATCGGGGGCATTGTGGACGGTGAAGGTGCGTCGCGCGTGCGGCACGCCCAAATACCAGCAGATCAAGGGCGGCAGCATCAACGGCCTGTATGGCGCGGATGGGCTGGCCGACCGGGAAGTCGCGCTGTTCTGTGAAGGCGAGTTCGACGCGCTCATCGCTGGGCAGGAAGCGGGTGCGCTGGTCGCGCCGGTGACGTTGGGCAGCGC